>JBFKAV010000001.1:0-93964 GCA_041621405.1 Paracoccaceae bacterium
CGCGTCGGCGATGGCGCGGGTCAGCGGGATGTTGAAGCCCTCCTTGGTGCCGTCGCGGTCCATCGAGGTGAGCAGGATCTCGCCCGCGCCCTTCGCCGCCACTGTCTTCGCGAACGCCACGGCGTCGATCCCGGTCGGCCGCCGCCCGCCATGGGTGAAGATCTCCCATCGCCCCGGCGCCACCGCCTTGGCGTCGATCGCCACCACGATGCACTGGCTGCCGAAGCGGTCGGCGGCCTCGGCCACCACGTCGGGGTTGGCCACCGCGGCGGAGTTGAAGCTGACCTTGTCAGCGCCGGCGAGGAGCAAGGCCCGCACGTCGGCCTGCTTGCGCACGCCGCCGCCCACGGTCAGCGGCATGAAGCACTGTTCCGCGGTGCGGGTGACGAGGTCGTACATCGTGCCGCGGTTCTCGTGGGTCGCATGGATGTCGAGGAAGCAGAGCTCGTCGGCCCCTGCCGCGTCGTAGGCCCGCGCCGCCTCGACCGGGTCGCCCGCGTCGATGAGGTTGACGAAGTTCACGCCCTTCACGACGCGGCCGTCGGCGACGTCGAGGCAGGGGATGATGCGGGTCTTGAGCACGAAATCGCTCTCCGGGGCGGGATCACGCGATCTTTTATGGCCAAAGCCGGGCGGAGGCCAGAGGATCGGCCGGCGCGACCAAGCGAAGGAGACCGCCATGAAGACTGCCCTGGCCGCCCTGGCCCTTGCCGTTTCCGCCCTTCCGGCGCTCGCCGACGAGATCGTCCGCCTCGAGAGCAGCCGCGACGTCACCGCCACGATGGACGCGCTGCAGGCCGCCGTGGAAGGCGCCGGCGCCACCGTCTTCGCCCGGATCGACCACGGCGCGGGCGCCCGCAGCGTCGGCAGCGACGTCGGCGACTCGCAGCTCCTCGTCTTCGGCAACCCCGCGCTCGGCACTCCGGCGATCGAGGCCGACCGGCTCGCCGCGCTCTACCTGCCGCTGAAGGTGCTGGTTTTCGAGGACGGCGAGGGCAAGGTCTGGCTCGCCTACGAGACACCCGCCGAGACGCTCGACGATCTCGCGATTTCGAGCGACGCCGAGGTCGTGGCTAAGATGGCCGGCGCGCTGCAGGCGTTGACCGCCGCCGCCGCCGGGGGCTAGTCCCTGAGCGCCGCGACCGCCGCGGCGAGGTCGATCGCTCCGTCGTAGATGGCGCGCCCGGTGATCGCCCCGGCGATCACCCGGGTGTCGCGGAGCGCGACGAGGTCGGCGAGCGAGGCGACGCCGCCGGACGCGATGACCGGCACCTCGACCGCGCGCGCCAGCGCTTCGGTCGCCGCGACGTTGGGCCCGCCCATCGCGCCGTCGCGGTCGATGTCGGTGTAGATGATGGCGGCGATTCCGGCATCCTCGAAGGCGGTCGCGAGCTCGGTGACGGTGAGCTCGGTCGCCTCCGCCCAGCCCCGGGTGGCGACCTTGCCGCCGCGGGCGTCGAGGCCCACGGCCACCTGCCCCGGGAAGGCGCGGGCGGCGGCGCGGACGAGGCCCGGTTCCTCCACTGCCACGGTGCCGAGGATGACCCGGGCGATGCCCTTCGAGAGCCAGGCCTCGATCTGGCCCATGCTGCGGATCCCGCCGCCGAGTTGGCACGGCAGGTCGACCGCCGCGAGGATCGCCTCTACCGCCGCCGCGTTGACCGGCCTGCCGGAAAAGGCGCCGTTGAGGTCCACCAGGTGCAGCCAGTCGCAGCCGGCCTCGGCGAAGCCGCGGGCCTGGCCGGCGGGATCGTCGCTGAACACCGTCGCCGCCGCCATCTCGCCGCGCAAGAGCCGCACGCACTGGCCGTCCTTGAGGTCGATCGCGGGGTAGAGGATCATCGGTCGTCTCCGGAGGCGGGGTCCGCGCGGTCATTGTCACGGGGCACCGGGAAATGCAAAGCCCCCGACGCCGCCCTGCCGCCAACTCCCGGCAAGATCTCTCCTCTTGTTGCAAGTACCTTCGGGGGGGGCTCGCCGCAGGCGAGCGGGAGGCAGACAGCCCCCTCCGAGGCCCGAGGCGGTGCGCGACGGGCCCCGCCGGGACCGACCGCGCGCGGGCGAAGCCCGGCGCGCCTGGCCCAACCCGAGGAGGCGGCCCTTGGCCGCCGACGAGGGGCGGGAGCGCCCCGGGGCGGGGTCAGAGCTGGACCTTGAGCCAGTCCATGAGAGCCGGGCGTGCACTGGTCTCGCCGGCTTCGCGCGCCCGCTCGATCACCGCCCGCGCCTCCTCGAGGTTGACGCGCCTCAGCAGGTGCTTCACCGGCCCGATCGAGGCCGGCCGCATCGACAGCATGTGCAGGCCCATCGCCGCCAGCGCCACCGCTTCCACCGGCCGCCCGGCATCCTCGCCGCAGAACGACAGCGGCGTGTCGGTCGCCGCGCAGCGGGCGACGATCTGGTCGATGAAGCCCAGGTAGCTCGTGTTCAGCGTGTCGTAGCGGCGACGGACCAGCTCGTTCTCGCGGTCGGCGGCGAAGAAGAACTGCTTGAGGTCGTTGCCGCCGATCGAGACGAAATCGGCCGCCTCGAAGAATCTTGCCGGCGCGAAGGCGAGCGAGGGCGTCTCCAGCATCGCGCCGATCTCGAGGCTCGAGGGCAGCACGTGGCCGAGTCGGCGCTCGCGCTCGATCTCGTCGAGCACTTTCTGGCGGGCCTGGAAATATTCGTCCGCCTCGGCCACGAACGGGAACATCACCGAAAGCGGCCGCCCGGCGGCGGCGCGGATCAGCGCCTGCAGCTGCATCCGCATGATGCCGGGCTTGTCGAGCCCGACCCGGATCGCCCGCCAGCCGAGCGCCGGGTTCGGCTCCTCGGGGCGCCGCATGTAGGGCAGCACCTTGTCCGAGCCGATGTCGAGGGTGCGGAAGACCACGCGCTTGCCCTTGGCCGCGTCCATCACCCGCGCGTAGAGCGCGGCGAGCTCGCCGCGCGGCGGCACCTGGGTGCGGATCAGGAATTGCAGCTCGGTCCGGAACAGCCCGACGCCCTCGGCGCCGGAGCCGACCAGCGATGGCAGGTCGGCCATCAGGCCGGCGTTCATGTGCAGCGAGATCACGGTGCCGCAGAGCGCCTGGGCGGGCAGCTCGCGGATCGAGGCGTAGCGCTCCTGCGCCTTGGCGGCCATCGCGATCTTGTCGTGGAAGGCCGTGGCGATCGTCTCCTCGGGCCGGAGGTGCACCACGCCATTGTCGCCGTCGACCAGGATCGTGTCGCCGTTCAGCGCTTCGGTGGTGATCCGTTCGGCGTTGATCACCAGCGGGATTGCGAGCGCCCGGGCGACGATGGCTGCGTGGCTTCCGACCGAGCCCTCCTCGAGCACCACGCCCTTCAGCGCGCGGCCGTATTCCAGCAGCTCGCCGGGGCCGATGGCGCGGGCCACCAGGATCGGGTTCTCGGGCAGCACCGCGCCGGTCATCTGGCCCTGTCCGGTCAGCATCCGGAGCAGGCGGTTGGAGATGTCGTCGAGATCGTGCAGCCGGTCCCTCAAGTAGGGGTCGGGCACCTGCTCCATGCGGGCGCGGGCGGTCGACTGCTCCTTCTCCACCGCCGCCTCGGCCGAGAGGCCGCGGGTGATGTCCTCCTCCATGCGCCGCATCCAGCCCTTGGAATGGGCGAACATCCGGTAGGTCTCCAGAACCTCGCGGTGTTCGGGCTCGGCGGTCGGCGAGTTGGCGAGCAGGTCCTCGACCGAGACCCGGAGCTGGTCCATCGTGCGCTTCAGCCGCTTCAGCTCGGCCTTGGGGTCGTCGGCGAAGGGGTTGGTGACGACGACGCGCGGCTCGTGCAGCCAGACCTTGCCCTCGGCCGATCCCTCCTGGCCGCAGACGCCGCGGAAGGTGACCGGCTGCTTGTGCCGCGCCGACATCGCCGCGCCTTCGCCGACGAAGGCGCCGAGCTCGGTCATCTCGGCGAGAACCATCGCCACGACCTCGAGCGCGTAGACCTCGTCCTCGGAGTACTGGCGCGCCTTCTTCGACTGCACCACGATCACGCCGAGCCGCTCGCCCAGCCGCTGGATCGGCACGCCGAGAAACGAGGAGTAGATCTCCTCGCCGGTCTCGGGCATGTAGCGGAAGCCCTTCTCGGCCGGGGCATTGCCGGTGTTGATCGGCTGCGCGGTGCGCGCCACCCGGCCGACGAGGCCCTCACCGAGGCGCATCCGGGTCTTGTGCACCGCCTCCTTCTTGAGGCCCTCGCTGGCGCAGAGCTCGAGCGTCTCCTCGTCGCGGAACAGGTAGATCGAGCAGACCTCGGTCCGCATCGCATCGGCGATCAGCCGGGTGATGTGGTCAAGCCGCTCCTGCCCCGCGCCGGGCTCGGCGAGGGCGTCCCGCAAGCCACGGAGCAGCTTGCGGCTTTCGAATTCGGTGCGCTCGGCCATCTCCCCCGCGTCGGCTCTCATCGGGCCGTCTCAGGCGGCCCTCTCGAGTTTGAACTCATCATGGAGCGCC
Organism: Paracoccaceae bacterium; assembly: GCA_041621405.1. GTDB lineage: Bacteria > Pseudomonadota > Alphaproteobacteria > Rhodobacterales > Rhodobacteraceae > JBFKAV01. The sequence continues at coordinate 4,455 of JBFKAV010000001.1, forward strand.
TGCACGGCGAGTTCCATATATTTCCGGTCGATCAGAACCGAGATCTTGATCTCGGAGGTTGTGATGACCTTGATGTTGATCCCCTCAGCGGCCAGCGCGGCGAACATCCGCGCCGCCACGCCGGCGTGGGAGCGCATGCCGATGCCGACCACCGAGACCTTGGAGACGTCCTTGTCGGCCACCAGTTCGGAGAACTGGATCACGCCCTTGTCGAGCGCCTCGCTCACCGCGCGTTCGGCGCGCTTCACCTGGTCGACCGGGCAGGAGAAGGTCATGTCCGTGCGACCCTCCTCGGCGATGTTTTGCACGATCATGTCGACGTTGACCCCGGCCTCGGCCAGTGGCCCGAAGATCGCCGCGGCGATGCCGGGGCGGTCGGCGACCGAAATGAGCGTCATCTTGGCTTCGTCGCGCGAATAGGCGACCCCGGCGACCACGTTGCTTTCCACGATCTCCTCCTCGGCACAGACCAATGTGCCCGCGTTCTCGTCGTTGTCCTCGAAGCTCGACAGCACCCTCAGCCGCACATTGTAGCGCATCGCCAGTTCGACCGAGCGGGTCTGCAGCACCTTGGCGCCCAGCGAGGCAAGTTCCAGCATCTCCTCGAAGGCGATCCTGTCGAGCTTGCGCGCCTTCTCCTCGATCCGGGGGTCGGTGGTGTAGACTCCGTCGACATCGGTGTAGATGTCGCAGCGTTCCGCCGCGAAGGCGGCGGCGAAGGCCACCGCCGTGGTGTCCGAGCCGCCGCGGCCGAGGGTGGTGACGCGGCCGTCCCTGCCGATGCCCTGGAAACCCGCCACCACGGCCACCTTCATGCCCTCGGCGAACTTCTGGTCGATGTTGGCGCGCGGGATCTCTTCGATCCGCGCCGCGCCGTGGGCCGAGCTGGTCAGGAGCGGCACCTGCCAGCCCTGCCAGCTTCGCGCCGGGATGCCCATCTCCTGCAGCCGCAGCGCCATCAGCCCGGCGGTCACGTTCTCGCCCGAGGACACGACCGCGTCGTATTCGCGGGCGTCGAAGAACGGCGAGGTCTGCTCGACCCAGCCGACCAGTTCGTTGGTCTTGCCCGCCATCGCCGAGACGATGACGATGACGTCGTAGCCGCGCTCGACCTCGCGCTTCACCTTCTCGGCAGCGCCCTCGATGCGGCCGAGATCAGCCACCGAGGTGCCTCCGAATTTCATCACGAGAAGCGGCATCGCGTCCTCTGCCGGAGAAGCGGGAACGCGGGCTCATTATGCCAAGGTTAGGGGCGGCGCAAGCGACCGACCTGCGCGCCTCAGATCAGCTTGCGCTGGATCGCCAGCGCCACGGCATGGGTGGCGTTGCGCGCACCAAGCTTGCCGCGCGCCTTCTCCACCCGCGCCTTCACCGTGGGCACCGAGATCTCCAGCAACTCGGCCGCCTCGGCATAGCTCATGCCATCGCGGACGCAGCGCAGGGTCTCGGCCTCGGCCGGCGTGAGGCCGCCGCCGTCGTCGCGCTCGATCTCGCCCATCAGGTGCTCGAAGCTGGCGGAAAGGAACGCCATCTCCTCGTCGGTGCAGTCGCGGTCCGGGCGCGCCACAGTGAGGATCGACTTCTTGCTCCGGTGCGCCCGCGCGAAGACAGCACCGTAGTTGAGCCCGTGCGCCCGCGCCGCCTTCATCACTCCGCGAAGGTCGGGCAGTTTCACCTCCGACCAGCGCCTGTCGCCGGCGTTCATCAGGCTCCAAAGCAGGACCGGGTCGAAATAGGCGTAGCTCTTGCCCTCGTATTCCATCTGCCAGGCCTTGGGATATTCCGAATGAAAGTATTCCGGCCCCCGGAAGGTGATGTTGTGGGCGAAGATGAACCCTGACGGACCGAGCAACCGAAGGCTCGGCAGGGCAGCATCGAGCGCGGGGATCCCGCTGGAGACCGACTTCTGTGCGCGCATGTGCTGCCTACAAGTCCCGCCATTATACTTAAGTATAATCTCCACGCATATTTCTACAACCTAAGGTTTGCCTTCCGTGCCGACTGTCGTGCAGTCTCCGCGCACAACGGCAGATGGACCCATGTCTACTGACAATCCCTCCCGATTCCAGCTTCGACTCACCCTCGACATGGTGGAGTCGTTGCTTGAGCATTTCGAGCGCTTCGCCGGTGACGGCGTGGTGACGCTTGAGGTCAACGCCGCCGGCGTCTGGTTCATCGATCCGGTATTCGACCGCGTCATGTTCCTCGGCCAGGCAGACCTTTCCGAGGAACAACGTGTAAGAATATCAGCGATCTACCACTGAGATGAGCGAAGCGCCTTCCACGGTCTCGGTCCTCCAGTTCCCGAAGGACGGGCCGCGCTGGAACCTGGTCGCCAAGTTCCTCGAGCTGAGGAAGACGGTCTTCGTCGACCAGATGCACTGGGACCTCTACCACCGCGCAGCGATGGAGTTCGAGCAGTACGACTATTTCGGCGCGGTCTACATCGTGGCGCATCAGGGCGCGCGGGTCGTGGGCGGGGCCCGGCTGATCCGCACCGACTGGAGATTCGGGTCCGGCAAGGTTGTCTACAGCTACATGATCCGCGACGCCTTCCTCGAGCACCTGCCGGGGCTTCCGGCCGATGTCTGCGCCGACGAGCCGCCGGTCGATCCCGAGACCTGGGAGCTGACGCGGCTCACCGCGATCGTGCCGGGGGTCGCCGAGCAGATCCTCACCGCCGCCAACGAGTATCTCAAGAGCATCGACGCCAGGCGCTGCCTGTTCCTCGGCCCGCCCGCATTCATGCGGATGGCGCGGGGGATGGGCTACCAGCCGACACCGATGGGCCGGATCACCGGCAACCAGGACGGCCGCTTTCTCGCCTTCTCCTGCTCCGTGGTCTGATCCGCATCCGGCGCCGCGGGGCCTGGCGGGGCCGGCTCAGTTCGTCTTCGACTTCGGGCGGAACGGCAGCGGCGCCACCGGGACGCCGTCGTCGATGAGGCTTCTTGCTTCGTCGATCCGCGCCTCGCCCCAGATCGAGCGCTCCGGCGCCTCGCCTTCGTGGATCGCGCGGGCCTCGGCCGCGAACTTCATTCCGACGTAGTCGGAGCCCTCCTCGACGCGGCGGCGCAGCTCGGCCAGCGCGCGCTCCTTCTCGCCGGCGGGCGCCTCCGAGAGCGGGCGCTCCGCGGCCTGTCGCGCGGGACGGACCCCGGGCGCCATCAACGCCTTCTCGACGGCGACCGAGCCGCAATCGGGGCAGCTCACCATCGCCGCCGAGCGGACCTTGTCGAAGGCCTCTGCCGACTGGAACCAGCTTTCGAAGCCGTGTCCCTTCTCGCAGGTGAGCGCGTAGCGGATCATACCCCGTTCCTTAGCGCGAAACTGAACGATACTTAAGCATTCCGGCGCGAAAATCAACGCGTTGCAGGCCGCGGCTCAGCTCTTCAGTACCTTCCGATCCAGGCCCCGGAGGAGCTCCTTGAGCTCCGGTTCGTCCACCTTCTGCGCCGCCTTCCTGGGGCTGAACCAGCGTCGCTCGCGCTCGCCGCGTTCGGGGAAATCCTCGGCCAGCCCCTTCACCTTGAGCGGGTAGACGGCCACCACGCAGGGCACGTCGTCCTCAGGGCCGAGGACCTTGTGATAGGCGTAGAGGCCGAGGCAATTGTCGCTCACCCTGCCCTCGACCCCGGCCTCCTCCCAGGCCTCGGCGCGCGCCGCCTCGGGCGAGGAACTGCCCTCGATCGGCCAGCCCTTCGGCATCACCCAGCGCCCGGTCTCCCGGCTGGTGACCAGCAGCACCTGCACCTTGCCGTCCTCGAGGCGCCAGCACAGCGCGGCGACCTGGGTACGGGCCTCGCCCTCGGGAATGTCGGCCACCCCGATCGGGGGTGGGCTCTGGCGCTGGACCGTCATTCTTCTGCTCGTTTCTGCCGCGGTTGCGCCGCGGCTATCGTCGTGCCGTTTCAATTAGCACGTGTTTCTGCAGGATAGAGGTAACCGTCGCGTGAAACCAGCCCGCGCTTGACCGCTCGGGGTAGCGAGGTAGCTTCTGGGTCATCGAGCTGTCCGGAGGGCCGCCGTGCATTACGCTCCCCACGACCCCGCAATAGTCCTCGCCGCGATCCCCGCGGTCAGGCGCGGTGACCTCGCACGGGCAGGCCTCCGCGAGGCCGGCTATGCCTGACGGGGTGGTTGTGGCAGCGGGGCCGCTCTTTCTCGGCCACGAGATCTACCGCCGCTCGAGCTACGGGCCCTGGCACCCGCTCCGGGTGCCGCGGGTCTCGACCGCGACGGACCTCGCCCGCGCGCTGGGCTGGCTGCCGCCTGAGCAGTTCCGCACCTCGCCGCGCGCCAAGCCCGCCGCGCTGACGCTCTGGCACACGCCCGCCTACGTCGCCGCGCTGGAGCGCGCCGAGGCGCGGCAGGCGGTGAGCGACGAGGAGCGGGCACGCCACGGCCTCGGCACCGTCTCCAACCCGGTCTTCCCCGAGATGTTCCGCCGCCCGGCCACTTCCGCCGGCGGCTCGCTCCTGGCCGGGGAACTGCTCGCCCGGTGCGGCGTGATCTACCACCCGGCAGGCGGCACCCATCACGGCCTGCCCGACCGCGCGAGCGGCTTCTGCTATCTCAACGATCCTGTGCTGGCGATGCTCTCGCTCCGCCGCGTCGGCGTGCGCCGGATCGCCTATGTCGACATCGACGCGCATCACTGCGACGGGGTCGAGGCCGCCTTCGCCGGCGATCCCGAGCTCAGGATGATCTCGGTCCACGAGGAGCGCCGCTGGCCATTCACCGGCGCGCTCGAGGACGAGGCCGGCGGCTCGGCCTTCAACCTCCCCGTGCCGCGCGGGTTCAACGATGCCGAGATGCGGGCGGCGCTCGACGAGCTGATCCTTCCGCGGGTCGAGGCGTTTCGACCCGAGGCTGTCGTTTTGCAATGTGGGGCCGACGCCGTGGCCGAGGACCCGCTCTCTCGCTTGTCTTTATCGAACAATTCGCATTGGGCGGTGGTGGCAGCGCTGGCCCCGCTCGCGCCGCGCTTCCTGGTCCTCGGTGGCGGCGGCTACAATCCCTGGACAGTGGGCCGGCTCTGGGCCGGCGTCTGGGCCACGCTGATCGGCGCCGAGATCCCCGAGCGGCTGCCGCAGGAGGCCGAGGCCGTGCTGCGCGCGCTGTCCTGGTCGCGGCGCGCCGTGCCGGCCGAGACGCTCTGCACCGCGCTCCGCGACGCGCCGCGCGAAGGCCAGGTGCGGCCCGAGGTGAGGGAGCGCCTCGCGGCGCTCGCGCGCCGGTGATCCGTGCCTTCGTGGCCGTACCCCTGCCCGGGGCTGTGCAGGCGCGTCTCGGGGCGCTCGCGCAGATGCTGCCCCTGCCGCGGCAGATCCTGCCGGAGAACCTTCACCTCACGCTGGTGTTCCTCGGCGAGGTGCCAGAGCCCACGGCCGAGGAAGCGCATGTCGCCTTCGAGGCGATCGCGGCACCGCGCTTCGCGCTGGCGCTGCGTGGCGTCGGCCTCTTCGGCGGCGACCGCCCGCGGGTGGTCTATGTCGGCTTCCGGCCGGAGCCGGCGCTCGACCGGCTACAGGCCAAGGTGGAGGGCGCGGCGCGGCGGGCCGGGGCGCGGGTCGCGGCGCGGCGCTTCGTGCCGCACGTGACGCTGGCGCGGCTCAGGCCCGGCGAGGCCGACCTCCGCCACCTGGAGCATGCCCTCCTCGATGTGGCCGGATTCGCGACCGAGCCCTTCGCGGTGGAGCATTTCTCGCTTTTCCGCTCGCATCTCGGCCATGGTGGATCGCACTACGAGGAACTTGCGCGCTATCCGCTGATCTAGCGCAAGAAGACGCCCCCGGTGGCAGGGGAGACAAGGCGAAGAAGCTCAGGCCGCCGGGATGCCGCCTTCAAGCACGGTGCGGAACTTCGCGGCGTCGATGTTGCCGCCGGTCAGGATCAGGCCGACGCGCTTTGCCCGCATCTGCGCGCCCTCCTGCAGGAGCGCGGCAAGGGGCGCGGCGCCGGCACCTTCGGCGAGGTTGTGGGTGTCGGTGTAAAAGGCGCGGATCGCCTCGGCCACCTCCTGCTCGGAAACCGCGACGATCCGGGCGGCGCCGCGCGAATAGATGTCGAAGGCCTCCTGAACCGGCACCCGCACTGCCATGCCGTCGGCGAAGGTGCGGGCCGCGTTGGTCTCGATGAGCCGCCCGGCCTCGAGCGAAAGCTTCGCCGTCGCCGCCTCGCTGGAGACGACGCCGACGACCTCGGTCGCGAGCCCCAGCGCGTCGCGCGCCGCGATCACGCCGCAGATCCCCGAGCCGCAGCCGATCGGCACGTAGACGGCATCGAGCGGCGGCGCGGCGCGGAAGAATTCGAGCGCGTAGGTGGCGACCCCGCGCACCAGCTCGCGGTGGAACGGCGGCACGATGAAGAGGCCCTCGGCCTCGCCGACGCGGAAGGCCTCGACGCGGGCCTCGTCGAAATCCTGGCCGAACTCGACAAGCTCGCCGCCGAAGGCGCGCATCGCGGCGTTCTTCTCCACCGAGTTGCCGTGCGGGACGTAGATCAAAGCCCGGAGCCCCGCCGCCGTGGCCGCCCGTGCCTGCGACTGGCCGTGGTTGCCCCGGGTCGCGGTGATGATGCCGGGCGCATCGGGGTGGGCGCGCCCCAGCCAGTCGACGAAGGTGATCCCGCCGCGGGCCTTGAAGGCGCCGGTAGGCCCGTGGTTCTCGTGCTTGACCCAGACCTCGCAGCCGGCGCGCTCGGCCAGCAGCGGCCAGGCGTATTGCGGCGTGGGTGACATCTGGCGATGCACCAGCGCCGCCGCCGCTTCGAGCTCGGGAAGGGTGAGATAGGGCTTCGCCATGCCTGCCTCCGCGCGGCCGAGGCTCGCGGGCGGCGGCGGGGCTGTCAAGGCGGGAGGGGCCTTGGAGGCGGGTACCGGAATCGAACCGGTCTACACGGATTTGCAATCCGCTGCGTAACCTCTCCGCCAACCCGCCGGAGCCAAGCCGGGAGATAGACCATGGCGGGGGGCCGCGCAAGGCGCCGGGCGGCGCCGGTTCTGTTGCCGAGCCGGGGCAGTTGTGGCAAGAGGGCCAAGTGTGACTCCAGAGGGACGTGACCAGCTGATGCCCGATTTCGCCGCCCGCCGCACCGTCATGGTCGACAGCCAAGTCCGTCCCTCTGACGTGACCAAGTTCCCGATCATCGCGGCGATGCTCGACGTGCCGCGCGAGCGCTTCGTGCCCGACGCGCTGCGCGAGGTGGCCTATATCGGCGAAAACCTCGAGATCGCCCCCGGCCGGGTGCTGCTGGAGCCGCGGACGCTGGCGAAGATGCTCGACGCGCTCGACATCCAGCCCGCGGAGATGGTGCTCGATGTTGGCGCCGGACTCGGCTATTCGGCGGCGGTGATCGCGCGGCTCGCCGAGGCGGTGATCGCCGTCGAGGAGGACGAGGCGCTGGCGGCCGAGGCCGAGGCAGCGTTGTCCGCCCTCGGCGCCGACAATGCCGTCGTGGTGACGGGACCGCTCGCCAAGGGGGCGCCGAGGCACGGGCCCTACGACGCGATCGTGGTCGAGGGTGCGGCGGAAGTGATCCCGGAGGAGTTGATCGGCCAGCTGAAGGAGGGCGGGCGGATCGGTTGCCTGTTCATGGAAGGCGCGCTCGGGGTCTGCCGGATCGGGCTGAAGCACGCGGGCAGGATGACCTGGCGCTTTGCCTTCAACGCCGCGGCGCCGGTCCTGCCGGGCCTTGCTGCCAAGGCGGAGTTCGCGCTGTGAGGCGGCTTGGGCAGGCGATGCGCGCCGCCGTCGCGGCGGCGCTGCTCTCGGCCGGCGCGGCCGGGGCCGAAACGCTGGCCGACACGCTGGCCGACGCCTATCGAAACTCGAACCTGCTGGAGCAGAACCGGGCGCTGCTGCGGGCCGCCGACGAGGACGTGGCGCAGGCCGTGGCAGCGCTCAGGCCTATCGTCGCATTCGTAGCCGCCGCGCGCTATTTCGACCCCGCGAGTTCGTTCACCGGCCGCAATACCAGCGGCTCGCTGGAGCTGACCGCCTCGATGACGCTGATCGATTTCGGCGCGAATCGCCTCGCCATCGAGGCGGCGCGGGAAAGCGTGCTCGCCACCCGCGCCGCGCTTCTGGGGCTCGAGCAGCAGGTGCTTCTCGGCGCTGTGCGGGCCTACATGGACGTGATCAGCGCCGCCGAGTTCGAGCGGCTGCGCGAGGCGAACGTACGGCTCATCACCGCCGAGCTCCGCGCCGCGGAGGACCGCTTCGAGGTGGGCGAGGTGACCCGCACCGATGTCTCGATCGCCGAGGCCCGGCTCGCCGGGGCGCGGGCCAACCTGGCCGCTGCCCAGGGCGATCTCCAGGTGGCGCGCGAGGCGTTCCGCGCCGCGGTGGGGCGCGAGCCGGGAGCGCTGACCGGCCCGGGCCGGTCGCCGACGACGGCCGAGAGCGTCGAGGCGGCGCGGGCGGTGGCGGTGCGCACCCATCCGTCGCTGAGGCAGGCGCAGCACGAGGTGAGCGCGGCCGAGCTCAACGCCGAACGCGCCAAGACCGCCGTGCGCGGGCGGCTCACCGGCGATGTCGGGGTCGGTCTCGACCAGGACGGAAACAGCGATGCCTCGGTCGGTCTGACCTTCCGCCAGCCGATCTACCAGGGCGGCGCGCTGAGCGCGGCCTACCGCCAGGCGCTGGCGGCGCGCGACGGGGCGCGGGCGGCGCTGCTGAACACCCGGCTGCTGATCGAGCAGGAGGTGGGCACCGCCTGGTCGATCCTGCAGGTGACCACGGCGCAGATCGAGGCCAGCGAGCGGCAGATCCGCGCCGCGCAGGTGGCCTTCGAGGGCGTGCAGGAGGAGGCCAAGCTCGGCGCCCGCACCACGCTCGACGTGCTGAACGCCGAGCAGGAGCTGCTGGACGCGCGCACCGCGCGGCTCGACGCGGGCAGCGCCCAGGTGGTGGCCGTCTACCAGCTCCTCGCCGCGATGGGTCTGCTGACAGTCGAGCATCTTGGGCTCGGCGTGCCGGTCTACGACCCGGAGGCCTACTACAACTCGGTCAGGACCGCCCCGGCGACCAGCGTGCAGGGCCGCCGGCTCGACCGGCTGCTCGAGCGCATCGGGCGTGAGTAACTGATTTTGCGGGCAAAGGTTGTGCGACTCCGCGCCAGCTTGTAGCATCGCCGCAGTCTTTTTCACGAGGGCTCTCATGCCAGACCCCCTGACCTCGGCCGATGTCGAAGACGTTCTCGGCTCGATCCGCCGTCTGGTGTCGGAGGAGGCTGCCGCAAAGGCCAAGAAGGGCGGCGAAGCCGACAAGCTGGTGCTGACGCCGGCGCATCGCGTGGGCGAGCCGGAGGCGCCGGGCGACGGGCCGCTCAGGCTCGGCGAGCCGGTTGGAGGCCCCGCGGCCACGACCGATCTCGCCGAGGAGCTGGCCGACCTCGAGGCGCGGATGAGCGAAAGGGCCGAGCGGTGGCGGGAGGACGACCACCTTTCCCCGCCGGAGGATATCGAGGCGCTGGAGGAGGAAGCGGCGCTCGCGGGTATCCGCAAGTCCGACGAGCCTGCGGCCGACCTGGCCGAGCCTGAAATCGAGCCGGAGGGTGCGGTGGCCGAAGCGGCGGAGCCCGGGTCGACGCAGGAGGATCCGGCGGCGGGGGCGGTCGAAGGAGATACCCAGGAGCGCGAAGCGGAGGCGGGCGAGTCGGATCCGGTCGAGGAAGAAGCGGCCGCCGAGCCAGAAGCGCTGGAGCCCGCAGTGGAAGAGCCGGATGCAGAAGCTCCCGCGCCCGAAGCGGAAATCGCCGAAGCGGAAGAGCCGGACGCGGAGGCTCCCGAGCACGAAGCGGAAATCGCCGAGACGGAGGCCGTGGAGGTCGCGTCCGAAGCAGAAGCGTCGGATGCCACCGACGAGGGATCGGCCGCCGAGGAGGAAGAGTTCGCGATCGCCGAGGAGGATTCCGTGGCTGCCGACGAGGAGGCCTTCGGGCTCGAGGCGGAGGAGCTTGCGGCCGAGGACGACGACGCCAGCGACTACGATGCCTGGGAGCCGGCGGGCGAGGAGGGGCAGCCGGGCTTTCGCGGGCCGGGCGCGGCCGGGGCCGAGGCCGTTCTGGAGGAACCGCCGATCGAGGCTGCATTGGTGCGGCTGGCCACGGCGCCGTCGTTGCCGGAGGCGGCCGAGAACGTCGGCAAGCCCGACCTCGAGTCATTGCTCGACGAGGCCGAACTGCGGGCGCTGGTCGCCGAAGTACTGCGCGAGGAGCTGAAGGGCCCGCTCGGCGAGCGGATCACCCGGAACGTGCGCAAGCTGGTGCGGCGCGAGATCGCGCAGGCGCTGTCGAGCATGGACATCGACTAAGCGCGATTCCCTGACCTGCAAACGAAAACCGCGCCCCCGAGGGGCGCGGTGTCGGACTCTGGCTGGAGTCGGTTCAGGCGGCTTCGGCCTGCTCGGCAGCCTGGCGGCGCTCGCTTTCCTCGCGCGACAGCGCAACCGAGGTCCGCACGCCCTTGCCGACGAACTCCATCAGCCCCTGTACCACGCGCTCGTTGGGGTCGATGCCGGCACAGGACAGCACCTCGCGTCCGTCGCGGGACCGCGCCCAGCGGGCAATCTGGTCAGGGCCGTTGCCGTATTTCTTGTCGTCCGCGATCGCGTCGTCGAGCGCGGCAAGAACCACCGCCGCGAAGAGTTTCCGCGAACGCTGTCCCTGTTCGTAGTTGAATGCCGTGGCGTCGATGAGCTCGGCCATTTTTTTGACGTCCTTAGTTCTTGCTCTTGCGTTTCCCGTCGTGGCGCTGAATATGGCGGGTTTGGCTTGATTCGGTATGCCATTTCCTGCATGGCGCCTATGCGTGCTTCGCATGGCTCCTAGCGTGCGAATACCGTATCTAGTCTAACCTCCCGGGCCCCGGAGCCAACATATAGGCCCCGGCAGGATTCGTGCAAGGACTAACCATGCTTTAGACCCGGGCCCGGGGGGAGGGCCGCCGGTGCCGTCCCGGCCGCCGATCCCAGGCGCCGGCCGGCCTCGGCACGGCGGGGCCGCCGCCGCGGAGCGGGCCGTGACGCAGCATCGGCGCCACGATATTCCGAGGGCGTGCCGGCCGAGTTGAGCCTTGTCAAAGCGGCTCCGTCGCGGCCGATTATCCTTCTGGTTGTGCTATCATGGCCGCAACAAGGGGGTTAAGCCGATGCGCACTGCACTTCTCGCCGGGCTTGCCGCCGTTGCCATCGCCGGCACGGCGGAGGCGCAGAGCCCAAGCTTCAACTGCGACCGCGCGCGCTCCGCGAGCCAGGTCGCCATCTGCAACGACGGCACCCTGGCCCGGCTCGACAGCGAGCACGAGCTCCTGTTCTCGCGCGTTCTCGCCGCTGCCGAGGCCGGTACCCAGGCGCGGATGCACCGCGAACGCCCGGCGTGGCAGCAGTTCCGCGACCTCTGCGGCCCCGACCGGCTCTGCATCGCCCAGCGCTACAGGGCGCGGATCGACGAGCTCAAGGCGCAGGCGAACCCGATCCGGATCATCGGTGAGGTGCCGCGCCGCGAGGGCATCGTGATCGGGCGCATTGTCGACCGGTTCCGCCCGGTCGAGGTGCCCGACCTGCGCGTCCTCGGGGATGCGCTCGGCGGCGACCGCCCGGTGCTGACCAAGCCGGTGCTGACCCCGCTCGAGGGCTTCGCGGCGCTGGCGACCCAGGGCGCCGACCCGGGCCCGGAGCCGACGGTGGCGACCGTCGATCCCGATGGCACGATCAAGAAGCCGCTCAGCGACGGGCGGATCGCCTATTACAACCCGGCGACCGATGCACGCGGCTACATTCTGCCGGACGGCACGGTCACGGCGATCTCGCCGCTGCAGGTGCAGCCCGACGAGCTGCCGGCGCTGCCCCCGGATTACGCCGGCTGGTCGGAGAGCGTGTCGACGAGCCTCGCGGGGCTGGTCGGCAACCTCCTGACTGTGGCGGAGGCCGAGACGCTCGAGACGAACGCGCCGGGCGAATTCTTCGACAGCCTCGACTACCAGTTGAAGATCCTGGCCTTCATCACCGGGTGAAGGAGATGGCAGAGCGGAGGGCGAGCATGGCGCGGGTTCTGGGATGGGTTCTGGCCCTGGGCCTCGCCGCCGGGACGGCGGCGGCGCAGGTCAACGTCGACGGCGGGACGGGGGATCTTCCGGCCGGCGGCGTCAACCGGGTCGAGGAGTTCCTCGCCGGTGGCGGCGCGGAGGCAATCGCGCCGGGAGAGGCGGAGCTTCTGCACCTCGACGAGGAGGGCCAGGCAGCCCTGGCGGAATCCCTCGCCGCCTATTACCGCTACCGCACCTCTGGCTTCGAGCACCGCCGCGCGGTGTTCGACTGGCAGCTGCTGTCGTCCAAGGTCATCTTCGCCGTGGTGATCCTGCTGGTGGCGATAGGAGTGTACTTCTCCTGGCTGCAGTTCATGGCCTCGGGCCAGGCCGGCGGGCCGGCCGGGCCGGCGGCGAAGGCGGGCGCGACGAAGACAAGGACGGCGGAGGCCGGCCAGGAGGCGGGCGACGAGCGCAAGGGCGGCCGCCTGCGCGACCTGACGAGCAGCTTCAAGGGGCCGGGCGGCTTCGAGGTGTCCTCGCCGGTGCTCGGCGTGGTCATCCTGGTGATCTCGCTGGCCTTCTTCTACCTCTACCTGGTGCACGTCTACCCGGTGACCGAGCTGTTCTAGCCGCGCCAGGCCACCTTGGCCGGGCCGGCCTGCATCTCGCCCGTCGCCCGGTCGAACCTCAAGTAGGCGATGCCGCGCCCGCCCGACTGGGTGTAGAGCGTGCCCGCGGGCTTGCTGTCGGCCAGGATTTCGGTGCCGACGGGTGCCGCTCCCTCGATCTCGACCGTCGCGAAGCCCTTGCGGAGCTCGGTCTTGTGCTTCATCCGCGCGGTGACTTCCTGGCCGACATAGCAGCCCTTCCTGTGATCCACGCCGTTGAGCCGCTCGAAGCCCGCCTCGAGGATGTAGGTGTCGTCGGGAACGAGCTCGACGCCGCTCTCGGGCACGCAGGCCGCGACGCGGAGCGCGTCCCAGTCGATCTCGGGCGCGCCGCCCCCGGCCTCGGAATAGAGCCGCCAGCCGAGCGAGGCATGACGCGGGTCGCCAAGCGCGCCTGCGGGCGCCGGGCCGAGGCCGCGCGAGACCTTGAGCCCGGTCTCGGCGATCGCCACCTTGGCGCGGAGCTTGTACATCGTGAGGCGCTGCAGGAGCGCGGGCGCGAGCGACGCGGCGACGTCGATCAGGATCGCCTCGCGGCGCTCGGTCAGGAAGAAATCGGCGAGGTACTTGCCCTGCGGGCTGAGCAGCGCGGCATAGACGAGGCCCACCTTGGCGCGCGCCACGTCGTTCGTGACGAGGCCCTGCAGGAACTCGAACCGGTCCTCGCCGCTCACCTCGAGAACCTTCCGGTCGTCCGCGCGTTCGCCTGGCATCGGGGTCTCCTTCGACGCGCAATATAGGCCGCCGCCGCGCGGCCCGCGAGGGGGGCCTCAGGTCTCGCCGAACTGCAGCCGGCAAAGCTCGGCGTAGAGCCCGCCGCGGGCGATCAGCTCGTCGTGGCGGCCCTCGTCGACGACGCGGCCCTGGTCCATCACGACGATCTTGTCGGCGCTTCGGATGGTCGAGAGCCGGTGGGCGATGACCAGCGTGGTCCGGCCCTCGGAAAGCTGCTCGAGCGCGGCCTGGACCACGGCCTCGCTGGCCGCGTCGAGCGCCGAGGTGGCCTCGTCGAGCAACAGGATCGGCGTGTCGCGCAGGAGCGCCCGGGCGATCGCCACGCGCTGGCGCTGGCCGCCCGAGAGGTTCGAGCCACGCGGGCCGGCGGGGCTGTCGAGTCCCTTCGGCAGCTGCGGCAGGAAGTCGGCCACGTGGGCGTCCTTCAGCACGCGCTCCAGCGTCGACTCCTCGACGTCGGTGCGCCCGAGCAGGATATTGTCGCGGATCGTCTCGTCGAAGAGAAGCGCATCCTGGGTGACGACGGAGAAGAGCGCGCGCAGGGCGCCGAGCTCCATCTCGCGGATGTCCTCGCCACCCACGGTGATCCGGCCCGCTTGCGGGTCGACGAGGCGGGTCAGGACGTTGAAGAGCGTACTCTTGCCCGCGCCCGAGGCGCCGACGATGGCGGTCGTGCGGCCGGCCTCGGCGGTGAAGCTCACGCCGCGCAGCACGGGCATGTCGCCGAAGGCAAGCGCCACGTTCTCCACCTTCAGCGTGGTGTCGGGAGACGCCTGCTTCGGCGCCACGGGGGAGAGGATCGTGGGCTCGGTGTCGAACAGGCGGTAGAGCCGCTCGAGGCTTGCCGCGGCGACCTGCCAGATCCCGGCGATCGCGCCGATCCGGCGCAGCGGCTGGAACGTCAGCGCCATGGCGGTGAAGAACGACATGAACTCGCCCAGCGTCTTCTCGCCGGCGATGATCTCGCGGCCGCCGACGACCAGGACGAGGAAGAAGCCGACGCCGGTGATCACGTCGATCAGCGAGGGGATCACCGCGCGCGAGGCCTCGATCTTCACCTCGGCGGTCACGATGCGGTCGACGATGCCCTCGAAGCGGCCCATCTGGTAGGCCTCCATGGCGTTGAGCTTGATCGGCACGATGCCGTGAAACACCTCGTCGAGCCGGGTGGAGCGGAGCCCGGAGATCTCGCGCATCGTGCTGGTCTTGCGGCGGATGTAGCGCTGCGCGGCCGCGGCGGGCGCGATCAGCAGCGGCGCGCCGACGACGGCGAGCAGCGTCCACCAGGGGTCGATCAGCAGCGCCACCGTGGCGAGCGACAAGAGCGAGACGAAGTCGCGGCCGACGCCGGAGATCAGGACCGACCACACGCCCTGCACGGCGCGGGTGTCGCCCTGCAGCCGCTCCATCAGCGCGCCGGGGGGATTGGTCTGGAAGAAGGCGGCGTCGAGCCGCAGGAGGTGGCGCAGCAGGTCCACCTGCATCGCGGTGGAGCTCCGCTGGGCGATCCGGGTGAGCAGGGTCTTGTAGCAGATCGAGGTGATGCCGCGGAGCACGAAGAGCGCGAAGATGCCGCCGCCGACCCACCACATGGCCTCGGTCTGGCCCGCGACGAAGACGCGGTCGAACAGGGGCTCGAGCATCCACGAGACGGCGCCGAGGGTGGAGCCCTCGATCATCATCAGCACGAGCGCGAACGCCATCCATCCCTTGTGATGCCGGAGATAGTCGCGCCAGAGCCGGCCGAAGAGGCGACGCGAGGCGTAGCGGGCGGGATCGGGAAGCTCGGTCAAGGGCGGCCTTCGGCCAGGGGCGGGGTTGGGCTGGCGGCATAGCGGCTCGGCCCCGGACTGGCAAGCGGCGGCACGTTGACGGCGGCGGGACGCGGCCCTAGGCAAGGCGCGGGGGAGGAGGGAGGTCCCGATGACGCTGGGCCACGGCCGCCAGATGCTCGCCATTCCGGGTCCCTCGGTGATGCCCGACCGGGTGCTCGCCGCGATGCACCGGGCGGCGCCCAACATCTACGCCGGCGAGCTGATCGAGATGACCCGCTCGCTGATCCCTGACTTGCGCGAGGTGGCCGGCACGAGGCATGCCGCCACGATCTACATCGGCAACGGCCACGCGGTGTGGGAGGCCTCGCTCGCCAACGTGCTGAGCCGCGGCGACAGGGTTCTGGTGCCGGCCACCGGCCGCTTCGGCCACGGCTGGGGCGAGATCGCGCGGCAACTCGGCGCCGAGGTCGAGGTGATCGATTTCGGCAAGCGCGCCCCGGTCGATCCCGACCGGCTCGAGGAGCGGCTCGCGGCCGACCGGGACCACGCGATCAATGCGGTGTTGGCGGTGCAGACCGACACCTCGACCTCGGTCCGGAGCGACATCAAGGGCATCCGCGCGGCGCTCGACCGCGCCGGCCACCCGGCGCTCTTGATGGCCGACTGCATCGCCAGCCTCGCCTGCGACGAGTTCCGGATGGACGACTGGGGCGTCGACGTGACGGTGGCGGCGAGCCAGAAGGGTCTGATGACGCCGCCGGGGCTCGGCTTCGTCTGGTTCAACCCCAAGGCCGACGCGGCGCGCGAGCGGGCGAATTGCGTGACCGCCCATTGGGACTGGCGGCCGCGGGCCAACCCCGAGGAGTACTGGCAGCATTTCCACGGCACCGCGCCCACGCATCACCTCTACGGGCTGCGCGAGGCGCTGACGATGCTCCTGCGCGAGGAAGGGCTCGAGGCGGCCCTGGCGCGCCACGCCAAGCTCGCCCGCGCCGTCTGGGCGGCCTTCGAGGCCTGGGGCCGGGACGGGCCGGTGGCGCTGAACGTGGCCGATCCGGGCCATCGCAGCCACGCGGTGACGAGCGCCAGGATCGGTGCGCCGCATGGCACCGCGCTCCGGGAGTGGCTGGCCGAGAACGCCGGCGTGACGCTCGGAATCGGCCTTGGTATGGCCCCGCCCGGCGATCCCGCCTGGCACGGCTTCTTCCGGGTGGGCCACATGGGGCATGTGAACGCGCACATGGTCCTCGGCACGCTTGGCGCGATCGAGGCAGGGATGAAGGGGCTCGGCGTGCCTCATGGGAGGGGAGGGCTCGAAGCGGCAGCGGCGGTGATCGCCACCGCCTGATCGCCGGGCGCCAAGGCCCCTCGAAGAGCCTTTGCGCGGGCGGCGATCGCTCAGTGGCCCTTCGCCGCCAGCCAATCCTTCATCCAGGCGATCTCGGCATCCTGCGCGGTGACGATGCCTTCGGCGAGCTTGCGCACTTCGGGGTCGGTCCCGTGTTCGAGCACGATCCGCGCCATCGCCACTGCGCCCTCGTGGTGCGGGATCATGCCGCGGATGAAATCGACATCGGTGTCGCCAGTTAACTCGATCGCCATCGCCTCGTGCATCCGGTCGTTGGCCTCAAGAAATAGGCGCATCGCCTCTGTCATCTCGGCTCCGGACATCTGGCTTCCGCCGGCCATCCCGTGAGTGGCATGATCGCCCGCGCCGGTCTCGGCGCCGACCGCGAGGGGCGTTGCGAGGGCGAGGGCGAGTGCGAGGGCGTTCTTGGGCAAGATGCTCATGGCGGTGATCCTTCCGGGGGCTCTCATTGCCGGGAGGAACAGCCTTCCCACCACTGGAAGGCAAGTCACGTGCGCGTGATGACGCGAGCCTCGGACAGCGCCTCCGGCAGCGCCTTCGCAAAGGCGTCGAGATCGGCCTTCCGGCCGGCGCTGACGCGGATGCAGCGGTCGTGCGGAGCCACGAAGGGCATCCTGACGAAGACGCCGCGCCTGGCCAGCGCCGCCACCGTGGTGCGGGCGAGGGCGCCGTCGCCGCCGAGGTCGATGGTGACGAAGTTGGTGGCCGAGGGCAGCGGCTCCAGGCCCTCGGCGCGGGCGATCCGTCCGATGCGCGACTTGGCGCGGGCGACCTCTGCGCGGACATGGGCGAGCCAGCCCCGGTCGTGGAGCGCGGCGAGCGCCCCGGCCTGCGAGATCCGGCACATGCCGAAGTGGTTCCTGACCTTGTCGAAGGCGGCGATCAGCTCGGCCGCGCCGATCGCGTAGCCGACGCGGGCGCCAGCCATGCCGTAGCCCTTGGAAAAGGTCCGGAACCGGATCACACGGGGGTCCTCGGCGTCGATCGTCGGCACCGTGTCCTGCGGGGCGAGGTCGACATAGGCCTCGTCGAGGGCGACGAGCGTGCCGTCCGGGATCGCCTCGAAGGCCGCCTCGAGCGTGGCGGCCGAATGCCAGGAGCCCATCGGGTTGTCCGGATTGGCGAGGTAGACGAGCTTGGCCTGCACCGCGGCGGCCTTGGCCAGCAGCGCCTCGGGGTCCTCGCGGTCGCCCGCATAGGGCACCTTGTGCAACACCCCGCCATAGCCCGCGACGTGGAAGTTAAAGGTCGGATAGGCGCCGTCGGAGGTGACCACCGGGTCGCCCGGCTCCACGAGGAGGCGGACGAGGTAGCCCAGGAGCCCGTCGATCCCCTCGCCGACGACGACGTTCTCCGGCGCCACCTCGTGATGCGCGGCGAGCGCCGCCTTCAGGTCGTGGTTCTCGGGGTCGCCGTACATCCAGGCTTCGCGTGCGGCGCGGGCCATCGCCTCGATCACCTTCGGCGAGGGGCCGAAGACGGATTCGTTGGCCCCGATCCGGGCGGCGAAGGGGCGGCCGAGCTTGCGCTCCTGCGCCTCGGGACCGACGAAGGGGACCGTGGAGGGCAGGGCGGCGGCGAGTTTCGTGTAGCGGGGGCCTGGCATGGGGGCCTCTGGTTTGGTGGTAGGGCCGAGGGATCTCCACCCCCAACCCCCGAAGGTATTTGAGACAAGCGGAAGGGGCTAGCCGATTTCGCCGAGACGGGCCAGCGCGGCCCGAAGCTTGCCGGCCTCCTCCTCGCCGAGCGCCAGCTTCTCGCGGGTTTCCTCCACCACGTCCTCGGGCGCGCTCTCGACGAACTTGGGGTTGCCGAGGCGGCCGCGGAGGCCCCCGAGGTCCTTCTCGAGCTTCTCGAGCGATCTTGCGAGCCGCGCCTTCTCCTCGCCGATGTCGATCACCCCCTCGAGCGGCAGCGCGAAGGCGGCGCCTTCGACGGGAATGGTGATCGCGCCCTTCGGGGCGGTCTTCGCCTCGGTCAGGCTGTCGATCCGGGCGAGCCGCCGGATCAGCGCCTCGTTCTCCTCCCAGGCGCTGCGGGCGCGGTCGTCGATGTCGGTGACCAGCATCGGCAGCGTGAGCCCCACCGGGACGCCCATCTGGGCCCGGGCCGAGCGGACCTGCTCGATCAGCGCGATCACCCAGCCCATCTCGCGCTCGGCGGTCTCGTCGAGGAAGTCGGGGCCCTGGTCGGGCCAGTCGGCATGGGCGAGGAGCTTCGCGCGCGGCCCGGTCTCCTGCCACAGCGCCTCGGTGACGAAGGGCATGATCGGGTGCAGCAGGATCAGGCACTGGTCGAGCACCCAGCGCATGGTGGCGCGGGTCTCGGCGGCCTCGGGGCCGGCGAGAAGGGGCTTCGCGAACTCGATGTACCAGTCGCAGACCTTGCCCCAGGTGAAGGCGTAAAGCGCATTCGCGGCATCGTTGTAGCGGAACGCCTCGAGCGCGGCGTCGACCTCGGCGCGGACCCGCGCGGTCTCGGCAAGGATCCAGCGGCTGGCCGTGGCCTCCGGTCGCGGCGCCGCCGCCTGCGGCGGCTCGGCCAGCACGCCGTTCATCTCGGCGAAGCGGAAGGCGTTCCAGATCTTGGTGGTGAAGTTGCGGTAGCCGGCGATGCGGTCCTTCGAGAGCTTGAGGTCGCGGCCCATGCCGGCCATCGAGGTGACCGTGAAGCGCACCGCGTCGGCGCCGAACTCGTCGATGAGATCCAGGGGGTCGAGCACGTTGCCGAGCGACTTCGACATCTTCTTGCCCTTCTCGTCGCGGACGAGCGCGTGGACATAGACCGTGTGGAAGGGAATCTCGCCAACAACCGCGAGTTGCATCATCATCATCCGGGCAACCCAGAAGAAGAGGATGTCGAACCCGGTGACGAGCACGTCCGTGGGAAAATATCTCTTGAGCTCGGCGGTGTCCTCGGGCCAGCCGAGCGTGCCGATGGGCCAGAGGCCGGAGGAGAACCAGGTGTCGAGAACGTCCTCGTCGCGGTAGACGGGGATGAAGTCGCCCTCGTAGAAGGCGGGCTCGGGGTGGTCTGGGTCCTCGTGGTAAACCGAATTCTCCTCCCAGACGAGCTCGGCCTCGAACTTCGGCCGCACCCGCGCCGGCTTTCCGAAGTGCGTCTCGAACCGCGCCAGCGCCTCGGCCTCAGTGGCGGCGCAGACGCTCTTGCCGAAGGGACCATACCAGACCGGCACCTGGTGCCCCCACCAGAGCTGGCGCGAGATGCACCAGGGCTCGATGTTCTCGAGCCAGTGGTAATAGACCTTCTCGTGCTGCTCGGGCAGGATCTTGGTCTTGCCCTGCTTCACCGCGTCGATGGCAGGCTCGACGATCTTCGCCGAATCCACGAACCACTGGTCGGTGAGGTAGGGCTCGATCGCCACCTTCGAGCGGTCGCCGTGGGGCACCGTGTGCCGGTCGGCGTCCACGCCGTCGAGCCAGCCTTCCTCGGTCGCGGTCTGGACGATCCAGTCGCGCGCCTCGTAGCGGTCGAGCCCGTCGAGCGCCTCGATCAGACGGGCGACGCCGTCGGGATCGCCACCCTCGGCGAAGTCGGCGTTGCCCTTGAGGAACATCCCAGCCCGCGTGGTCATCACGTTGACGGCGCTCAGCCCGCAGCGGCTCCCGACCTCCCAGTCGTTGAAATCATGCGCCGGGGTGATCTTCACCGCTCCGGTGCCCTTGGTCGGGTCGGCGTAGGTGTCGGCGACGATCGGGATGCGGCGGCCCACCAGCGGCAGGATCACGTCCTTGCCGATCAGGTGCTGGTAGCGCGGGTCCTCGGGGTGGACGGCGACGCCGGTGTCGCCCAGCATGGTCTCGGGCCGGGTCGTGGCGACGACCAGGTAGTCGCGTTCCTCCCAGTCGATCGGGTCGTTCTCCTCGTCGAACGCCACGGGGATCCGCGTGGTCTCGCCGTCGGCGAGCCGGTAGCGCAGGCGCCACATCTGGCCCTCGACCTCGACCTGCTCGACCTCGAGGTCCGAGATCGCGGTCTCGAAATGCGGGTCCCAGTTCACCAGCCGCTTGCCGCGGTAGATCAGGCCCTTGTTGTGCATCTCCACGAAGACCTTGATGACGGCATCGTGGAAATTGCCTTCTTCGCCGGCGGGGGCGCCCGGGGCGCCCGACATGGTGAAGGCCTCGCGGCTCCAGTCGCACGACGCGCCGAGGCGTTCGAGCTGGCCCTTGATGTTGCCGCGCGATCTGACCTTCTGCTGCCAGACCCGCTCGACGAACTTCTCCCGTCCCATCTCGCGGCGCGAGGTCTTTCCTTCCTTCGCCAGTTCCCGCTCGACGACCATCTGGGTGGCGATGCCGGCGTGGTCGGTGCCCGGCTGCCAAAGAGTGTCGTGGCCGCGCATCCGGTGCCAGCGGGTAAGGATGTCCTGCAGCGTGTTGTTGAAGGCATGCCCCATGTGCAGCGAGCCGGTCACGTTCGGCGGCGGGATCATGATGCAGAAGGTCTCGGCGCCCGGCGCGGCGTTCGCCCCGGCCTGGAACGCGTTCTCGCGCTCCCAGAGCGCCGAGATCCGCGCCTCGGCCTCGGCCGGATCGTAGGTCTTGTCCATCGCCATAGCGTGCTGCCCCTCGTTGATGGGCTTTCCTCTACCGAAGGCCGGGGGGAAGGCCAAGCGCCTAGCCTGCTTCACTCTGGTCGAAATATCCCGCGGGGGGAGCCCGGAACGGGCGGGGGGCGCGAAGCCCCCCTCCGGCGCCGGGGTCAGACGGCGCGGTCGATCTTGGTGGAGAGATGGATCAGGCTTTCGGTATCGGTCACTCCGGGCAGCGCGCCGATCCGGTCGAGCGTTTCGTCCAGCGATTGGGTGTTGTCGGCGGCGAGCTGCAGGATCAGGTCGATCCGCCCGGTCGTGGTATAGGCGGTTTCCACCTCGGGCAGAGCCTTCAGCCGCTGCAGCACCTGCGGTGCCGCCCTGGGCTCGATCTGCAACAGCACCGTCGCCTTGATCCGCCTCAGCGTCAGCGCCTGGCCCAGCTTGATTGTGTAGCCGGCGATGACGCCGTTGTGCTCGAGCCGCTCGATTCGCGCCTGCACCGTCGAACGGGCGACCTTGAATCGACGGGCGAGCTGCGACGTGGAGGTGCTGGAATTCGCCGCCAGCGCGGCCAGCAGCCTCTGATCCAGGTCGTCTAGATCAAATTGTAGTGCCATTTCGTCATTCTGCCAGCATATCAGCACAAATCAACTCTTTTCATCGGTGAATTCGTCCGCCATATGGGGCTCACTCGTTTTCAGGAAAAGGGCGGCTCATACGCACCTGGCCTGGTTGAGGAAACGCAACTTCGCCGCGTCTCCCAACCCGTATGCCGGGGTAAGAGTTCGCTTGTCTGTTGGCTACCGAAAAAAGGGCAGGGCCGATGGGACTTTCGAAAACGATCTGGTCGAAACCGACCGAACTCCTCCGCGTCCAGCAGCCGGACAACCCGGTGCTGTTCTTCGCCCCGGCCGTGCTCCAGGAGACCGCGCGGCGGTTCCTCTTGGGCTTTCCGGGGCTCGTCACCTACGCGGTGAAATCGAACCCCGACGAGATGGTGATCCAGAACCTCGATGCCGCCGGCATTCGCGGCTACGACGTCGCCTCGATCCACGAGATCGAGCTGATCCGCCGCCTCGCCCCGGGCTCGGCCATGCATTACAACAACCCGGTCCGCTCGCGCGCCGAGATCGCCCGCGCGGTGCAGCTTGGGGTGCGCTCCTACTCGGTCGACAGCCGCTCGGAACTGGCCAAGCTCGTCGAGATCGTGCCGGCCGAGGGCGCCGAGATCTCGGTGCGCTTCAAGCTGCCGGTGAACGGCGCGGCCTACAACTTCGGCGCCAAGTTCGGCGCCACCGCGGAGCTCGCTGCCGAGCTCCTGCGCGAGGTCGCCTGCGCGGGCTTCACGCCCTCGCTCACCTTCCATCCCGGTACCCAGTGCACCGACCCGATGGCCTGGGACGCCTATATCCGCACCGCGGCCGAGATCGCCCGCGAGGCCGGCGTCAGGATCGCGCGGCTCAACGTCGGCGGCGGCTTCCCGGCGCACCGGCTGTCGGATCTGGCGCCGGAGCTCGAGGCGATCTTCGCGCTGATCGAGCGAGTGACCGGCGAGGCCTTCGGTGCCGACCGCCCGGCGCTCGTCTGCGAGCCCGGCCGGGGCCTCGTGGCCGAGGCCTTCTCGCTTGCGACGCGGGTGCGCGCGGTGCGCGACGAGGCGCATGTGTTCCTCAACGACGGCGTCTATGGCGGGCTCTCGGAGCTTCCGCTGATCGGCCCGATCGATCGTGTGGAAGTGGTGGATCTCGACACCCGGCCCCGTGCCGGCGTGCCGGTGCCGCGCATCGTCTTCGGCCCGACCTGCGATTCGGTCGACCGGCTGCCGGGCGAGCTGCCCCTGCCGGCCGACATCGAGGAGGGCGACTACGTGATCTTCCACGGCCTCGGCGCCTACTCGACCGCGACCAACACGCGTTTCAACGGCTTCGGCGAGATGGAGATCGCGACCACCCTGTCGCTGCGCGACTAAGCGCCGCCGCGCGAGCCTCTGGACAGCCTCCGCCTGCCCATTACCCTATGAGGGAAACCGGCGGGCGGGGGCGCATTCATGGACAAGTTCGGCACGGCGCAGACGGCGGCCCGGCGGGAGGACGGACGGTTCCTGACCGGGCGCGGCCGCTACGTCGACGACGTCGCGCCAAAGGCCGCGCTGCGCGCCCATTTCCTGCGCTCGGCGGTGGCCCATGCCGATATGCTCGCGCTCGACACCGGGGCGGCTAAGGCGGCCCCGGGCGTGCACGGGGTGTTCACCGCAGAGGACCTCGAGGCGGCGGGCGTCGATCTCCACATCGCGGCCGACGTGGTGACCAACCGCGATGGCAGCCTGGCATCCGACCCGTTCCGCCCGATCCTCGCCAAGGGGCGAGTACGGCACGTCGGCGAGGCGGTGGCGATGGTCGTGGCCGAGACCCTGACTCAGGCGAAGGACGCGGCCGAGCTCATCGGCTTCGTCTACGAAGAGCGGGCCGCGCATCTGGCCCTCGCCCCCGGCGGCGAGTCGCTGCACGAGGAGGCGCCGGAGAACCTCGCCTAC
This sequence comes from Paracoccaceae bacterium, assembly GCA_041621405.1. Classification (GTDB taxonomy): domain Bacteria; phylum Pseudomonadota; class Alphaproteobacteria; order Rhodobacterales; family Rhodobacteraceae; genus JBFKAV01. The sequence goes on from JBFKAV010000001.1 coordinate 28,124, forward strand.
GACTGGGCGCTGGGCGACGAGGCCGCCACCGAGGCAGCCTTCGCGCGGGCCGCGCACCGCGTCGCGCTGACGCTCGAGCACAACCGGGTGATCGCGAACTCGATGGAGCCGCGCGGCGCCTTCGCCGAATGGCGGGACGGGCGGCTGCACCTGGCCGTGGCCAGCCAGGGCGTGTGGGCATTGAAGGACGTGCTCGTCCACCAGCTCGGGCTCGGCCCCGGGGCGGTTCGGGTGACCAACCCCGACGTCGGCGGTGGCTTCGGCATGAAGGGGTTGACCTATCCCGAATACATCGCGATCGCCCATGCCGCCCGTGCCCTCGGGGTGCCGGTGCGCTGGATCTGCGAGCGCACCGAAGCGATGCTCTCCGACAACGCCGGCCGCGACCTCGTGAGCGTGGCCGAGCTCGCCTTCGACGCGGCGCACCACATTCTCGCCTTCCGCGTCAAGATTTCGTCCAATCTTGGTGCCTATAGTTCGGAGTTCGCTCAGTCGATTCAGTCTGACGTCTCGGCGCGCGTGCTGACCGGGGTCTACGATGTGCAAACCGTGTTCGTGAACGCAAAGGGCATCTACACCAACACCACGCCGGTCGACGCCTACCGCGGCGCCGGGCGGCCCGAGGCGATCTATACGCTCGAGCGGGCGATCGACCAGGCCGCGCGCGTGCTCGGCGTCGATCCCTGGGCGCTCCGCGAGAAGAACTTCATTCGCAGATTCCCCTACCGGACCGCCTCCGGCGAGCTCTACGACGTGGGCGATTTCTCCCGCGTGCTCGCCCGGGCGACACGCGAGGCCGACGTCCCGGGCTTTGCCGGACGCCGTGCCGAGTCCGGGCGGCGCGGGCGGCTCCGCGCCCTCGGCCTCTGCTGCTACATCGAATCGATCCTCGGCGATCCGTTCGAGCACGCCCGGGTCGAGTTCCGCGAGGGCGGCCGCGTCGCGCTCTATGTCGGTACCCAATCGAACGGGCAGGGGCACGAGACCGTCTTCGCCGAGTTCCTCGCCGGCCGCACCGGGATTCCTGCCGACCGGATCGAGGTGGTGCAGGGCGACAGCGACATCATTCCGCAAGGCGGCGGCACCGGCGGCTCGCGCTCGGTGACGGTGCAGGGCACCGCCACCATCGCCACCGTGGAGAAGATCAAAGAGGCCTTCGCCCCGTTTCTCGAGGCCGAGCTCGGCGCCGAGGGCTTCGAATTCGACGGCGTCGCCTTCCGCGCGCCGGGCACCAACTACGCGATTACCATGCTCGAGGCGGCCGAGATGGCCCGCGGCTCGGGGCGCGAAGATCTACTCGACCACCGGGCGCGGGCCGAGCTTCCGGGCCGCAGCTACCCCAACGGCGCGCATCTGGCCGAGGTGGAGATCGACCCCGAGACCGGCGCAGTCTCCCTCGTCGCCTATACCGTCACCGACGATTTCGGCGTGCTGATGCACCCGCAGCTCGCCGAGGGCCAGGTCCACGGCGGCGTTGCCCAGGGCGTCGGCCAGGCGGTGACCGAGCGCGCCGTTCACGATCCCGAGACCGGGCAACTGCTCACGGCGACGTTCATGGACTATGCCATGCCGCGCGCCGACAGTCTGCCCATGATCGCCTTTACCACCGAACCGGTGCCCTCGACCGCCAACCCGATCGGCATGAAGGGCTGCGGCGAGGCGGGCAGCGTCGGTGCGCTCGCCGCCGTGGCGAACGCGGTGGCGGACGCGCTCGCGGCGCGCGGGGTTCCGGGCGAGACCGTGCAGATGCCGTTCACGCCGCTCCGGGTCTGGGGCTGGCTCGAGGAGGGGACGCGCGTTGCGGCTGAATAGGACCCTCCGGCGGTGGCTCAGCCGCGAGCCGGTCGCAAAAGCGCACGGCGCCGAGCCCAAGCGCCGGGGCCGGGTCGATCACGTCATCATCCTCGACGGCACGATGTCGACGCTCGACCGGGGCGCCGAGACCAACGCGGGCCTGACCTACAAGCTTCTTGCCGAGCGCGGTCGCGTCGCCGGGCTCTCGCTCTACTACGAGGCCGGCATCCAGTGGGAGGAGTGGCGCCGTGCGCCGGACGTGATCATGGGCCGCGGCATCAACCGCCAGATCCGCCGCGCCTACGGCTTTCTCGCCTCGCGCTACCGCCCGGGCGACCGGATCTTCCTGTTCGGCTTCTCGCGCGGCGCCTTCGCGGCGCGCTCGCTCGCCGGCGTGATCGACCGGGTCGGGCTGGTGCGCGCCGAGCACGCGACGATGCGGTCCGTTCGCGACGTCTACCGCCACTACGAGATCGATCCGGAAAGCCACGCCGCCAGACGCTTCGCCGAGCTCTATTGCCACCCGGAGGCGCCGATCGAGATGGTCGGGGTCTGGGACACGGTGAAGGCGCTCGGCCTGCGCCTGCCGATCGTCTGGAAGCTGACCGAGCCCCGGCACGCCTTCCACAACCACCGTCTCGGCGTCAGCATCCGCCACGGCTTCCACGCGCTCGCGCTCGACGAGACGCGTGAGGTATTCTCGCCGGTGCTTTGGTCCTGCGACGACCGGATGGCGCCGGACCAGGTCATCGAGCAGGTCTGGTTCCGCGGCGCCCACGGCGACGTGGGCGGCCAGCTCGGCGGCTTCGAGGCGGCGCGGCCCCTGTCCAACATCCCGCTCGTCTGGATGCTCGAGAAGGCCGAGGGTTGCGGGCTGGTCTTGCCCTCGGGATGGCGCGCGCGCTTCCCGCGCGATGCCGAGGCGCCGTCGATCGGCACCTGGCGGAACTGGGGCAAGACCTTCCTCCTGCGCCGTCGCCGCAAGGTCGGGCTCGACCAGTCCGAGGCGATCCACCCCTCGGCCCTGGCGAGCCACCCGGACCTGACCCTGGCCGAGGCCGGCTGAGCCTCGGCTCAGCCCGGGGTCCAGCGCATCAGCACGCGGCGAGGGGTGCGCTCCTCGATCTCGACGAAGCCGGCGCGGGAGAGGGCGGGCACCAGGCCGACGTATCCCGCGCCCCAGGCCATCGAGCCGCCCGGCCGGCGCGCCGCGGCCTCGACCGCAACGGCGCCGTGGTCTAAGGCGAAGTCGCAGGCAGCGCGGGCGAGAACCGTCATCAGGCCCTGGCGCTGGCGATCCCTGCGGACGAAGAAGCAGGAAACCGCCCAGGTACCCGCCGGCGTGTCCCCGGCCGGACGGGCCGTCGGCACCTTCTCGAACCGCGGCAGCTCGGCGCGCGGGGTGATCTGCACCCAGGCGGCCGGCCCCTCCTCGTCGTAGGCCAGGAGGCCGGGCGGACGCGGGCCCGTGGCGATGCGCTCGAGGAAGGCCGCGCGCAACGCGTCGCGGCCCGCAGAAGAAAACTCGGAGGAGGGCAGCCGCCAGAACATGCACCAGCAGCCGCGGGTGATGCTGTTCGTTTCGAACAGGGTCGCGAGATCGTCCGCCCGGTCGGGCGTCAGCGGGCGGATCTCGACGGCCTGGCTCACCGCCCGCGGATGCGCGGATCGAGCGCGTCGCGAAGGCCGTCGCCGATGTAGTTCACCGAGAGCACCACGAACGAGATCGCGAGCCCAGGCCAGATCACCCGGCTGGGATAGTCGCGGATGTAGTCGACCGCGTCGAAGAGAAGCCGGCCCCAGGTCGGGAAGTCGGGCGGGAAGCCCAGGCCAAGGAACGAGAGCGCCGATTCGGTGATGATCGCGTTGGCGATGCCGAGCGTGGCCGAGACCATGATCGGGCTCATCACGTTCGGCAGCACGTGGCGGGTGATCATCCGGCGCGGCGGCGTGCCGATCGACTTCGCCGCCAGCACGAATTCGCGCTCCTTCAGCGCCAGCACGTCGCCCCGCACGATGCGCGCGGTCTGCATCCACGAGGTCACGCCGATGGCGAAGACGATCAGGATGAAGATCCCGGTCTCGGGCCCGTAGGCGCGCGAGAGTGGCTCGCGGAAGAACATCACCATGACCAGCAGGAGCGGCAGCAGCGGCAGCGCAAGGAACAGGTCGGTCATCCGCATCAGGAGCCCGTCGATCCGCTGGAAATAGCCCGCGAGCACGCCGATCAGCGTGCCGAGCACGAGGCTGAGCAGCATCGCCGTCAGCCCGACGGCGATCGAGACCTGGCCGCCCGCCATCATCCGGGCCAGCATGTCGCGGCCGAGCTGGTCGGTGCCGAACGGATGCGCCCAGGTCGCGCCGGAATTGCGGGCGCGAATGTCGATGTAGGTCGGGTCGATCGTCCAGACGAAGGGGCCGAGAAGCGTGGCCGCGAGGATGGCGACGAAGATCACCAGCCCGACCAGGGCGCCGCGATGGGTCTTGAACTGGTCCCAGACGTCCCACCACTGGTTGCGCGGCGGCCTGAGTGCCTGCTCTACGGTGAAGGGCTTCGGTACGGCGGGCTGCGGCTGGTCAGTCATAGCGGATCCTCGGGTCGAGGAGGCCGTAGAGCAGGTCTGCGATCAGGTTGAAGAGCACGATCAGCACGGCGAAGATGAAGGTCAGCGTCTGCACCATCGGCAGGTCGTTGGCGTAGATCGCGGTGATCAGGAGCTGGCCGAGCCCGTTCACCTTGAACACCTGCTCGGTGATGATCGCGCCGCCGAAGATCGTGGGCACGCCGAGCGCGATCACCGTCACCACCGGGATCATCGAGTTCCTGAGCACGTGCACCAGCACCACCACAGGCTCGGTCATCCCCTTGGCGCGGGCGGTGCGCACGTAGTCCTGGTTGAGGTTGTCGAGCATCGAGGCGCGCATGAAGCGGCTGATCTGGCTGGCGTTGAAGAGCGCCAGCACGGTGACCGGCATTACCATCTGCCGCACCTGCTGCAGGAAGCTCTCCCAGCTGTTGACGACAAGGGTGGTGTTGTAGATCGAAGGGAACCAGCCGAGCTCGACCGAGAAGATCACGATCAGAAGCACTCCGGTGAAGAAGGTCGGCACAGAGAACCCGACCATCGAGACGAAGGTGCCGATCTGGTCGAACCAGGAATACTGCCGGTAGGCAGAGATGATGCCGATCGGCAGCGCGATCAGCACGCCGACCAGATAGGCCAGCCCGACCACCCAGAGCGTCTGCGGTAGGCGCTGCCAGATCACGTCGAAGACCGGCGAGCGGAACTGCCAGGAGATGATCCGCTGCTCGCCCTCGGAGAAGGTGGTGCCGAAAAGGCCGTCGAGCGTGTTCAGGGGCTCGATCCAGAAGAACTGGATCAGCCATTTCCAGTAGCGGATATGGAGCGGCTCGCCGAGGCCGAGGGCGGCGCGCATCCTCTCGCGCACGTCCGGAGGGATAGTCAGCGGCTGATCCGCGAGCGGGTCGCCGGGAGCCAGTTCAAGCAGCAGGAAGATGACGAGACTGATGACCAGAAGCGTCGGAATCGCCATCAGCAGTCGTCTGAGCACGAAGGTGAACATGGGGCTCGGCGTCTCGGATCAGCAGTCGGGGCGGGGAGCGGGGCGGGCATTGCTGCCCGCCCCGCGTAGCGGCATCACTTGATGCGGTGCCAGTCAGCGGCGTTCCAGAGCTCGCTGTCCCAGGTATTCAGGATCACGCCGCCAAGCGTGTTCGAGCGGGCGGAGACCCGGCCGCGGTCGACCAGCGGCACGACGACGTAGGATTCCTTGGTCAGCATGTCGTTCAGCTGCCGCGCGATCCGGCCGCGCTCTTCGTAGTTCGCCTCCTGAGCGAGCTCGTCGAGCAGCGCGTCGTACTCCGGGTCGCAGTAGCGGTTGATGTTCTCGCCCTGCCAGCCGGTCGACGGCTTCGGCTCGAGCCCGCAGCGGTATTGCGCCAAGTAGGGCTGCGGATCGGTGCCGTCGAAGTTGTTGGCGTACATCTCGACGTCCGAATAGAACTTCTGGAACGTATCCGGGCTGCCCGGATCGCCGCCGAAGAAGACCGAGGCGTCGATGTTCTTCAGCTCGGTCTCGACCCCGATATCCGACCACCACTGCTTGATCAGCGCCTGGAAGTCCTGGCGCACCGCGTTGGTCGAGGTCTGGTAGAGGATCGAGAGCCTGACGCCGTCGGCGTTCACCCGCACGCCGTCCGGCCCGGGCGTGAAGCCGGCCTCCTCCAGGAGCGCCTTGGCGCCCTCGACGTCCTGCACCAGGCAGTCGGTGTTGTCGGAGGCGAAGTTCGGCGGGTTCGGCACCAGGTTGCAGGTGGGCCGGCCGGCCTGGCCGTAGCCGATCTCGACCAGGAGCTCGCGGTCGATCGCCATGCTGAGCGCCTTGCGCACGCGCAGGTCGGACAGGAACGGGTGCGGATGCGCCACCGTCGAGCGCTCGCCCTCGGGCAGGTCGGGCGACGGGTCGGTCATGTTCATCTCGATCCGCTCGACGAGCGTGCCGAAGGCCGAGATCGGCTCGCCTTTCCCGGCCGCCGCCATCCCGGCGAGCACGTCGGGCGCGAGCTGCAGGTTCCAAGCGTAGTCGAACTCGCCGGTCTCCAGCACCGCGCGGCCTGCCGCCGCCGCGTCGCCGCCGCCCTTGAAGGTGAGGGTTGCGAACGCGGGCTTTTCAGGATCGCGGTAGTTCGGGTTGGCCTCCATCTGGATCACGTCGTTGGGGCGGAAGTCGGTGACCACGAACGGTCCGGTGCCGATCGGCCCGAAGTTCGCATCCGTGCACTGCGGCGCGTTGGCACCGAGGCAGTTCTCGAACTGCGCCTTCTGAATGATCGGCCCCTGGCCGCCGGTGAAGGGCCCGTAGGGGTTCGGCGTCGGCTTTTCGAAGGTGACCTTCACGGTCAGGTCGTCGAGCGCCTCGACCGATGTGACCCCGTCGAACTTCGCCGCCTGTGCGCAGCCACCCTCGGGGTGCATGCAGTATTCGGCAGTGAAGACCACGTCGGCCGAGGTGACCGGCGAACCGTCGGACCAGACAAGCCCGGGCGAGATCTTCCAGGTGATCGTGGTCAGGTCTTCCGAGACGCCGCCGTTGTCGACGGTCGGGATCTCTGCGGCCAGGTAGGGTACAAGCACGCCGTCCTGGTCGTAGCGGCCGAGCGGCTCGATCACCAGCGAGGCGCTCTCGATGTCCTTCGTGCCCGACGACAGGTAGGGGTTCAGGATCGACGGCGCCTGCCAGTAGATGATGCTCACGTGGCCGTCCGAACCGCGCTCGGCCAGGGCCGGCACGGTCATCGCCGTCACGGCGGCGGCGCCCAAAAGGGCTGTTCTCAGTTTCATGTCAAACTCCTTGCTGGTACTTCGTGTCTTGGGTGCTCTTCGCCTCGGACGCCGCCGTTGCACCGGCGGACCTCATGATTGACTCGTCGTGGAGGTGGCAGGCCGCGAAGTGGCCTGGCTCGACCTCGCGGAATTCGGGCTCCACCTCGCGGCAGATATCCATCACCTTCGGGCAGCGAGTGCAGAAGTTGCAGCCCTTGGGCGGGTTCGCGGGCGAAGGCACGTCGCCCGTCAGGATGACCCGCTGGCGCCGGCCTTCGATATTGGGGTCCGGCTCCGGAACCGCCGAAAGCAGGGCCTGGGTGTAGGGGTGGAGCGGCTTGCTGTAGAGCGCGTCGCGCGGCGCGAGCTCGGCGATCTGGCCGAGATACATCACCGCAACCCGGTCGGCGATGTGGCGGATCATCGACAGGTCGTGCGAGATGAAGAGGTAGGTCAGACCGAGCTTGCCTTGCAGCTCCTCGAGCAGGTTGACCACCTGCGCCTGGATCGACACGTCGAGCGCCGCGATCGGCTCGTCGCAGACGATGAATTTGGGATTGAGCGCGAGCGCGCGGGCGATGCCGATGCGTTGGCGCTGGCCGCCGGAAAACTCGTGCGGGTAGCGGTTGACGAAGTTGCGGTTGAGCCCCACCGCGTCCATCAGCTCGTAGATCCGGTCGAGCTTCTCCTTCTTCGACAGCCGGGTGTGCTCGTCCAGGGGCTCGCCGATGATTCCCGCGACCGTCATCCGCGGGTTGAGCGAGGCCTGCGGGTCCTGGAACACCATCTGCATGGTCGGCCGCATCTTCCGCAGCGTCTCGAAGCCGGCGAGCGCAATTTCCCGGCCGTCGACCCGGATCGATCCGGCGGTGGGCTGGTATAGCCGCAGCACGGCCCGCCCGCAGGTCGACTTGCCGCAGCCCGACTCGCCGACGAGGCCGAGGGTCTCGCCCTCGTAGATGTCGAAGGAGACGCCGTCGACCGCCTTCACCTCGCCGACCCGGCGGCGCAGCAGGCCGGCATAGATCGGGAAGTGCATCTTCAGTCCCGAGACCTCGACCAGCTTGCGGGGGGCGTTGGCGGCGTCAAACATCGCGCGGGCCCCCCGTCTCGAAATCCCAGAAGCAGGCGGCGTCGTGCCCCTCCGGGCCCACCGGGTAGCGCGGGGGGTTCTCCTTCAGGCAACGGTCGAACGCCTGCGGGCAGCGCGCCGAGAACGGGCAGGCGGCGGGGTGCTGGTAGAGGATCGGCGGCTGGCCCTCGATCACGTTCAGCTTCTCGGCGCGGCTGCCGTGGATATGCGGGATCGTCCCGAGGAGCGCGCGGGTGTAGGGGTGCCGCGGGTTGGCGAAGAGCTCCTTCACCGGCGCCTGCTCGACCACCTGGCCGCCGTACATCACCATCACCCGGTCGGCGATGCCGGCGATCACGCCCAGGTCGTGGGTGATCCAGACGATCGCCATGCCGAGCTTCTGGCGCAGCTCCTTTACCAGCTCGAGGATCTGCGCCTGGATCGTCACGTCGAGCGCGGTCGTGGGCTCGTCGGCAATGAGCACCTTGGGGTCGCAGGCCAGGGCGATGGCGATCATCACCCGCTGCCGCATGCCGCCGGAGAACTGGTGCGGAAAATCGCCGAGCCGCCGCTTGGCGTCGGGGATGCCGACGAGCTCCAGAAGCTCGACCGAGCGCTTCTGCGCCGCCTCCTTGCTCAGCCCCATGTGCTTCATCAGCGGCTCGCGGATCTGGAATCCCACGGTGAAGACCGGGTTGAGCGAGGTCATCGGGTCCTGGAACACGAAGCCGATCCGGGCGCCGCGCACAGCGCGCAGATGATCCTCGCTGCATTTCAGCAGGTTGGCGCCCTCGAACATCACCTCGCCCGCGCGCACGTCGGCCGGCGGCGAGGGCAGGAGCCCGATCAGCGACATCATCGTGACCGACTTGCCCGAGCCCGACTCGCCCACGACCCCGAGCAGTTCCCCGGGCTTCAGCGCGAAGCTCACCGAATTGACCGCGTGAACCTCGCCGGCTCGCGTCCGGAAAACGGTCTGCAAGCCCTTCACGTCAAGGACGGCCGTTGCCCCGTCGGGCATTGAGCGCTCCCCAAGCTGTTCTTTTTCTTTTCTTTTTTTGCTTACCGCGATTTCCCCGCGGCTGTTGGTGCAGAAAGTGTTATCACGAAAAGCCCCTCCCGCAAGGCGGATTCCGGCAAACTGCCGCCGCGTAATTGCAATGCCTCGGCCAGCGGCCCGCACTTGACCGGCCTGGGCTGCCGCGGGAGGCTCGGGCCAGAGGGAGGTATACCATGTCCGAGCCGTCCTCGCCGCGCGAGATCTTGGCCCGTCTGGTTGCGTTCCCGAGCGTGAGCCGCGACTCCAACCTCGATCTCGTCGACTGGGTGGAGGGCTGGCTCGACGGCCACGGCATCGCCGCGCACCGGGTCTGGAACGCCGACCGGAGCAAGGCCGCGCTCTACGCCCATGTCGGGCCCGGGATCCCCGGCGGCGTGGTGCTCTCGGGCCATACCGAAGTGGTGCCGGTGGACGGGCAGGCGTGGTCCTCGGACCCCTGGGTCCTGACCGAGCGCGACGGCAAGCTCTACGGCCGCGGCGCCGTCGACATGAAGGGCTTCGACGCGCTGGCGCTCTGGGCGATGGCCGAGGCGGCAAGGGGGGAGCTCAGGCGACCGCTGCAGATCGCGCTCTCCTACGACGAGGAGGTCGGCTGCACCGGCGCGCCGCCGATGATCGACGCGATGGTGGGGCACCTGCCGAAGGCCTCCGCCGTGATCGTGGGCGAGCCTTCGATGATGAAGGTGGTGACCGGCCACAAGGGCAGCATCGGCTTCGCCACCCATGTGAAGGGCTACGAGGTGCACTCCTCGATCATGCACGAGGGCGTCTCGGCGATCCACGAGGCGGCGAGGCTCATCGTCTGGGCGAACGAGGTCAATGCGGCCAACCGGGCGGCCGAGCCAGGGCCGCTCGCGGCGATGTTCGAGCCGCCTTGGACCACGCTCCACATCGGCCAGATCGAGGGCGGCACGGCCCACAACATTACCGCCGCCGACTGCCGCTTCGGCTTCGATTTCCGGGTGGTGCCGGGCGAGAGCATCGAGGACTGGGAGGCGCGCTACCGGGCGAAGGTGGCCGAGCTCGAGGCGGAGATGAAGGCCGTCCGCCCCGAGGCCGGGATCGAGCTCGCGCCCTATTTCCGGGTGCCGCCGCTTCAGCCCGAGAAGGACGGCGCCGCCGAGGCGCTGGCGCGGCGGCTGACCGGCGACAACGGGCAGGCCGTGGTCAGCTTCGGCACCGAGGCCGGCCAGTTCCAGGAGCGCGGCTATTCCGCCGTGGTCTGCGGCCCGGGCGACATCGCCCAGGCGCACCAGGCCGACGAATTCATCACCATCGAGCAGTTCGACGCCGGCCAGAGCTTCATGCGGCGGCTCGTCGAGGACCTTCGCGCCTAGGCGCGCCCCGCGGGAGGCTTGCCGCCGGGCCAGGCTTCGGACAGGATTGCAAGGCAGAGAGCGGCGCGAGGCCCGGCGGCCCGCCGCGCGCAACCCCGTCGAGGAGCCCGAACCCATGCCCGTGAAGAACCGCATCGCCGAGATGCAGCCCGAGATCGCCGCCTGGCGGCGCGACTTCCACGAGAACCCCGAACTTCTGTTCGACACCCATCGGACGGCGAAGATCGTGGCCGGGAAGCTCAGGGAGTTCGGCTGCGACGAGGTCGTCGAAGGGATCGGCCGCACCGGCGTGGTGGCCGTGATCCGGGGCAAGAGCGACAGCAAGGGCCGGGTGGTCGGCCTGCGCGCGGACATGGACGCGCTTCCGATCCAGGAGGCCACCGGGGCGCCGCATGCCTCGAAGGTGCCCGGCAAGATGCATGCCTGCGGCCATGACGGGCATACCGCGATGCTGCTCGGCGCCGCGAAGTACCTTGCCGAGACACGGAATTTCGACGGCACCGCGGTGCTGATCTTCCAGCCCGCCGAGGAGGGCGGCGGCGGCGGCGCGGAGATGGTCAAGGACGGGCTGATGGAGCGCTGGGGGATCGAGGAGGTCTACGGCATGCACAACATGCCCGGGCTGCCCCTCGGCCAGTTCGCCATCCGCCCCGGCGCCTTCTTCGCCGCGACCGACCAGTTCGAGATCGTGATCGAGGGCAAGGGCGGCCACGCCGCCAAGCCGCACGAGACGGTCGACACGACCGTTCTCACCTCGCACCTCGTGCTCGCGCTGCAGACCATCGCCGCCCGCAACGTCGACCCGACCAAGCAGCTGGTGGTCTCGGTCACCAGCTTCGAGACCGACACCAAGGCCTTCAACGTGATCCCGCAGCGGGCCACGCTGAAGGGCACGGTCAGGACGATGGACCCGGGCGTCCGCCGGCTGGCCGAGGAGCGGATCAAGAAGATCGCCGAGGCCACCGCGCTGGCCTTCGGCGGCACCGCGGGCGTGAACTACATGAAGGGCTACCCGGTGATGGTGAATGCCGAGACCGAGACCAGGCATGCGGCCGAGGCGGCGAAGCGGGTCGCGGGAGCCTGCGGCGAGGCGCCGCTGATTATGGGCGGCGAGGACTTCGCCTACATGCTCGAGGCGCGGCCCGGGGCCTACATACTCGTCGGCAACGGCGACACCGCGATGGTTCACCATCCCGAGTACGATTTCGACGACAACGCGATCCCGGCCGGCTGCTCCTGGTGGGTGGAGATCGCGGAGAGCCGGATGCCGGCGGGGTGACAATGGCGCCAGCAGGGACGAGTTCGGGTTCCATTGGCGCCTTGCCCGTCCGGGCGTGCTACTCTAGGCGCCTCTTCTTTCGATCGGTGACGGAGCGGCCAGCATGTTTTCCGGAGGTCATACGGTAATTTACTCCAGGAAGGCCGAGGCGGACCGCCAGTTCTTCAGCAACGTACTTCGACTGAGGAGCGTTGATGCAGGCGGCGGTTGGCTCATTTTCTCCCTGCCGCCAAGCGAGATAGCCTTTCATCCCCACGATGGATCGAACGCCCATGAATTCTACTTCATGTTCGATGACATCGAAGCCGTGCGAAATGAGCTACTTTCACGCGGCGTCCAATGCTCCGAGCCCGTCGACGAAGGATGGGGCATCTTGGCGTCCTTCACCCTGCCGGGCGGCGGTTCGATCGGCTTCTACCAGCCCCGGCACGAGCGTCCGTAAGGTCGCGCAAAGCCGCCAACTGGCCGCTATGGCTCCAACCTCTCCCGCATGAACGCCAGCGCCACCGAAAGCCCGTCGGGCGCGATGCCGTGGCCGGTGCCGCGCATGACGTGGGCGTAGACCTCGAAGCCCGCCGCCTGCAGGGCGTTGCCGGCCTCGGACAGCGACTGCGGCGGCACCATCTCGTCGGCGTCGCCGTGGATGAGCAGCACCGGCGGGCGCGAGACCGCCTCGGCGGCGAGCCGCTCGGGGGCGATGAGGCGGCCCGAGAACGCGACGATGCCGGCCACCGGTTCGGGGCGCCTAGGCGCGACGTGGAGCGCAAGCATGGTGCCCTGGGAGAAGCCGAAGAGGATGGTCCGCTCGGGCGGAATGCCCTCGGCCGCGCGGGTGGCGTCGAGAAAGGCGTCGAGGTCTGCCGCCGAGGCCGCGAGGCCGGCCGCGGCGGCGGCCTCCGAGGAGCCGTCGAGCCAGGGGATCGGGAACCATTGCAGGCCGAGGGGGCTCGCGGCGCAGCGCTCGGGCGCGTCGGGGGCGAGAAAGACCGTGCCGGGCAGGTGCGGCGCGAGCGGGCTGGCGAGCTCGATCAGGTCGGCGCCGTTGGCGCCGTAGCCGTGCAGGAACACGACGAGGTTCGTGCCCTCGCCGGACGGCGGGCCGCGGCGTTCGGCCCTGAGCTCTCGCGTCATCTGGTGCCCTCGCGATCCTTCGCCACGCGGTAGTAGGACCAGAGCAGCCGGGCCGCAACGCCCCGCCACGGCGACCAGGCCTCCGCCATTTCCCGCAGCGCCGCCTCGCGCGGGCGCTCGGGCAGCTCGAAGAGGAGCCGCGCCGCTTCCTGCAGCGCGAGGTCGCCCGGGGCGAAGACGTCGGCACGGCCGAGCGAGAACATCGCGTAGATCTCGGCGCTCCAGCGGCCGATGCCCGGTACTTCCGTGAGGGTGGCGATGACCTCCTCGGTCGGTGCGGTGCGAAGCGCGGGGTAGGAGATCCGGGCGCTGGCGAGCGCGCGGGCGTAGCGGGCCTTCTGGCGCGACAGGCCGCAGGCCCTGAGCGCCTCGTCACTGGCCCTCGCGACGGCGCGCGGGCGGGTGAGGCCCCGGGTCTTCAGCCTTCCCCAGATCGCGTCGGCGGCAGCCACCGAGACCTGCTGGCTCACGATCGCGTCGAGCAGGGGCGCGAAGCCGTCCGTCTTCCGGCGGAGCGGCAGCGGGCCGGTCAGCGACAGAGCATGGTCGAAGCGGGGCTCGCGCCGGCGAAGCCAGTCGGCGCCTTCGGCGACGCAGGCCGGTGTCTCGATGATGCGGCCGACCATGGCAGCTCCTTCCCGTGGCCGAGACTGGACCGATGCCGGAGCGGCGGCAAGGGGCGCGGCCGCGGATTTGGCTGGCAAGGCCGGGGCGTCGCGCGCTATGGGAGCGTCAGGTCGAGCGGAAGGCAGACATGACCGAGGCCCTGCGCGAAAGAGCCCTGCCCGCGCGCCGCAACGTGGCGGTGCTGGTGCTGGCACAGGCTTTCCTCGGCGCGCAGATGCCGATGATCTACACCATCGGCGGGCTGGCGGGGCAATCGCTCGCCGCCAACGCCTGCTGGGCGACGCTGCCGATATCGCTGATCGTGCTCGGCTCGATGCTCACCGCGACGCCGCTCTCGGCGCTGATGCAGCGCTTCGGGCGGCGGGCGGGCTTCGCGGTGGGGGCGGCGGGTGGCGCCTCGGGCGCGGCGGTGGGCGCCTGGGGGCTGATCGAGGCGAGCTTTCCGCTGTTCCTGGCGGGCTCGTTCCTCACCGGGATTTACATGTCGGCGCAGGGCTTCTACCGCTTCGCCGCGACCGATACCGCCGACGAAGCCTTCCGGCCGAAGGCGATCGCCTACGTGATGGCGGGAGGGCTCGCCTCGGCGGTGATCGGGCCGCAGCTGGTGAAGGTCACGGCGGACGCGATGGTGGTGCCGTTCCTCGGCACCTACGTCGTGGTGATCGCGATCAACTTCGCGGGCGCGCTTCTCTTCCTCTTCCTCGACATTCCGGCCCCTTTGCGGCCCGCGGCGGGCGCGCCCCGCGGCCGGACGCGGCTCGAGCTCCTGGCCACGCCGCGGATCGCGGTGGCGGTGATCTGCGCCAGCGTCTCCTACGCGCTGATGAGCCTGGTGATGACCTCGACGCCCCTGGCCGTCGTCGGCTGCGGCTTCGACAAGGCGAACGCCGCCGACGTGGTCACCGCCCACGTGCTCGCGATGTTCGCGCCCTCGTTCGTCACCGGCCACCTGATCGCGCGTTTCGGCACGGAGAGGATCATGGCGACGGGGCTGGCGATCCTGGCCGCGGCCGGTGCGGTGGCGCTGTCGGGGGTGAACCTCGGGCAGTTCTTCCTGGCGCTGATCTTGCTAGGGGTCGGCTGGAACTTCGGCTTCATCGGGGCGACGACGATGCTGGCCTCGTCGCACACCGCCCAGGAGCGGGGACGGATGCAGGGCCTGAACGACATGATCGTCTTCGGCTCGGTGACGCTGGCCTCGCTCGCTTCCGGCGGGCTGATGAACTGCTCGGGCGGGACGCCGCAAGCGGGCTGGACGGCCGTGAACCTCGCCATGGTGCCCTTCCTCGCGCTCGCCGGGGGCGCCCTGATCTGGCTGGTGATGCGGCCGAAGGCCGCCTGAGACGCCGGCACCGCAGCAGGCCCGCCGCCTGCCAACCAGATCGCGCGGCCTTCGGCCGCAAGACCTCCCTCTCGCGTCCTCGCCTCCGGCTCGGGACGCTCGGATGGGCCTTCGGCCCGGATACCTGACACCGGATGAAGGCGAGGGGGCTGCTTCACCCTGGTCGAAATATCCCCGCCGGAGGCACGAAGTCCTGCGCCGCGCGGCACGCGCGGCGCCGGGCCCAACGGGAGGAGCCGATCTCAGATCGGCGACGACGGGCGCGAGCGCCGCGGGCTTCGCTCTAGGCTCGGCGGCGGAGCGGAGCTATGTAACAGTGATGCCGCTGACGATGCCCTTCGACAACTCCTTTGCCCGGCTGCCCGGCCGGTTCTACGCCAGGCTCGACCCGACGCCGGTGGCCGGGCCGAGGCTCATGAAGCTCAACGAGCGGCTCGCCGCCGAGCTCGGGCTCGACGCGGCGGCGCTGGCCGCGCCGGAGGGCGTGGCGATGCTGGCAGGCAACCTGGTGCCCGAGGGCGCCGAGCCGCTGGCGCAGGCCTATGCCGGGCACCAGTTCGGCGGCTGGGTGCCGCAGCTCGGCGACGGCCGGGCGATCCTGCTCGGCGAGGTCGTGGCGCCCGAGGCGAGCCCGCTCGCCGGGCGGCGCTTCGATCTGCAGCTCAAGGGCTCCGGCCGCACCCCCTATTCCCGGATGGGCGACGGCCGGGCCTGGTTCGGCCCGGTGATCCGCGAGTACCTCGTGAGCGAGGCGATGCACGCGCTCGGCATCCCCTCGACTCGCGCCCTGGCCGCGGTGGCGACGGGCGAGACGGTGTTCCGCGAGGAGCCCCTGCCCGGGGCGGTACTGACGCGGGTCGCCGCCTCGCACATCCGGGTCGGCACCTTCCAGTTCTTCGCCGCCCGGCGCGACGTCGAGGCGCTGCGGCTCCTCACCGAGCACGCGCTCGCGCGCCACTACCCCGAGCGCGCCGAGGCCGAGCGGCCGGCGCTGGCGCTCGTCGAGGCGGTGGTCGCCGCCCAGGCGCGGCTGGTGGCGCGCTGGATGGGGGTGGGCTTCATCCACGGCGTGATGAACACCGACAACGCGGCGATCTCGGGCGAGACCATCGACTACGGCCCCTGCGCCTTCATGGACGCCTATCACCCCGAGACCGTGTTCTCCTCGATCGACACGTTCGGCCGCTATGCCTATGCCAACCAGCCGCAGATCGCGGTGTGGAACATGGCGCAGCTCGCCTCCGCGCTCCTACCGCTGATCGACGAGGACGAGAGCCGCGCGGTCGAGCTCGCCACCGCGGCGGTGCACGGGTTCGCGCCGATCTTCGAGGCGGAATGGGCGGAGGTCTTTGCGCGGAAGGTCGGGCTCGAGAGCCACGCCGAGGACGGTGCCGGGCTGGCACAGGAGCTCCTGGCGGCGATGGCGCGGAACGGGGCCGACTTCACCCGCACCTTCCGCGCGCTCTCGGGACTCGGCGACGCACCCGGCGCCGACGAGCTGGCGCGCGCCGAGTTCGTCGACCCCACCGAGTTCGACGCCTGGGCGGCGCGCTGGCGGGCGCGGCTCGCGCGCGAGCGGCGCGACGCGGCCGCGCGGCAGGACGCGATGCGCGCCGCCAACCCCGCCTTCATCCCGCGCAACCACCGCGTCGAGCAGGCGATCCAGGCGTCGGTTGCGGGAGATCTCCAGCCTTTCGAGCGGCTTCTCGCTGTGCTTGCCCGGCCCTATGACGACCAGGCCGGCGCAGAGGACCTTCAGGCCGCGCCCGAAGAGCACGAGGCGGTGCGGCGCACCTTCTGCGGCACGTGAGCTATTTCTGCGCCTTGCGGAACAGGCGCCGGTTGGCACGGACGAAGTCGGCGATCGGTCCGGTCTCGCCGCCGGGCCACCAGCCCTTGAGGTAGAAGAACCCGGCCCCGGCGCCGAGCGCGGCGCCGCAGGCGTCGACGATCAGGTCCCACATCGTGTCGATCAGGCCGGATTTCTGCATGTTGAGGCCGAAGTTCCGGTCCATCACGAACTCCAGCAGCTCCCAGAGCACGCCGATGGTCATCGCGAAGCAGAAGGCGAAGAAGGCGATCGCCCAGGGCGGTGCGGCATAGCGGTCGCCCTCGAAAAGCATCAGCATGAACAGAACCCCCACGAGCCCGAAGCCCATGGCCGCGCCGGAATGCATCGCGACGTCCCACCACCAGAACCGGTCGTAGAAGTCGAAAGCCTCGCCAAGAAAGATCGTGGCGAAGGAGAACAGCACGATTCCGGCGAAGAACGAGGTCGGAAGCCGAAGCCCGAAGCGATTGGCGAAGAGGATCGGCAGAAGCGACACCGTGAACGTGGCGGCGGCGACGAAGGCCACGGCCCAGCTGCGATCGGCCAGCGCGAAGACGAATGCGAACGCCAGCGCCACCCAGATGGCGATGACCAGTAGCGGCGGGCGGCGCAGATGGTTCTGGTGATCCGACATAGCAGTAGTCTCGTTGCACCCGGCGCGGCTGCAAGACCACGCGTCGCGCCCTATATATGGTACCGATGGAAGGATATAAACGAAAACGATGCGACGAGTTCGATTAGCCAGTTACAATGTGCACAAATGCCTCGGTACCGACGGGCGCCGCGCGCCGGGCCGTGTGCTCGACGTGATCAATTCGCTTGATGCCGACGTGGTGGCGCTTCAGGAGGTCGACCGGCGGTTCGGGCCGCGCCCCGCGGCGCTGCCGCGGCGGCTGATCGAGAAGCATTCCGATTTCGTGGCGGTGGCGGACGAGGGCTGGGGTCCGAGCCTCGGCTTTCACGGCAACGCGATCCTGTTGCGCCGGGGGATCGAGGCGAAGGAAGTGCACGGCCTGACGCTGCCGGGCCTCGAGGCACGCGGCGCGCTGCTGGTCGAGGCCAATGGCGCCGTGGGACCGTTCCGCGCCGTGGCCGTGCATCTGGGGCTGCGTCGGCGCGACCGGGTGCTGCAGATCGCGGCGATTCGGGCCGCCCTTTCCGCGCGGGCAGAGATGCCGACGGTGGTACTGGGCGATTTCAACGAATGGTCGACGCTGAAGGGCCTGGAGGGGTTGGGCGGCTACCAGGTGCTGGCGCCGGGGAAGAGCTTCCATACCCTGCACCCGATGGGACACCTCGACCGGATCGCGCTCGGACATGGTCTTGCCGTGGCGGATGCCGGGGTCCTCGACACGGGGCTGGCGCGACGCGCCTCCGATCACCTGCCGGTCTGGGCCGAGGCGCGGCTCGCGGCCTGAGGGCGGTTCATGAGCAGGAGCCCGACGGCGACGAGGGCGAGCGCGCCGAGGATCGCGGCCGAGACCTCTTCGCCGAGGAGCGCCCAGCCGAGCGCGACGCCGACGACCGGCGTCAGGAACGAGAAGCTCGCCACCGAAGAGGCCGGGTAGCGCTGGAGCAGCGCCAGCCAGCCGATGAAGCCGAAGGTCACCACGACGACGGCTTGGAACATCAGCCCCGCGACATGGAGCGCGCCCGGATCGCGCAGGAGCGGGCCGAAGAGCGGCGCCGCGAGGGTCAGGACCGGCAGCGATACCGCGACCTGCCAGAGCAGCTGCATCTCGGGCCGCACCCGCGCCATCGCGGTGAGACGCGCGCAAAGCGCGATGCCGGCCCAGCCGAGCGCTGCGCCGAGCGCGAAGAGATCGCCTGCGAGGCTCGCCTCGCCGGAGGCGGTCCTTCGGTCGAGGATCGCCCAGGCGACGCCGGCGAAGGCGAGCGCGAGGCCCAGGGCCTTCGAGGGCGTGAGCCGCTCGCCCGGCAACAGCAGATGCGCGGCGAGCGCCAGCCAGACCGGCATCGAGTAGAAGAGCACCGAGGACCGGGCCACGGTGGTGCGGTCGAGCGCGAGGTAGAGAAACACGAACTCGGCCGTGAACACGCAGCCGATCAGGAGCCCTGCGCCCCAGGTGCCCGGCGCGGGGCGGGCGGAGTATCCGCGGAGCCGCATCCAGACGAGGATGCAGGGGATCGCGATGGCCGAGCGCAGGGCGCAGACGAAGACCGGCTGGAAGCCGCCGTTGGTCACCTTGATCGAGACCTGGTTGAGCGCGAAGAGAAGCGCGAAGCCGATGAGCGCGGAGGCGCCGAAGCCGTCGATCCCGTCCTTCCGCTCCATCGTGCCGCCTCCCGGCGCCCTGCTTCGGGCCGGGCGGGACGGGTGTCAAGCGGCCCGGCCCCGTGCTAGGAGGCGGCAAACGAGGGACCGCCGATGAATGTTCTTCAGGTCGCATCGCTCCTGATCGTTCTCGCCGCCGCCTTCGGGGCGATCAACTACCTGTTCCTGCGCCTGCCGCAGTCCATCGGCATCCTCGTCGTGGCGCTCTTCGCCTCGTTCGCAGCGATGGCGCTCGATGCGGCTCTGCCTGGCCTCGGCATCGCCGTGACGCTGCGCGAGTTCGTGGCCGAGATCGAGTTTTCCGACGCGCTCCTGGAGGGCATGCTCGGGCTCCTCCTCTTCGCCGGTGCGCTCCACCTGAAGGTCGACGAGCTGCGCGCCCAGGCGCTGGTGGTGCTGGCCATGGCAACGCTCGGGGTGGCGATCTCGGTCGCCGTCGTCGGGGCGGGGTTCTCCTGGCTCACCGGGATGCCGCTTCTCGCCGCGCTGGTGTTCGGCGCCGTCGTCTCGCCGACCGATCCGGTGGCGGTCCTGGGCGTCCTGCGCGAGGCGAACCTGCGCCGCTCGCTGGCAACCAAGATCGCCGGAGAGAGCCTCTTCAACGACGGTGTCGCCTACGTCGTGTTCCTGATCCTCGCGGGCCTCGCCTTTCCCGCCGGCGGCCACGGCGAGGACCATGGCGGCTTGGGCGCCGCCGGGCTGCTCTTCGTCCAGGAGGCCGGCGGCGGCGCGCTCCTTGGCGCGGTGCTCGGCTGGCTCACCTTCCGGGTCATGCGCCGGATCGACGACTACGCGCTCGAAGTGCTGCTGACGCTGGCGCTCGCCTTCGGCGGCTACGAGCTCGCGATCTGGCTCCATGTCTCGGCGCCGATCATGGCGGTGGTTGCCGGGCTCTTCATCGGCCATGTCGGCATGAAGCACGGCATGAGCGAGGAGACGCGCGATTACGTCGACGCGTTCTGGAAGATGATCGACGAGATCCTGAACGCGGTGCTGTTCCTGCTGATCGGGATCGAGGTCTTCGCGGTGGTGTTCGAGGCGGCCTGGCTTCCCGCGCTCGCCGGCGCCATCGTGCTGGCCCTCGCGGGCCGCCTCGCGGCGGTCGCGGTGCCGGTCCTCATGCTCAGGCTGGTCCGAGACTTCGGCCCCGGCACGATTCCGATCATGACCTGGGGCGGCTTGAAGGGGGGGATCTCGGTGGCCCTCGCCCTTTCGCTGCCCGAGAGCGAATGGAAGCCCCTGATTCTGACTGCAACCTACGTCGTCGTGGTGTTCTCGATCGTCGTGCAGGGGCTGACCGTCGCGCCGTTGGCCCGCCGCCTCGGCCGCGAGCCGGAGCTCGGCGCATGACGCGGGAGGATGCGAACCGGCGGCTCCTGGTGGCCGCTCAGTCGGGCGACCTCCTCGGGGCGGAGCGGGCGCTCGACCACGGCGCCGATCCCGAGGCGGTGGGACCGACCGGTTGGACGGCGCTCCTGGGCGCGGTCTCGATGGGCGACTTGCCGATGGTGCGGCTGCTCCTCGACCGGGGCGCCGACGCCAGCCGCGAAGTGACGCTGCCGCCCCCCGGAGAGGCGGCGATCCGGCAGATCGAGGCCGAGCTCGGCGCGCCGCTGGCGGAGGCCGGGCGGGAGGCCCTGATGGGCGCGCCGGTGATGAGCGCGGCCTCGGAATGCACCGACCCCGAGATCGCGCGGCTGCTCCTCGAGCACGGCGCGTCGGCCATGGCATTCGAGCGCGACATGCTGCGCATTCTGACCGGCGCCGACCAGATCGCGCCGGTCGCGCTCACCGCGGCGGTGTTCGCCGCCGGCCGCGCCGCACGCTTTGGCCGCACAAATCCGGAGCCGGCGATGGAGCCGTTCTGGCAGGAGCAGATCCGGACCTTCGCCGACGGCTATTCCGGCGGCCGGCAGCCGTTTCTCAGGGGCGAGGCGGTCTACGAACCGCCGCCGGTCTGGTCTTTCGACCGCTTCGGGCAAAGCGTCACGCGCCTGCCGGACGGGCGCTGGGTGCTGATCGCCGGCGAGCACGAGGATTACTACGACCCGGATTTCTGCATCTACAACGACGTCACTGTGCTCGACGGCGAGGGCGGGCTGGCGCATTTCCTCTACCCGCGCGAGGTCTTCCCGCCGACCGACTTCCACTCGGCCACGCTTCTCGGCGACGCGATCCTCCTGATCGGCAGTCTTGGTTACACGGAGGATCGCCGCGAGGGCGAGACGCAAGTGTTGCGTCTGTCGCTTGACGACTTCTCGATCGCGCCGGTTGCGACCGGCGGCGACAATCCGGGCTGGATCAACCGGCACCGGGCGGTGCTCGAGGGCGGGAGGATCCTGGTGTCGGGCGGCAGGGTGGAGCCGGGCTTCCGCAACCTCGAGGGGCGCTGGGCGCTCGATCTGGAAGGCTGGCGCTGGTCGCGCCTGGAGGACTGAGATGGACCAAACCCTCGCCCCGATCGCCGCCTTCGACATCCGCGCCGACGGCAGCGCGGTGCCGGTCGCCGAGCCATGGCCCGCCGTCGCGCCGGGCGCGGGGGCGGCCTGGCGCTGGCTGCACTGCGACCGCACCGCGCCGAGCTTTGCCGCCTGGGCGGCGGAGCACCTGCCGGCGCCGGTCCGGGCGGCCCTCCTTGCCGCCGAGACCCGGCCCCGGGCCGAGGCGATGGACGGCGGCATCCTGGTCACGCTGCGCGGCATCAACTTCAACCCCGGCGCCGAGAGCGAGGACATGGTCTCGGTCCGGCTCTGGGCGACGGCGGAGTTCGTGGTCACCTCGCGCTTCCGCCGCATCTTCGCGGTGGACGAGATCCGCGCCGAGATCACCTCGGGCGCGGCGCCGGCGACCCCGGCGGCTTTCACCACGCGGCTGGCGGCGATGCTGACGGCGAAGATCGAGGCGATCAGCGCGGCCCGCGAGGAGGCGACCGACGAGGTCGAGGAGGAGCTGCTCGACGAGATGCCCGACGCGGCCGGCACGGGCGAGCGCCAGGTCAGCCGGCTTTCGCGCTCGATCATCAAGCTCCGGCGCCACATCGCGCCGCAGCGCGAGGCCCTGGCGCGCCTCGCCGGGCTCGATGTGCCGCTCCTCGGGCCGCCCGAACGCTACGAGCTGCGCGAGGTGGCGCACCGCACCCTCCGCGTGGTCGAGGAACTCGACGCCACCCGCGACCGGCTGGCCTCGCTCAGAAGCCACATCGACAGCGTCCATGCCGGCCGCATCGGGCGGCAGGGGTTCGTGCTCTCGGTGGTGGCGGCGATCTTCCTGCCGCTCGGCTTCCTGACCGGGCTCTTCGGCGTCAACGTGGCCGGCATGCCGGGGACCGCTGCGCCCTGGGCCTTCGCGGCACTGAGCGCCGCGATGGTCGGGATCGGGGTTGCGCTCTGGCTCGTCTTCCGCTGGCTCCGCTGGTTCTGAGCTGGGCGCGCCGATCCGGCGCCCGGGGCTTTTCGGAGCGGCCGAAAGCGGCTAAATCCCGGGGTCTGGGGAGGGAGGCATGAGCGACACGATCCTGGAGCGCTGCGAGGCCAAGGGCCTCAGGATGACTGGCCAGCGCCGGGTGATCGCGCAGGTGCTGCAGGACTCCGAAGACCACCCCGACGTCGAGGAGCTTTACGCCCGCGCCACCGCGCTCGACCCGAAGATCTCGCTCGCCACCGTCTACCGCACGGTCAAGCTCTTCGACGAGGTGGGGATCCTCGACCGGGTGGAATTCGGCGACGGCCGCGCCCGCTACGAGGATGCCGAGCGCGAGCACCACGACCACCTGATCGACATGGCGACCGGCGAGGTGATCGAGTTCGTCGACCCCGAGATCGAGGCGCTGCAGGAAAAGATCGCCCGCCGCCTCGGCTTTCGCCTCAAGGGCCACAAGCTCGAGCTCTACGGCGTGAAGCTGAACAAGGGCTGACGGCCGGTTGGACAATTTCCGGGCGAGCCTCCTGATGGCCGGGTCGATGGGGCTCTTCGCGCTCGAGGACGCGGTGATCAAGCGCGCCTCGGCCGAGCTGGGCGTGGGGCAGATCCTGTGGATGCTGGGGGCGGCGGGCTTCCTGGTTCTGGCGGCGATTGCACGCTGGCGCGGCGTGGCGGTCCTCACGCGGCGGCTCGCCGCGCCGGCGGTGCTGATCCGCAACTTCGCCGAGCTCTTCGGCACGATCGGCTTCGTCACCGCGCTGTCGCTGATCCCGATCTCGACGGCCTCGGTGATCCTGCAGGCCTCGCCGCTGGTGGTGACCATGGGTGCGGCGCTCGTCTTCGGCGAGCGGGTGGGCTGGCGCCGCTGGACCGCGATTCTCGTCGGCCTCGCCGGAGTCATCGTGATCCTGAGGCCAGGGCTGGCGGGGTTCGACGCCAACGCGCTTTGGGCCGTCCTCGGCGTCGTCGGGCTTTCGCTGCGCGACCTCTCGACCCGGCGGGTGCCGGCCGAGGTGACGACGCTGCAGCTCTCGGCCTGGGCCTTCGCCGCGGTCGGGCTGGCGGGACTCCTGCTGTCCTTTGGCCCCGGCGCCGCCGTCGCGGTTCCCTCGCCGCGGACGGCGGCCGAACTCGCCTTCGGCCTCGGCTTCGGCCTCGTCGCCTATGCCGCCTTGACCGTGGCGGTCCGGATCGGCGATCTCTCCGTCGTGGCGCCGTTCCGCTACACGCGGATCGTGTTCGCGCTTGCCCTCGGCTTCCTGCTCTTCGCCGAACGGCCCGACGGCCCGATGCTCGTCGGCGCCGCGCTGATCGTGGGCTCGGGGCTCTACACGCTTCTCCGCGAGGCGCGGCTTCGCCGCGGGCGCGCCCCTTCCCCTGCGGCAGGCGCACCGCTATAGCAGGCACCGACACTGCCATCACCCGACCGGGAGGGCCACATGAGCACGATCATCGACATCCACGCCCGCGAGATCCTCGACAGCCGCGGCAATCCCACGGTCGAGGTCGACGTCACCCTCGAGGATGGCAGCCTTGGCAGGGCGGCGGTGCCCTCGGGCGCCTCCACCGGTGCCCACGAGGCGGTGGAGAAGCGCGACGGCGACAAGAAGCGCTACAAGGGCAAGGGCGTGCGTGAGGCGGTCGCCGCCGTGAACGGCGAGCTCGCCGAAGCGCTCGTCGACCACGATGCGACCGAGCAGGTGGCCATCGACCGCGCGATGATCGAGATCGACGGCACCCCGAACAAGGGCCGGCTCGGCGCCAACGCGATTCTCGGTGTGTCGCTGGCCGTGGCCAAGGCGGCGGCGGATTTCACCATGCAGCCGCTCTACCGCTACGTCGGCGGCACCTCGGCCCGGATCCTGCCGGTGCCGATGATGAACATCCTCAACGGCGGCGAACACGCCGACAACCCCATCGACATCCAGGAATTCATGATCATGCCCGCGGCCGCCGGGGGGATCGCGGAAGCGGTGCGCTGGGGCTCGGAGGTGTTCCACACGCTCAAGGGCGAGCTCAAGGCCGCGGGGCTCGCCACCGGCATCGGCGACGAAGGCGGCTTCGCGCCGAACTTGAGCTCAACCCGCGACGCGCTCGACTTCATCGTGAAGTCAATCGAGAAGGCCGGCTTCAAGCCGGGCGAGGAGATCTTCCTCGCGCTCGACTGCGCCGCGACCGAGTACTTCAAGGATGGCAAGTACCACATGGCCGGCGAAGGCAAGCAGATGACCCGCGACGAGAACGCCGCGTTCCTGATGGGGCTGGCCAAGGACTACCCGATCATCTCGATCGAGGACGGCATGGCCGAGGACGACTGGAGCGGCTGGTCGAAGCTGACCGTTCTGATGGGCGATGGCTTCCAGCTGGTGGGCGACGACCTCTTCGTCACGAACCCGAAGCGGCTGGCGGAGGGCATCGCCCAGGATTGCGGCAATGCGCTCCTGGTGAAGGTGAACCAGATCGGCACGCTGACCGAGACGCTGGAAGCGGTGAGCATGGCCCACAGGGCGGGCTCCGCTTGCGGGATGAGCCACCGCTCGGGCGAGACCGAGGACGCCACCATCGCCGACCTCGCGGTGGCGACGAACTGCGGCCAGATCAAGACCGGTTCGCTCGCCCGCTCGGACCGGCTGGCGAAGTACAACCAGCTGATCCGGATCGAGGAGATGCTGGGCGAGACCGCCGAATACGCCGGCATGAGCGTGGTGCGCGGGCGCTGAGGCTCCGCACCCCCGCTAGTTCCAGAACTTGATCCACTCGATCAGGTCGACGCCCTTCTTCAGCACGAACAGCGTCGCGCCCCAGCCCTGGTAGAGATCGAGGCAGATGGCGCCGACGACCGTCAGGAACATGACGAGGGCGATGCGGTCGGTCATGGCCAGCCTTCCTGCGGGCGCGCTCCGGGGCGGCGAGCCTAGCCCTGCTCGCACCGGTGGAAAAGCCCGAGCCTAAGCCCTAGCCCCTTACCGAGACGTTGACAGCGAAGGCGCCCTTCTCGCCGTCCATCAGGCTGAACTCCACCTCCGACTGGAGGTCGAGCTTCTCCCAGTCCTCGCGCACCACGCTGTCGCGCTGGAAATACACCTCCGCGCCCCCGGCCATGCGGATGAAGCCGTAGCCCTCGTCGGGAAAGAGCCGCACCACCGTGCCGTAGCGGCTCTCGGGATGCGACTTCACGTGCACGCCGTCGAGCTTGCGAACATGGTCCTCAAGCTGGCGGCGGGCGGCGTCGAAGGCATCGCGCACGGCGACATTGAGCTCCACATGCGCCCTCTGGTCGCCCGGCTTGCGGTTCACGATCACCACGCCGCCCGGCACCTCCATCTCGACCGCGACCTGGAAGATGTGGCCCTTGCGACCCTTGGCGGTGGTCTTCTCCACCGTCACCCGGCACGAGGTGATGCGGTCGTGGAAGCGCTCGAGGCGCTCGAGCTTCTCGCGTATGATCGCATCGATGGCGGGCGAGGCGTCGAGGCCGCGATAGGTGATCTGCGGGGCGGTTTCCATGGGCTCCCTCCGGGCTGGGCCAGGGCATGAGCGTCGGGCGGCCGGGGCACAAGCTCAATGACATGTATCAAGGCGCCCGGCTGACCTGCGTCAATGCGGGGCCCGCGCCGGCGTGCTTGGCTTGCCGCGATCGCGAACGGGAGGTGACGCCGATGAGTGCGCTGGGACTGAGGATCATCGACGAGGCGGTTCAGGCCATGAACACCTGGCTCAACGAGCTCGACGGCCGGGTCGGCTGGGCGGACAAGAACCGGGCCTACCGGCTTCTGCGGGCGGTCCTGCACGAGGTCCGCGACCATCTTTCGCCCGACGAGGCGGCGCAGCTAGGCGCGCAGCTGCCGACGCTGATCCGGGGCGTCTACTACGAGGGCTGGAAGCCGGCGAAGACGCCGGTGAAGGAGCGCAGCCGCGAAGGCTTCGTCGCCCGGGTGCAGAAGCACTTCCAAGGCGACCCGATGGGCGACGCCGACATCGCGATCCGCTCGGTGTTCTGGCTGCTCGACCGGCACGTCTCGGAAGGCGAGATGAAGGACGTGCGCGAGACCTTCAAGCTCGAGATCCGCGAACTCTTCGACTGACGCCTCCGGCGGGTTGCGGTCGCGGCACGTGACGTTACCCTGCAGCCCGGATCGGGGCAGGGTGAAGCGGTATGAGCGGACTATTGGCACTTCTCGACGACGTTGCGGCGCTGGCCAAGCTTGCCGCGTCCCAGGTCGACGACATCGCCGCCCAGGCGGCCAAGGCCGGGGCCAAGGCGGCCGGCGCGGTGATCGACGACGCCGCGGTGACGCCGAAATACCTCACCGGCTTCGAGCCGCGCCGCGAATTGCCCATCGTCGGGCGCATCGCGCTCGGCTCGGTCCGCAACAAGCTCCTGATCCTCCTCCCGGCGGGTCTGGCGCTGTCGGCCTTCGCGCCCTGGGCGATCGCGCCGCTCCTGATGCTGGGCGGGGCCTACCTGTGCTTCGAGGGCGCCGAGAAGATCTGGCACGCGCTGTTTCCCAACGAGCATACCTGGGACCATGCCGAACACCCCGAGGGCGATCCGGCGCACCTGGAGGAGACCAGGGTCGCCGGCGCGATCAAGACCGACTTCATCCTCTCGGCCGAGATCATGACCATCGCGCTCGCCGCGATCCCGCCAAGCTCGTTCTGGATGGTGGCGGCGACGCTGGCGGTCGTCGCGGTCGGCATCACCGCGGTGGTCTACGGCGGCGTGGCGCTGATCGTGAAGATGGACGATATCGGGCTCATGATGAGCCTGCACGGCCGCCTGAGACCGACCCGCGCCCTGGGCCGCGGCATCGTGCATGCCATGCCGGGATTCCTGAAGGCGCTGACGGTGGTGGGCACCGCGGCGATGCTGTGGGTCGGCGGCCAGATCGTGGTGCACGGGGCAGGCGAGCTCGGCTGGCACTGGCCCTACGACACCATCCACCACGTCGTCGAGGCGGCGGTCCACGGCATCTCCGGTCCGGGGCAGGGGGCGCTGGAATGGCTGCTGACGGCAACGCTGGACGGGCTCTTCGGCCTCGCGCTGGGCGTGCTGCTGATCCCGCTGGCGACGCGGGTCATGGGGCCGCTCTGGCAGGCCGCTTTCAAGGGCAGGGCCTGAGCGGCGCGCCCTTCGCCGGGTCGGCGGACGATCCGAACCCGGTGCCGTGGTCCGCTGCCTAGCCGAGCAGTGCCTTCGCCTTCGCAGCCACCGCCTCGGCGGTGATGGCGAACTCCTGGTAGAGCCGCTCGGCCGGGGCCGAGGCGCCGAAGCCCGCCATGCCGACGAAGCCCGCCTTGGCCTCGCGCCCGCGCTCGCCCGAGAGCCAGCGATCCCAACCCTGGGCGACGCCGGCCTCGATGGCCACCCGCACCGGGCCCGCCGGCAGCACCTTCCTGCGGTAGCGTTCGGACTGTGCCGCGAACAGCTCCCAGGATGGCATCGAGACGACGCGGGTGCCGATCCCCTCGGCCTGAAGCGCCTCGCGCGCCGTGAGCGCGATCTCCACCTCCGAGCCGGTGGCGATCAGGATCGCCCGCCGCTTGCCCTCGGCCTCGGCCAGCACATAGGCGCCCTGGGCGGTGAGGTTCTTGTTGGTGTGACTGGTGCGCACCGTGGGCAGGTTCTGCCGGGTCAGCGCCAGCACCGTCGGCCGGTCCTTCGACATGAGCGCCAGTTCCCAGGCCTCGGCGGTCTCCACCGTGTCGGCGGGGCGCAGCACCACGTAGCCCGGCGTTGCCCGCAGCATCGCCAGGTGCTCGACCGGCTGGTGCGTCGGCCCGTCCTCGCCGAGCCCGATCGAGTCGTGCGTCAGCACGTAGATGACCGGCTGGCCCATCACCGCCGAAAGCCGCATCGCGCCACGGGCATAGTCGGCAAAGACCAGGAAGGTGCCGCCGTAGGGACGTACGCCGCCGTGCAGCACCAGCCCGTTCATCGCCGCCGCCATGCCGTGCTCGCGGATGCCGTAGTAGATGTAGCGGCCCTTCCGGTTCTCGGCGTTGAAGACGCCTAGGTCGGCGGTCTTGGTATTGTTCGAGCCGGTGAGGTCGGCCGAGCCGCCGATCATCTCCGGCGCGATCGGGTTCAGGACCTCGAGCACCATCTCCGAGGATTTCCGCGTGGCGACCTTGGGCCTGACCTCGCTCACCTGGCGCTTCAGCGCCCGGATCGTCGCGGCCAGTTTCTTCGGCGGCTCGCCGGCGACGCGGCGCTCGAACTCGCCGCGGCGGTTGGCCGACAGCGCGGCGAGACGCCCCTCCCAGGCCTCGCGCTCATGCTTCCCGCGGGCGCCGACCTCGGCCCAGGCCCGACGGATCTCGTCGGGGATCTCGAAGGGCCCGTGCGGCCAGTTGTAGATCTCGCGCACCGCGGCGATCTCTTCGGGCCCGAGCGGCGAGCCGTGGGCCGAGGCCGTGTCCTGCTTCTTCGGGCTGCCGAAGCCGATATGGCTGGCGCAGTCGATCATCACCGGGCCCGAGGCCGAACGCGCCGCCGTCAGCGCGCGGTCGATGTCCTCAGGGTCGTGGCCGTTGCAGTGCAGGACCTCCCAGCCCGCGGCCTTGAACCGGGCGCGCTGATCGGTGCGGTCCGACAAGGACACCTTGCCGTCGATCGAGATGCCGTTGTTGTCCCAGAGCACCGCGAGGTGCTTCAGCCGCTGCATCCCGGCCAGCCCGATCGCCTCGTGGCTCACGCCTTCCATCAGGCAGCCGTCGCCGGCGATCACCCAGGTGCGGTGGTCGGCGATCTTGGCGCCGAAGTCGGCGCGCATCCGCTCCTCGGCGATGGCCATGCCGACGGCGTTGGCGAGCCCCTGGCCGAGCGGGCCGGTGGTGGTCTCGATCCCGGCGGCGTGGCCGTATTCGGGATGGCCCGCGGTCTTGGAGCCCCATTGGCGGAAGTTCTTCAACTCGTCGAGCGTCATCCCAGGGTAGCCGGTCAGGTGCAGAAGCCCGTAGAGCAGCATCGAGCCGTGCCCGGCCGACAGCACGAAGCGGTCGCGATCGGGCCAGTCGGGCTGTGAGGCGTCGAATTTCAGGTGGTTCGAGAACAGCACGGTCGCCACGTCGGCCATCCCCATCGGCATTCCGGGATGGCCCGAATTGGCGGCCTGCACCGCGTCGATGGCGAGCATTCTGAGCGCGGCGGCCTTGGCCCAGTGGTCTGGATGGGTCTGGCGGAGGCTGGGGATGTCCACGGGGCCTGGTCCTTCTTCCTTGGCGTCGGTTCTGGGCGGTGATAGCAGCCGCGGCGGCAAGATCAAGCGCGGGCCGTAACGCCTTGAGCCGAAAGGGGGGCGCATTTCCCTACCGGCTTGGCTAAACTTCGCGGAATGCCGCGCGGGCTCCGATTCGGGAGGGTGGGCCGGCGCGGTGCGGGAGGGGCCTCTTGGGCAGGGAGGGATCGATGGTGGACATCGCCGGGATCGAGGCGCGGCTGACGGCGGCGCTTGAGCGGATCGGCAAGGCGGCGGAGCGGGTTGCCGCGCCCGGCGCCGAGGAGGCGGCCGACAGGCTTCGCGCCGCGCAAGCCGCGGAGAAGGCGGCGACCGAAGAGGTGGAGCGGCTGCGCACGGCGCTGGCGGCGGAACGGGCGACGACCGAGGAGGTCGAGGCGCTGCGTACCGAGCTCGAGGCCCAGAAGGCGGCCGCGTCGGAGGCAGAGACACTCAAGAAGGAGGTCGAGGCCCAGAAGGCCGCCGCCTCGGAGGTGGAGACGCTCAAGAAGGAGCTCGAGGCCCAGAAGGCCGCCGCCTCGGAGGCGGAGGCGCTCAAGAAGGAGCTCGAGGCCCAGAAGGCCGCAGCGCTCGAGGCGCAGAAAGCCCCGGGCGAGGAGCTGGAGAAGCTGCGCACCGCGCTCGCCGCCGAGAAATCGTCCAACGCCGAACTGACCGAGCGGGTCCGGGCGATCCGCGAGCGCCAGGAGCAGATGGCCGAGGGCCTGGAGAAGCGGGTGGTCCGGCTGCAGGAGCGGGTCGGCCGGCAGGAGGCCGAGCTCGGCCGACTGAGGCGCGCCAACGACGCTCTGCGCGCCAGTGCCGAGGCGATCCGCAAGGCGGTTGCCGAGGGGCCGGTGAGCGGCGAGACGCTGAACCAGGCGATGGCGGCCGAGCTCGAGGCGACCCGCGCGGCGCAGGCGGCCGATCGCTCCGAGCTCGACGAGATCCTCGCCGAACTGAAGCCCCTGATCGAGGAGAAGGCCGATGTCTGAGGTGGAAATCCGGATCGGCGGGCGGCCCTTCACCGTGGCCTGCCAGCCCGGCGAGGAGGGGTTTCTCGAGGCCGCGGCGCGGATGCTCGACGCCGAGGCGTCGTCGCTGGTCGACAGCCTGGGGCGGATGCCCGAGACCCAGATGCTCCTGATGTCGGGGCTGATGCTCGCCGACAAGGCAGCCGGGATCGAGGACAAGCTGGTGGCGATCGAGGCCGGCAATCCGCCGAAGGCGGACGCCTCGCCGGCGCTGACGCCGGAGGTCGTGGCCAAGCTCGAGGCGCTGGCGGCGAAGGCCGAGAAACTCGCCGAGGCGCTGGAAGCGAAAGCGAAGGGCTAGGCCCGCCGCGCGCCTCGGCTCAGGCGTTGGCTTCGCGGATCTTGTCGGCGGCGTCCTTGCTGTAGCCGATGCCCTTGGCCTCGAACAGCTGGTCGAGCTCGCCCGAGAGCGTCATCTCGGTGATGATGTCGCAGCCGCCCACGAACTCGCCCTTGACGTAGAGCTGCGGAATCGTCGGCCAGTCGGAGAAGGTCTTGATCTCCTGACGGATTTCCTCGTCGGCCAGCACGTTCACGTCGACGTAGTCGACGCCCATGTAGTTGAGCACGCCGGCGACGCGGGAGGAAAAGCCGCACTGCGGCATCGCCTTGGTGCCCTTCATGTAGAGCACGACGTCGTTTTTCGTGACGGTATCGCGGATGCGGTCCTGAGCGGTCATCTTGGGTCCTCGAACGGGCATTGGTGGAGCGCCCGGGGGGCCCGGGCGCGCGGAGTCAGTCGGGTGCCTTGGTGGTCAGCGCCAGTGCATGCAGCTCGCCCTGGCTGCCGGCCATCTTGTCTTTCAGCGCGGCGTAGACGGCGCGCTGCTGCTCCACGCGGTTCTTGCCGCGGAAGCTCTCGTCGATCACCTCGGCGGCGTAGTGGTTGCCGTCGCCCGCGAGGTCCGTGATCGTGATCTTCGCCTTCGGAAAGGCTTCGCGGAGGAGATGCTCGATCTCTTCGGCGCGCATGGGCATCGGGCGGAACCTCGGGTCTTGCTTGGTCAAGATGTAAAGCCGGCCCCGGGGCCTTGCAAGGTCAGCCCTCGATCGCCTGGGCGAAGGCGGTCCGGTAAAGCGCGGAAAGGCCGGAGAGCGGGGCCTCGGAGGCGCCGAGGCGCACGACGTTGCCGCCGAACCGGCCGACGGCGTGGAGTGCGACGCCAGCCTTGCCGGCAGCAAGGCCGAGCGCCTCGGCCTGGTCCATCGAGCAGGCGACGAGGTAGCGCGCCTGGTCCTCGCCGAAGAGCTGGCCGGCATCGGCGCTGTCGAGGCGAAGGCCGATCCCCGCCGCCTCGGCCATCTCGAAGGCGGCGAGCGCGAGGCCGCCATCGGAGAGGTCGGTTGCCGCCGCGACCAGCCAGCGGTTCGCGCGCAGGAACTCGCCGTTCCGCCGCTCGGCCTCGAGGTCCACCGGCGGCGCGTCGCCGTCCTCGCGGCCGAACATCTCCGCCAGAACCGCCGATTGGCCGAGATGGCCCAGGGTCTCGCCGATCACCAGGGCGACCATGCCCTCGGCCGGCTGGCCGGCGATCAGCTCGTCGGCCGACCGCAGCAGCCCCACGGCGCCGATCGTCGGCGTCGGCAGGATCGCCCGGCCGTCGGTCTCGTTGTAAAGCGAGACGTTGCCCGAGACGATCGGCATGTCGAGCGCGAGGCAGGCCTCGCCGATGCCTTTGATGGCGCCGACGAACTGGCCCATGATCTCGGGCTTCTCGGGGTTGCCGAAGTTGAGGTTGTCGGTCGCGGCAAGCGGCAAGGCGCCCACGGCGGTCAGGTTGCGATAGGCCTCGGCCACCGCCTGCCGGCCGCCCTCGACCGGGTTCGCCTTGACGTAGCGCGGCGTCACGTCGGAGCTGAAGGCGAGCATCTTGCCGGTCCCGTGCACGCGGACGACGCCGGCGCCCGCGCCGGGGGTGACCACGGTGTCGGCCATCACCTGGCTGTCATACTGCTCCCAGACCCAGGCCTTGTGAGCATGGGAGGGCAAGGAGATCAGCGCGGTCAGCCCGGCGATCGGGTCGATCTCGGGCACGTCGCCCAGGGCCGCGGCCGGTGGCGTTTCGACCCAGGGCCGGTCGTATTCGGGCGCCTCGGAAGAGAGCTGCGAGAGCGGCAGGTCGGCCTTCACCTCGTTGCCGTGCAGAACCAGGAAGCGGTCCTCGGCCATGGTCTCGCCGACGATGGCGAAGTCGAGGTCCCACTTGTCGAATATCGCCTTAGCCTCGGCCTCCTTCTCGGGCCTCAGCACCATCAGCATCCGCTCCTGGCTTTCCGAGAGCATCATCTCGTAGGCGGTCATGCCGTTCTCGCGCACCGGCACCCGGTCGAGGTTGAGCTTGATCCCGAGCTTGCCCTTGTCGCCCATCTCGACGGCCGAGCAGGTGAGCCCCGCCGCGCCCATGTCCTGGATCGAGATCACGGCGCCCGAGGCCATCAGCTCGAGGCAGGCCTCCAGCAGGCGCTTTTCGGTGAACGGGTCGCCGACCTGCACGGTCGGGCGCTTCTCCTCGATCGTGTCGTCGAACTCGGCCGAGGCCATGGTGGCGCCGCCGACCCCGTCGCGCCCCGTCTTCGCGCCGAGGTAGACGACCGGCATGCCGACGCCGGAGGCGGCGGAGTAGAAGATCTTGTCGGCCTCGGCGAGGCCGGCGGCGAAGGCGTTGACGAGGCAGTTGCCGTTGTATGAGCGATGGAAGCGCACTTCGCCGCCCACCGTCGGCACGCCGAAGGCGTTGCCGTAGGCGCCGATCCCCTCGACCACGCCCTTGACCAGATGCGCGGTCTTCGGGTGCGAGGGCTCGCCGAAGGAGAGCGCGTTCATCGCCGCGATCGGCCGCGCGCCCATGGTGAAGACGTCGCGCAGGATGCCGCCGACGCCGGTCGCCGCGCCCTGGTGCGGCTCGATGTAGGAGGGGTGGTTGTGGCTCTC
Organism: Paracoccaceae bacterium; assembly: GCA_041621405.1. Classification (GTDB taxonomy): domain Bacteria; phylum Pseudomonadota; class Alphaproteobacteria; order Rhodobacterales; family Rhodobacteraceae; genus JBFKAV01. The sequence goes on from JBFKAV010000001.1 coordinate 61,844, forward strand.
CATCTTGAAGATCACCGCCTGGCCGTCGCCGATGTCGACCACGCCGGCATTCTCGCCCGGGCCGCAGATCACCTGCCGTCCGGTGGTGGGCAGCGTGCGGAGCCATTTCTTCGAGGACTTGTAGGAGCAATGCTCGTTCCACATCGCCGAGAAGATGCCGAGCTCGGTGAACGAGGGCGCGCGGCCGACGATCTGAACCAGCCGCTGGTATTCGTCCGGCTTCAGCCCGTGCGCGGATACCAGCTCGTCGGTGATCTTCGGCTCGTCCATCGCGCTCCCCCGCTGTCGCGCGCCCTGATACGGCAGGGTGCGGCCGCAGAAAAGGGCGGCGGCCGCCGCCACGGCGAAAAAAAAGGCCGAGCTAAGCTCGGCCAAAGTCCAACAGGGAGGTATGAAGCCCCACGAGCACTACCCGCAACGGCTTCACGTCCCAATTATGGGCCGGGTTGGAATCGTTCAAGGCAAAATGCCCGAATCCGCGTGCAATCCGGCCATGCGTTGCGCGCAAGCCTCACTTTTCTCTCAACCTGCGATTGCGCTCGCCTCGCGCTGTCTCTGGCGACGGGCAAAAATCTCCTCGCTGACGAAATCGCGGAAGACGGCGATGCGCTTGGAGTGCCTCAGCTCCTCGGGATAGGCGAGGAACACCGGGATCTCGCCTGATTCCACCTCCGGTAGCACACGCACGATCTTCGGGAAGTCCTCGATCACGTAGTCGGGCAGCACGCCGATCCCGAGGCCCGCCAGCACCCCCTGCAATACGCCGAAATAGTTGTTCACGGTCAGCGTGGAGGGGATTTCGTGGCTCAGGAGCTCGCGTACGAACATGGCGCCGGCCGAAACCTGCGCCGAGGTCACGTTCTGGCAGATCAGCCGGTGCTTGGCGAGATCGCCAAGCCGATCCGGCGTGCCCGCCTCGCGCAGGTATTCGGGCGTGGCGTAAAGCCGCATCCGGACGCTCATCAGCCTGCGGCGGATCAGGTCGGCCTGGCTCGGCTCCTTCATCCGGATCGCCACGTCGGCCTCGCGCATCGGCAGGTCGAGCACCCGCTCCTCGAGGATCAGGTCGATCTTCAGGTCGGGGTACTTGGCGTAGAGCGCCGGCAGCCGCGGCGCCAGCCAGAGCGAGCCGAAGCCGATCGTGGTGGTCACCCTGAGCTCGCCGAACACCTCCTCCTCGCTGTCGCGGATGCGGGCGGCGGCGGTGTCCAGGCGCTTGACCATCGCCGAGGTGGCGTCGAACAGAAGCTCGCCCTGTTCGGTGAGAATCAGTCCCCGGGCATGGCGGTGGAAGAGCGTCGCGTCGAGGCTCTCCTCGAGCGCCCTGATCTGGCGCGAGACCGCCGACTGCGACAGGTTCAGCTGCTCGCCGGCATGGGTCAGCGAGCCCGCCGCCGCCACCGAGTGAAATATTCGCAGCTTGTCCCAGTCCATCGGCGCAATTCCATTGCTTTTGTCAGGCGCTAACGGGCGCGGAGACTACAGCCAGCTCCGCCGCGCATGCAAACGGAGTGTTGACGAAAAATTGGGTTTGTAGGTCAGTGATTTTGACCTATATACGGTGTATACTGTCAGCGTTGGGGGAGGCGCGCGATGACCCTTCAGGAGATCTCGCTCAAGGACAGGTTTGATCTGGGCAAGAGCCCGGTGCTCCTGAACGGCACTCAGGCGCTGGTGCGGCTGATGCTGATGCAGAAGGCGCGCGACCAGGCGGCAGGGTTGAACACCGCCGGTTATGTCAGTGGCTACCGCGGCTCGCCGCTCGGCAACGTGGACCTGCAGATGTGGCGGGCCAAGGCCGAGCTGGAAGCGGCCGACGTGTTGTTTCAGCCGGGGCTGAACGAGGACCTCGCCGCCACCGCGATCTGGGGTACCCAGCAGGCCGAGCTGCGCGGCGAGGGCAAGTACGACGGCGTCTTCGCGCTCTGGTATGGCAAGGGGCCGGGGGTTGACCGCTCCGGCGACGTGATGCGCCACGCCAACATGGCCGGCACGTCCCGCCACGGCGGCGTGCTGATGGCGATGGGCGACGACCATACCGGCGAAAGTTCCACCACCCTGCACCAGTCCGACTGGGCGCTGGTCGATACTTACATGCCCGTAGTGTCGCCGGCCGGCGTGCAGGAGATCCTCGATTTCGGCCTCTACGGCTGGGCGCTCTCGCGCTTCGCCGGGGTCTGGGTCGGCCTGAAGACGATGAAGGACACGATCGAAGCCACCGCCGTGATCGACGGCCGCCCCGACCGCATGTCCTTCGTCACGCCCGAGTTCCAGATGCCCGAGGGCGGGCTCAACATCCGCCTCGTCGATACTCCGGTCGCGCAGGAAGCGCGGATGATCGACTATAAGCGGTTCGCCGCGGAGGCCTTCGCCCGGGCGAACCGGATCGACCGCCGGGTCTGGGGCAAGCCGGGCGCCAAGATCGGCTTCGTCGCGGCGGGCAAGAACTGGCTCGACCTGGTGCACGCGCTCTCGCTCCTCGGCATCGACGCGGCCGAGGCCGAGCGGCTGGGGCTGACCACCTACAAGGTCGGCCAGACCTTCCCGCTCGACATGGACAGCTTCCACGACTGGGCTGAGGGGCTCGAGCTGATCGTCGTGATCGAGGAAAAGCGCAAGCTGATCGAGGTGCAGGTCAAGGAGGCGATCTTCGACGACCGCCGCGGACGCCGCGTCTACGGCTGGCACAAGGGCGATACCTGGGAGCACGGCCGCCGGCTCGAGCTGTTCCCGACCCGTTACGCGCTGGACCCGGTGCTGATCGGAGAGCGCATCGGCGAGATCCTGGTCGAGGAGGATCGCGGCACCGATCGCATCAAGGCCGGGCTGAAAATGCTTGACGAGGCTAGAAAAGCCGACAACGCCAAGGACCTTGCGGCGCGACTGCCCTATTACTGCTCGGGCTGCCCGCACAACATCTCGACCAAGGTCCCCGATGGAAGCCGCGCCTATGCCGGGATCGGCTGCCACTACATGGTGCAGTGGATGGACCGCGACACGGTTGGCTTCACCCAGATGGGCGGCGAGGGCGTCAACTGGGTCGGCGAGGCGCCGTTCTCGAAGACGCCGCACGTGTTCCAGAATCTCGGCGACGGCACCTACAACCATTCCGGCGTCCAGGCGATCCGGGCGGCGCTGGCGGCGGGCACCAACATCACGTTCAAGATCCTCTTCAACGACGCCGTCGCGATGACCGGCGGGCAGAAGAATGAGGGCGGGCTTACCGCCGACCGGATCGCGCGAGAGGTTCGGGCGATGGGGGTCGACCACGTCGCCGTCGTCTACGACGAGAAGGAGGAGCCCGACTGGCGCGACTTCCCCTCGGGTATCGAGCGGCACGAACGGGTAGAGCTTGACGGAGTGCAGAAGAAATTCTGTGAGATCAAGGGCGTATCTGTCATTCTTTACGTGCAGACCTGCGCCGCCGAAAAGCGCCGGCGCAGGAAGCGCGGGACCTTTCCCGACCCCGATACAAGGGTCTTCATCAACACTGATGTCTGCGAGGGCTGCGGCGATTGCGGCGTGCAGTCGAACTGCGTCTCGATCGTGCCAGTGGAAACCGAGCTCGGCCGCAAGCGCGCCATCGACCAGTCGTCCTGCAACAAGGATTTCTCCTGCCTCAAGGGTTTCTGCCCGGCCTTCGTCACCCTTGAGGGCGCGAAGCTGAAGAAGGCGGCGACGCGCGAGGTGGAGATTCCGAAGCTGCCGATGCCTGAGCTTCCGGCGATCGATGGCACCCACAACTGCGTCATCACCGGCGTCGGCGGCACCGGCGTGGTGACGGTGGGCGCGATCATGGCCCAGGCGGCGGCGCTTGAGGGCAAGGGCGCGGGGCTGATGGAGATGGCCGGCCTCGCCCAGAAGGGCGGCGCGGTGCACATCCACTGCCGGCTGGCCGAGCGGCCCGAGGACATCAGCGCGATCCGGGTCGCCACCGCCGAAGCCGACGTGGTGATCGGCGGCGACCTGGTGGTGACGGCCGGGGCGAAGACGCTCGGCCTGATGAAGAGCGGGCGCACCGGCGCGGTCGTGAACAGCCACGAAATCATCACCGGCGAATTCACCCGCAACACCGAATTCCGCATTCCCACCAATGACCTGGAAGTCGCGCTGCAGGCGCGGCTGCAAGGCCGGCTCCTGACCTTCGACGCCTCGCGCCTGGCCAGGACGCTCCTCGGCGACACGATCTTTGCCAACGTGATCGTCTTCGGCGCGGCCTGGCAGAAGGGCTGGGTGCCGCTCGGCCACGAGGCGATCCTGAAGGCGATCGAGCTCAACGGCGCTGCGGTCGACGCCAACAAGCGCGCCTTCGAGATCGGCCGCTGGGCCGGGGCGATGCCGGTGGCGGTGGCGCGGCTGATGGAGCCGGCCGTGGTGGAGAAGCCGAAGAGCCTGGAAGACGAGATCGCCTATCGTGCCGAGCATCTCACCCGCTACCAATCGGCCCGCCTGGCGCGGCGCTACCGCAAGCTGGTGGACGCCGTCGCCGAGCCCCGGCTCAGGGGCGCGCTCGCCAAGGGCTATCACAAGCTCCTCTCGTACAAGGACGAGTACGAGGTCGCGCGGCTGCTCCTGGGCACCGCCGAGAAGACGCGGGAGGAGTTCGACGGCGCGCCGCGGCTCCGCTTCCACCTCGCCCCGCCGCTCCTGGCCCGCAAGGGTCCCGACGGGCGCCCGAAGAAGATCGCCTTCGGGCCCTGGGTGACCCGCGCCTTCGGGCTCCTGGCGCGGCTGAGATTCCTGCGCGGCACCGCGCTCGACCCCTTCGGCTACACCGAGGAACGGAAGCTGGAGCGGGGCCTGATCCGGCAATACGAGACCGACATGGCCGAGGTCGTGGCGAAGGTGACGCCGCAGAGCATGGACGCCGCCGTGGCGCTGGCCGAGCTGCCGCTCTCGATCCGCGGCTTCGGCCCGGTGAAAGCGGCCAGCGTGGCACGCGCCGAGAAGCGCCGCGAGGAGCTCCTGGGCGCGATCCGCAACGGCGGGCCCGAGCTGCGCCAGGCGGCCGAGTGACGCCCGGCTTACATCATCGCTGGCGGTGATCGCGGAACGATTGTATCGGGTCGCGGAGCGGCAGCAAGGCGCGGGCGCATGGAGCAAAGGCAGGTCGCACGGGAGATCAGCTACGCCACCTCGGCGGCCACGCGGGGCGGGCGGGTGCTGATCCGCGCGGTCGAGAACGCCACCGGCCGGCTCCGGCTCATCCGCCGCGCCAGCGGATACGAGCGCGAGGTCTCGGCGGGCCGCGACTTCTGGGAAGTGATGGTCGAGCGCTACGGGCTCAGCCTCGAGGTCGTGCGCGGCAGCCTCGACAGCATTCCGGCCACCGGGCCGCTGATCGTGATCGCCAATCATCCCTACGGCATCCTCGACGGACTGATGCTGGGGCACATACTTTCCCGGGTGAGGGGCGATTTCCGGATCCTCGCCAACTCGGTGTTCCGCAAGGCCGAGGAGCTTGACCGCATCGTGCTGCCGGTTTCCTTCGGAGAGAGTAAGGAAGCCCTGCAAACCAACCTGGAGACGCGGAAGATCGCGCTCGACTACCTGGCGCGGAGCGGCGCCGTCGGCGTCTTTCCCGGCGGCACGGTCTCTACCGCGGCGACCCCCTTTGGCGCGCCGATGGACCCGGGCTGGCGCGGCTTCACCGCGAAGATGATCGCGAGGTCCGGCGCCGCCGTCGTGCCCATCTTCTTCGATGGTCAGAACTCGCGCCTGTTCCAGCTCGCCTCGCATCTGCACCAGACGCTCCGGCTCGCGCTGCTCATCAACGAGTTCCGCGCCCGGGTGGACGAGCCGGTGCGGGTGGCGGTCGGCGAGCCGATCGATTCCGCACGGCTCGCCGCGCTCCGCGGCGAGCAGAAGCAGATGATGGATTTCCTCCGCCGCGCCACGTATGAGTTGTCGCCCAGGCCGCTCAGGTCTTACGACTACGGCTACGAATTCGAGGCGAAGTACCGCGCCTGACGGCGTGGCGGGAAGGCGCCCCCGGGCGTGGAAGGCGGGCAGGATGGCGGTAGGCGTGTTCGATTCGGGGCTCGGGGGCCTGACCGTGCTCGACGCGGTGGCGCGGCGGCTGCCCGAGGTGCCCTTCGTCTATTATGGCGACAACGCCCATACCCCCTATGGCGTGCGCGACCCCGACGACATCTTCGCGCTCACCTGCCGCGGCGTCGAGCGGCTCTGGGCCGAAGGCTGCGACCTGGTGATCCTGGCCTGCAACACCGCCTCGGCGGTGGCGCTGAGGCGGATGCAGGAGCGCTGGCTGCCGAAGGACAAGCGCGTCCTCGGTGTCTTCGTGCCGCTGATCGAGGCGCTTACCGAGCGGCACTGGGGCGACAATTCGCCGCCTCGCGAGGTCGCGGTGAAGCACGCCGCGCTCTTCGCCACGCCGGCCACCGTCTCCTCCCGCGCCTTCCAGCGCGAGCTCGCCTTCCGCGCCATCGGCGTCGACGTCGAGGCGCAGCCCTGCGGCGGCGTCGTCGACGCGATCGAGCAGGGCGACATGATCCTGGCCGAGGCGCTGGTGCGCTCTCACGTCGAGGCGCTGCTCAGGCGGATGCCGCATCCCGAGGCGGCGATCCTCGGCTGCACCCACTACCCCTTGATGGAGGACGTGTTCCAGGACGCGCTCGGGCCCAAGGTCACGGTCTATTCCCAGCCCCGGATCGTCGCCGACAGCCTCGCCGACTATCTCGAGCGCCACCCCGAGTTTCGCGGCGCCGGCACCGCATCGAAGTTCCTCACCACGGGCGATCCCCGCCGCGTCGGCTCCAAGGCCACCCAGTTCCTGCGCCGCGCGATCCCCTTCGAAGCGGCCTTCCCCGACGAGAAGGCGGCCTGATTTCGGTTTGAATCGGCGGGGCCTTGGCCTTAGACCGGCGGCGCCAGCGGAGAGGACATCATGAGCCACAAGGTCGCGATTCTGGGCGCGTCGGGCTATACCGGGGCCGAACTCGTCCGCCTCATCGCCAGCCACCCGGCGCTCGAGATCGCCGCGCTCACCGGCGAGCGCAAGGCCGGCATGGCGATGGCCGAAGTCTTTCCCTTCCTCGGGCATCTGGATCTGCCGCAGCTTCAGAAGATCGAGGAGCTCGATCTCTTCGGCATCGACCTGTGCTTCTGCGCCCTGCCCCACGCCACCTCGCAGGAGGTGATCGCCGGCCTGCCCGGCGGGCTCAAGGTCGTCGATCTCTCGGCCGACTTCCGGCTGCGCGATCCGGCGGACTACCAGAAGTGGTACGGCAAGCCCCACGCCGCGCCCGAGCTGCAGAAGGAGGCTGTCTACGGCCTGACCGAGTTCTACCGCGACGAGATCCGCGCCGCCCGCCTCGTCGCCGGCACCGGCTGCAACGCCGCGGCCGGGCAATACGCGCTGCGACCGCTGATCGCCGCCGGCGTGGTCGACCTCGACGAGATCGTGATCGACCTCAAGGCCGGCGTCTCCGGCGCCGGACGGTCGCTGAAGGAGACCCTGCTGCACGCGGAGCTCTCGGGCGGCACGCATCCCTATTCCGTGGGCGGCACGCACCGGCACCTGGGCGAGTTCGACCAGGAATTCTCGAAGATCGCCGGCCGCCGGGTCGAGGTCCAGTTCACGCCGCACCTGATGCCCTTCAACCGCGGCATCCTCGCCACCGTCTACGTCCGGGGCGAGCCCGAGGCGGTGCACCGCACGCTGGCCGGGGCCTATGCCGGCGAGCCCTTCCTGCACGTCCTGCCCTTCGGCCGGACCGCCTCCACCCGCTCGGTCGCCGGTTCGAACTTCTGCCACATCGGCGTCGCGGGCGACCGCAAGCCCGGCCGCGCCGTGGTCTTCGCCGCGCTCGACAACCTGGCCAAGGGCTCCTCGGGCCAGGCGATCCAGAACGCGAACCTGATGCTCGGGCTGGAGGAGACGGCTGGGCTGATGCTCGCTCCCGTCTTCCCTTGAGCCCGGCGAGTTCCTAGGTAGACGGACATGAAGGGCCTGAAGAAGAAACGCCGGATCCAGGTGATCGTGCTCGCCGCCCTGGCCCTTGCCGTGGCCGCCGGTCTCATCGGCTTTGCCATGAAGGACGGCATCAACTTCTTCCGCTCGCCCTCCCAGGTCGTCGCCGAGCCGCCGGGGCCGTCGGAGACGTTCCGCATCGGCGGCCTCGTCGAGGAAGGCAGCCTCCTGCGCGGCCAGGGCGAGACCATCAGCTTCCGCGTCACCGACGGCGGCGCCTCGGTGCCGGTACGCTTCACCGGGGTCCTGCCCGACCTCTTCGGCGAGGGGCAGGGCATGGTCGGCACGGGCCGGCTGGTCGACGGCACTTTCGAGGCGAGCGAGATCCTCGCCAAACACGACGAGACCTACATGCCGAAGGAGGTGATCGACGCGCTGAAGGAGCAGGGCGTGTACGTCGACCCCGAGGGCGACGGCAGCCACGGCGACGGAAGCTGAGCCCCGCGCGCCCTGTTCCGGGCGCATTAACCCCTTCGCCCCGAGGATGCCCCGGCATTTCTTGCGCGGGGCATTCTCATGAAATCCGTTTCCGACATCGCCGAGGAGATCGTCGGCCGCGAAGGCGGCTACGTGAACGATCCCGACGATCCCGGCGGCGCCACCAAGTACGGCGTCACCATCCACACCATGCGCCGGCTCGGCATCGACCTGACCGGCGACGGCCGGGTCTCGGCGGCCGACGTCCGCCGGCTGACGCGCGATCAGGCGCGCGACATCTACGTCGAGCACTATTTCCGCCGGCCCGGCCTCGCCGGCCTGCCCGAGGCGCTGCAGCTCTCGGTCTTCGACATGTACGTCAACGCCGGCGGCAACGCGGTCCGCGTGCTGCAACGGCTCCTGAACAAGATGGGCGAGCCCATCGCGGTGGACGGCGCGCTCGGGCCCTTGACACTCGCCGCCGCCCACCGCGCCGCCGCGGCCGCGCCGGCGCACATCGCCGACGCCTACGGCATCGCCCGGCGCAACTACTACTACGCCCTGGCCGACGCCCGGCCGGCGAGCCGCAAGTACGCACGCCGCCGCGACGGCGGCAAGGGCGGCTGGATCGCCCGCGCCGAGGAATTCATCTCGCCCCGCTTCCACCTCACGGACGCCGAGCACAGGGCGCGGGTGGCGGCATGGGGCTGATCTCGCGCGTCCTCGGCGGCCCGGCCGCCACCACGGCGCTGGCCTCCGCGGCGACCCAGGTCGCCGAAGTCTTCACGCCGAACGCCACCAAGCGGATGGAGCTCTCCGCCGAGGCCTACCGCGCCGCCCTCGACGAGCACGGCGAGGAGTTCAGGCACGTCCGTCCCGGCTTCTTCGACCGCTTCGTCAACGGGCTCAACCGGATGCCCCGGCCGATGCTGGCGCTGGGCACGCTCGGGCTCTTCGTCTACGCGATGATCGACCCGGCAAGCTTCGCCGAGCGCATGGTCGGCCTCGCCTACGTGCCCGAGCCGCTCTGGTGGCTCCTCGGCGCCATCGTCAGCTTCTACTTCGGCGCCCGCGAGGCGCATTACTTCCGCTCCGCCCAGGCCCGCGACCTGCCGCCGAAGGGCGCGGCCGCGACGCCGACCGCCGCCGGGGACAACCCCGCGCTCGCCGAGTGGCGCGCAGCGGCCGGGGGCTGACCCCCGTCCTGCCCTTCCTCTTGTTCCAAATACCGCACGGGGGGCCGCGGGGGGTGTGAAACCCTCCGCTCCGACGCGGCGGCCCTCACGACGCCGCGACAACCGGGCGCAGCCCATTGGCCTTCCCGGCCCGAGCCCCTATTCTCGCGCCCATGATCGTCGAGCTCGGCCATTTCGCCCTGATCCTCGCCTTCGTGGTCGCCATCGTGCAGATGGTTGTCCCGCTCGTCGGCGCGCACAAGCGCTGGACCTCCTGGATGGCCGTCGCCGAGCCCGCGGCGACGCTGCAATTCCTGCTCGTCGCCGCCGCCTTCGCGGCGCTGACCTACGCCTTCGTCACCTCGGATTTCTCGCTTCGCCTAGTCACGCTCAACTCGCACACGGCCAAGCCCCTGCTCTACAAGGTCTCCGGCGTCTGGGGGAACCACGAGGGCTCGATGCTGCTCTGGGTCCTGATCCTCACGCTCTTCGGCGCCTCGGCCGCCTGGTTCGGCGGCAACCTGCCGCCCGGGCTGCGGGCCCGCGTGCTTGCGGTGCAGGCGGCGATCGGGGTCGCGTTCCATGCCTTCATACTCTTCACCTCGAACCCGTTTCTCAGGCTCGAGGTCGCGCCCTTCGACGGCCAGGACCTCAATCCCCTGCTGCAGGATCCCGGCCTCGCCTTCCACCCGCCGTTCCTCTACCTCGGCTATGTAGGTCTCTCGATGAGCTTCTCCTTCGCCGTCGCGGCGCTGATCGAGGGCCGGGTCGACGCCGCCTGGGGCCGCTGGGTCAGGCCCTGGACGCTCGCCGCCTGGCTGTTTCTGACCGTCGGCATCGCGCTCGGCTCCTGGTGGGCCTATTACGAGCTCGGCTGGGGCGGCTTCTGGTTCTGGGACCCGGTCGAGAACGCCTCGTTCATGCCCTGGCTGATCGCGGCGGCGCTGCTCCATTCCGCCATCGTGGTCGAGAAGCGCGAGGCCTTGAAGGCCTGGACCATCCTCCTCGCGATCCTCGCCTTCGGCTTCTCGCTCATCGGCACCTTCATCGTCCGCTCCGGGGTGCTGACCTCGGTCCACGCCTTCGCCAACGACCCCGAGCGCGGGGTCTTCATCCTGGCGATCCTCGCCGTCTTCATGGGCGGCGCGCTCACCCTCTTCGCCGCGCGCGCTGGCGCCATGGAGGCCAAAGGCGTCTTCGCCACGCTCAGCCGCGAGACCGGGATCGTCGCCAACAACATCCTGCTCTCGATCGCCTGCTTCGTGGTCTTCGTCGGCACCGTCTGGCCGCTCGTCGCCGAAATGGCCGTCGACCGCAAGCTCTCGGTCGGCGCGCCCTACTTCAACGCCGCCTTCTCGCCCTTCATGGTGGCGCTCGCCGTGATCATGCCCGTCGGCGCCATGCTGCCCTGGAAACGCGCCTCGCTCGCCCGCGCGATGCGCCCGCTTTGGGGCGTGCTGGCGCTCGCGCTCGCCATCGGCGCGCTGGTCTGGGCGATGCAGACCGGGCGCTCGGCGCTCGGTCCGGTCGGTGTCGGTCTCGGTCTCTGGGTCACCCTCGGCGCCGCCGTCGACCTCTGGAGCCGCACCGGGCGCGGCGCGCCAGGCCAGCGCCTCGCCCGCCTCGCGCGGCTGCCGCGCGCTGATTGGGGCAAGTCCACCGCCCATGCCGGGCTCGGCATCACCGTCTTCGCCATCGCCGCACTGCTCGCCTGGCAGGTCGAGGACATCCGCGTCGCGCAGCAAGGCGAGCGCTTCGAGGTCGCCGGCCTCGGCATCGAGCTGCGCGAGGTCCGCGAAGCGCAGGGGCCGAACTACCGCACCAGCATCGCCGAGATGGCGGTCTTCCGGGGCGACCGCGAGATCGCCGTGCTCCACCCCGAGAAGCGCCTCTACCCGGTGGCGCGGATGCCGACCACCGAAGCGGCGATCCGAAACGGGTTCCTGGCCGACATCTACCTGGTGATCGGCGACCCGCAGGAGGGCGGCGGCTGGGCCGTGCGCACCTACATCAAGCCCTTCGCCAACTGGATCTGGGGCGGGGCGATCGTGATGGCGCTGGGCGGACTCCTCAGCCTCAGCGACCGCCGCTACCGGGTGGCCGCCGGCGCGCGGCGGGCAAGCCCCGGCACGGTGCCGGCGGAATGAGACGGCTCCTGCTCCTGCTGGCGTTCCTCGCCGGCCCCGCCTTCGCGGTGCAGCCCGACGAGATCCTCGACGACCCCGCGCTCGAGGCCCGCGCCCGCGAGATCTCGGCCGGGCTCCGCTGCCTCGTCTGCCGCAACGAATCGATCGACGAATCGAACGCCGACCTCGCCCGCGACCTGCGGCTCCTGGTCCGCGAGCGCCTGGTCGCCGGCGACAGCGACGCCGAGGTGGTCTCCTTCGTCGTCGAGCGCTACGGCGAATACGTGCTGCTGAAACCCTCCGCCTCGGGCGCGAACCTGATCCTGTGGCTCGCCGGGCCGCTGATGCTGGCGCTGGCGCTTCTTGGCGCCGGCGTCTACGTCGCCCGCCGCCGCCGCAGCCCCGAACCGGGCGCGGAGGACCTCTCGGAGGCCGAGAAGGCCCGCCTCGCCGAAATCCTGAAGGAGTGACGCGGGGTCCCGCTTCCCCTTCGCGCCGGTCGGCCTATGCTTCCCCCGAGGTCCGGAAGGAGCGCGCGATGGAGTACCAGACGATCACCCTCAGCATCGAGGACGGCGTCGCCGTGCTCACGCTCAATCGCCCCGAGGTGATGAACGCGCTCAACGCGCAAATGCGCGCCGAGATCCTGCACGCCGCGCGGGCGGCGCCGAAATCGGCGCGGGTGCTGGTGATGACCGGCGCGGGCCGCGCCTTCTGCTCGGGCCAGGACCTCGGCGCCGGTGGCAGCGCCGCCGAGATCGACCTCGAGCGCACGCTCCGCGACGAGTACGAGCCGATGCTGAAGGCGATCTTCGACTGCAAGATCCCCACCATCGCGGCGGTGAACGGCGCCGCGGCCGGCGCCGGGGCCAACCTCGCGCTCGCGGCCGACGTCGTGATTGCGGCCGAAGGGGCAAGCTTCATTCAGGCCTTCGCCCGGATCGGGCTGGTTCCCGACGCCGGCGGCACCTACTGGCTGCCGCGCCAGGTTGGCCTGGCCCGCGCCATGGGTGCGGCGCTCTTCGCCGAGAAGGTCACCGCCCACCAGGCCGCCGACTGGGGCATGATCTGGGAGGCGGTGCCCGACGCGGACTTCGCCGCCCACTGGCAGGCCCGCGCCCGCCATCTTGCCCAGGGCCCCACCGCCACCTACCGGCACATCAAGGCGGCGCTCAGGCAGAGCTTTGCCAACACCCTCGACGAGCAGCTCGCGCTCGAAGCCCATCTGCAGGGCGAATGCGGCCGGTCCCGGGATTTCAAGGAAGGCGTGCTCGCGTTCCTCGAAAAGCGCGCGGCGGCGTTCGAGGGGCGCTGATCCGGCTCTCGTCACCTTGCCATGGCGCGGAGGATCCGATCGCTCATCCGGTAGGGCAGGTGGCGGAACAGGAACGGCAGGAGCCTGCCGTACTGGCCGCCGCGATACATCGGGCGGGGCCTTTCGGCCTCGGCGGCGGCGCGGATCAGCTCGGCGACCACCCCGGGGTTGGATCCCCGGCTATTGCCGACGAGCCTCGCCATCTTCTCCGCGGCCGGCGCATAGGCACCCTTGCCCGAAGCGCGCAGCATCTTCTCCTTGATGATGCCGTTGAAGCCTGTGTCGACTCCGCCGGGGGCCACCAGCACCATGTTGATTCCGAACGGCTCGACCTCGAAGCGCATGGCGTTGGTGAAGCCTTCGACGAACCATTTCGTGCCGTGGTACCAGGCGCCGAGCGGGGTCCAGATCGTCCCGCCCATCGACGAGATATTGATGATGGTTCCGCCGTTCCGCGCCCGCATCTGCGGCAGGACGAGCTGGGTCATGCGGGCCAGCCCGAAGACGTTGACCTCGACCTGGCGCCGGGCCTCCTCCATCGGCACGTCCTCCACGGCGCCGTAGCTGCCGTAGCCCGCGTTGTTGACCAGCACGTCGATCCGGCCCTCCGCATCGACCACCGCGGCGACGGTGCGGGTCATCGACGCCTCGTCGGTGACGTCGAGCTCTAGCGCGTGGCCGCCGGCCTCCACCAGCGGCTGCATCTCTGCGACGCGGCGCGCGCCGCCATAGACCTCGTGGCCGGCCCGGGCGAGCTCGACGGCGGCGGCAAGGCCTATGCCGGACGAGGCACCGGTGACCAGGACGACCTTCTGACGGGGCATGTGACGATTCCTTGTTGCCGCGGGCAGGGTTACCGGCTAGATAAATGACCGTGGGTCAGTTCAATAATGACCGGCAGTCATTTATGCAAGGGGAAAGCGTGGCCGGGGCTGCGAAAGGACGTCACGTCACCCGCCGGGCGCGCACCGAAGAGGCGCGCGAGGGTCGCCGCGCGGCGATCCTCGCCGCCGCGGCGGCGGCGCTGGCGGAAGAGGGGTTCGAGGCGGTCTCGATGAACGGCCTCGCCGAGCGCGCCGGCCTCGCCAAGGGCACGCTCTACCTCTACTTCCGCACCCGTGAGGAGGTGTTCGTCGCCCTGTTCCTGGATAGCCTGGCCGGCTTCGCCCATCGCGTCGAGGCCGGCCTCCATGCCGGGCAGAGCGACGAGGACGCGGTCGCGGCGCTGGTTGCGGCCGCAGAGGCGGACCCCGCTTACCTGGCGCTGACGGCCCGGCTCGGGGCGGTGATCGAGCAGAATCTGCCGCCGGAGGTCCTGTTCGCCGCCAAGCGCGAGATCATGGCCCGGTTCCGCGAACTCACCGCGCAGCTGGGGGCCAGCTTCGGCCTCGGCGGGGAGGCCGCGCCGGTCTTCGGTCTCTCGGCGATGGTGGCCCTCCATGGGGCGGCGGCAGCCTCGGCCGTCGCGCCGCCGAAGGGTGTGGAGCTGCCGCCCGACGTCGCCGAGATCTTCGCGATATCGCAGTTCCGGCCGCTGGCGACGGTGGCCCTCGCCACCGCGCTCGCAGGCGCAAGGGCAATCGACGCGCGCCGCCAGGGCTGATGCTCCGGCCTCGGAGCGAGGGCTCCCGGAAGTACGGCTGCGGGCCGATACCGCCAAGCCCCGCCAGCGGCGGTGCGTCATCGGGCGGATCGCCTCCGCCACGTCACCTCCTCTCGCCGGAAAGGGCAAAGGCCGCCTCGCGGGATGCCTTCGGCGGGATCAGCGGTCCTCGACCTCGACGTAGTCGCGCTTTGGCGCACCGACATAGAGCTGGCGCGGCCGGCCGATCTTCTGGGTCGGGTCGCCGATCATCTCTTTCCACTGCGAGATCCAGCCGACGGTCCGGCTCAGCGCGAAGATCGGCGTGAACATCGCCGTCGGGAAGCCCATCGCCTCGAGGATGATGCCGGAATAGAAATCGACGTTGGGATAGAGCTTCTTCTCGATGAAGTAGTCGTCCTCGAGCGCGATCCGCTCGAGCTCCTTGGCCACCTTCAGAGTCTCGTTGTTGTTGATGCCGAGCAGCCCCAGCACCTCGTCGGCCGACTGCTTCATCACCTTCGCGCGCGGGTCGAAGTTCTTGTAGACTCGGTGCCCGAAGCCCATCAGGCGGAACGGATCGTCCTTGTCCTTGGCTCGCTTGATGTAGTCCGGGATCCGGTCGACGGTGCCGATCTCGCGCAGCATCTCCAGGCAGGCCTGGTTTGCGCCGCCATGGGCCGGGCCCCAGAGGCAGGCGATGCCGGCGGCGATGCAGGCGAACGGGTTGGCGCCCGAGGAGCCGGCGAGGCGGACGGTCGAGGTCGAGGCGTTCTGCTCGTGGTCCGCGTGCAGCATCATGATGCGGTCCATCGCGCGGCAGAGGATCGGGTCGACCACGTAGTCCTCGGCCGGCACCCGGAAGCACATGTTGAGGAAGTTGCCGGCGTAGTCGAGCGAGTTGTTCGGATAGATGAACGGCTGGCCGGACCAGTACTTGAAGGCCCAGGCGGCGATCGTCGGCATCTTGGCGATCATCCGGATCGCGGCCACCTCGCGCTGCCAGGGATCGGTGACGTCGGTCGAATCGTGGTAGAAGGCCGACATCGCGCCGACCACGCCCACCATCGTCGCCATCGGGTGCGCGTCGCGCCGGAAGCCGCGGAAGAAATACACCATCTGCTCGTGCAGCATCGTGTGACGCGTCACCCGGGTCTCGAAATCCTCCATCTGCGCGGCATCGGGAAGCTCGCCGTAGAGCAGCAGGTAGCAGACCTCCAGGAAGTGCGATTTCTCGGCCAGCTGCTCGATCGGGTAGCCGCGGTAGAGCAGCTCGCCCTCGTCGCCGTCGATATAGGTGATGGTCGACTCGCACGAGGCGGTGGAGGTGAAGCCCGGGTCGTAGGTGAACACGTCGCCCTGGCCGTAGAGCTTGCGGATGTCGATCACGTCGGGGCCGATGGTCGGCGAGAGAAGCGGCAGCTCGAGGCGCTTGTTCTCGAAGCTCAGCGTTGCCGTGCGGGTGTGCTTGGTGTCGGCCATGTCAGTCCCTTTCCTGGAGCCGGAAGTTCCGGCCGCATACATCCCCGGACGCAGGCCCCGCGCGCATGGCCCTCAGCCCGCCGCGTCGTCGATCCGGGCGAGCGTTTCCTCCCGGCCGATGACGAGCATCATGTCGAAGACGCTGGGGCTGACGGTCCGGCCGGCGAGCGCCGCCCGAAGCGGCCCGGCCAGCTTGCCGAGCGATGCCCCATGGGCTTCGGCCACCCGAGCCACGACCGCCTCCAGCGCGTCGCGCTCCCAGCTAGCATTTTGCAGGTGCGGCGTCAATTCTTTCAGTATACCACGGGATACCGAATCCAGCGCCGCGGCCGCCTTCTCGTCCGGCTCGATCGGCCGGGAGGCCAATACGAACTGGGCTTTGGCGAGCAGCTCCGGGAAAGTCTTGGCCCGGTCCTTCAGGCAATACATCGCGCGTTCGAGCCCGTCTTTCTGCGCCGCAGAAAGCCGCGGATGGCCGCTGGCGGCTAGGAAATCGTCGGCCTCGGCGACGAGCTCGGCATCTTCGGCGCGGGCGATCTGCTGGCCGCAGACGAAGTCGAGCTTCTTGAAGTCGAGCCGGGCCGGGGCCTTGCCGATGCCGCCGAGGTCGAACCACGCCTTCGCCTCGGCGTCGGAGAACACCTCGTCATCGCCGTGGCTCCAGCCAAGGCGGGCAAGGTAGTTCCGCATCCCCGCAGCGGGGTAGCCCATCAGCTGGTAGGCCTCCAGGCCCACGGCGCCGTGCCGCTTGGAGAGCTTCTTACCATCGGGGCCATGAATGAGCGGTATATGCGCGAAGCGCGGGACCTCCCAGCCCATCGCGTCGTAGATCTGCTTCTGCCGGGCGGCGTTGGTCAGGTGGTCGTCGCCGCGGATGATATGGGTCACGCCCATGTCGTGGTCGTCGACCACCACCGCGTGCATGTAAGTCGGCGTGCCGTCCGAGCGCAGGAGCACCATGTCGTCGAGCTCGGCGTTCTGCCAGCGGACCGTCCCCTGCACCGCGTCCTCGATTGCCGTCTCGCCCTCGCGCGGGGCCCTGAGGCGCACCGCGTGAGGCGCGTCGGGATAGGTCGCCGGGTCGGCGTCGCGCCAGGGCGAGAGAAAGAGCGTCGAGCGGCCCTCGGCCCGGGCCGCCTCGCGAAAGGCCTCGATCTCCTGCGGGCTGGAAAAGCACTTGTAGGCCGCGCCCCCGGCCAGCATCTCGCGCGCCACCTCGGCATGTCGCTCGGCCCGGGCGAACTGGCTCAAAGGCTCGCCGTCCCAGTCGAGGCCGAGCCAGGCGAGACCCTTCAGGATCGCGTCGGTCGCCTCAGGGGTGGAGCGGGCGCGGTCGGTGTCCTCGATCCGGAGCAGGAACCTGCCGCCTCGGCCCCTGGCATAGAGCCAGTTGAAGAGGGCCGTGCGCGCGCCGCCGATGTGCAGGTAGCCCGTGGGCGAGGGCGCGAAGCGGGTGACGACGGCCTCGGACATCGGCGGGATCCCCCGGGATTAACCATTTGGAAACCATGCGACCCGTAGGGTCGGGTCGGTTTACGCATTCGGCAGGGGGAGGACAAGGTGGCAGGCTCGGCGGCCCTTGCGGCCCGGCCTTCGCGCGCGGCCCTCGGCCGCCTCGCGGCGGCGCCGCTCGCGTCGCTCGAGGGCCAGCGCGGCCACCTCTTCCCCTGGGTCCCGGTCTGCCTTGGCACCGGCATCGGCGCCTGGTTCGCGCTGCCGGTGGAGCCGGGGCAGGGCGCCTACCTCGCCCTCGCCCTCGCGCTTGCCGCGCTCCTGCCGCTGGCGCTCCGCGGCCCGGTGGCGCTGAGGCCGGTGGCACTGGCGCTGGCGCTCGCTATCGCGGGCGTGCATCTTGCGGGCGCACGGGCGCATTCGCTCGCCGCGCCGGTGCTCGACTTCCGCTTCTACGGCGCGATCGAGGGACGGGTGATCGAGCTCGACCGCTCGCTCTCCGAAAAGCCCCGGCTCACGCTCGACCGGGTAGTGCTCGAGGGCCTCGCTCCCGCCGAGACCCCGGCACGGGTGCGCGTCTCGCTCCATGGCCGCGCCGAGAACGGGGTGCCCGATACCGGCGCCACGGTGATCCTCACCGGCCACCTCTCGCCGCCGCAGGGCCCGGCGGAGCCGGGCGGCTTCGACTTCCGCCGCATGGCCTGGTTCGAACAGCTGGGCGCGGTCGGATATACCCGCAGCCCGGTTCTCGTCCTCGAACCCGCCCGCCGCGGCTGGGGCGAGATGGCGGTGGCGCGGCTCAGGCGCGCCATCTCCGAGGGCGTCCGGGCCGAGATGCCGGGCGAACCCGGCGCCTTTGCCGTCGCGATCCTCACCGGCGACCGTTCCGGCATCGGCCGGCAGACCACCGACAACCTGCGCAACTCCAGCCTGGCGCATCTCCTCTCGATCTCGGGGCTGCACATGGCGCTGCTCACGGGCTTCGTCTTCATCGCGGTGCGCACCGCGCTGGCGCTGGTGCCGCCCCTGGCGCTCCGGCTTCCAGTGAAGAAGCTCGCCGCCGTGGTCGCGCTCGGCGCCGCGGCCTTCTACCTCGCGCTCTCCGGCGGCGCCACGCCGACCGAACGCGCCTTCGTGATGGCGGCGGTGATGCTCACCGCGGTGCTGATCGACCGCCGGGCGCTCTCGCTTCGCGCGGTGGCGGCGGCGGCGGTGATCGTGCTCGTGCTCCAGCCCGAGGCGCTGACCCAGCCTGGTTTCCAGATGTCGTTCGGCGCCACCGCGGCGCTGATCGTCGCCTTTCAGGCGGCGCGCCGGCCGCCGGGCGCTCCGCGCCGCCTGCCCGGCTGGGCGGGGGGCGTGGCGGCGCTGTTCCTCTCCTCGCTGGTGGCCGGGGCGGCGACGGCACCCTATGCGGCGGCGCATTTCAACCGCGTGGCGGACTACTCGATCCTCGCCAACATGCTCTCGGTGCCGATGATGGCCTCGGTGGTGATGCCGGCCGCCGTGGTCGCGGCGCTCCTGTGGCCGATCGGGCTTCACGGCCCGGCGCTCTGGGTGATGGAGCAGGGCACCCGCTGGATCCTCTGGGTGGCCGAGTGGGTGACCGGGCTCCCCGGCTCGGTCAGCTACCTGCCCGCCGCGCCGCCGGCGTTCCTGCCGGTGCTAACGCTCGGGGCATTGTTTGTCATGCTCTGGCAGGGCCGCGCCCGCTGGGCCGGGCTCGCGCCGATGGCGGCGGCCTGCCTGCTCTGGGCGGAGGCCGAGCGACCGGACCTGCTGATCGCCGAATCGGGCGGCATTGTCGGGGTGATGACCGAGGCCGGCCGTGCGCTCACGAAACCTTCCGGCGACGGCTACGCGGCGCGGTCCTGGCTCGAGGATGACGGCGACGGCGCGCGCCAGCCGGACGCCTTCGCGCGCGCAGGCTTCCGCGGCGAGACTGGCGCGCTGGTGGCGGAACTCGGCGGCACCGAGGTGGTGCAGGTCTCGGGCCGCGGCTGGCGCGACCGGCTCGCGGCGGAATGCCGGGTCGGGCGGATCGTGGTCGTGGCCCAGGAGGTCGGCCCGGCGCCGGGGCCCTGCACGCTGCTCGACCCGGCGGCGCTGGCGAAGACCGGGTCCCTGGCCGGCTGGATCGGCCCCGGGGGCCTGAGGCTGGAGACCGCGGTCGGCCGCGCCGGCCAGCGGCTCTGGACCGGCCCCTGGCGATAGGCCGCCGATCGGCCCCGGGGCACCTCGGCGCGCTCAGCGGCGCCAGAGGAATGCGTAGCTGGCGAAGAGCCCCTGCAGCTTGGCGAGCGCCCGCAGCGCGGGCGCCGGGCGGCCGACAGCGCCGCTGGCGAGCCGCTCGACGATCACTTCGGCCGGGCAGGGCAGACCGGAGACCGGATCGCGATAGCGCGGGTAGGCGATCAGCGCGGCATGGGCCATGGCCTCGAGCGACGGCCGCACGGTGCCGCGCCGCGCCGGGACCGCGCCGAGGTCGCGGGTCAGCCCCCAGCCGGCGTAGAACGGCGCGCCGAGGCAGGTGACGGACTTGCCCCTGAGGAGCGCCTCGAAGCCCAGAAGCGAGGTCAGCGTCCAGACCTCGTCGGCCGCGGCGACGAGCGCCGCCGGGTCGGCCTCGCCGACCACCAGGTCGGCGAGCCGGGCGAGCTCGGCCTCGGGCACCGCGCCCGGGCGCAGGCCGGCGGCGACGTCCGGGTGCGGCTTGTAGACGATCCGCGCGCCCGGATTCTCGGCCCGGGTACGCTCGAGGAGCGCGAGGTTGGTCCGCTCGTCCCGGCAGGCGGTCAGGATCGAGGCGTCGTCCTCGACCTGCCCCGGCACCAGGATCAGATGGCCCTCGGGCATCGCCGGCAGGTCGCCCGCGACCATGTACTTCGTCACCCCCGCCTTTACGATCGCGGCCACCAGCCGCTCGGCGCGCAGAAGCTCGCCCTCCGGCAGCGCCGCCGCCTCGGCGATCAGCCGTTCGAGGCGGCTCTCCTGCGTGGGGTCGTAGTAGATGCCGAGATCGTCCGCGGCGAGCGACAGGGGCGGCACCAGCGCCGCGCCGAGCCCCTGCGAGCGCAGGAACCCGTCCTCGACCCGGGCGAACGGCACCCCGGCCGCCGCCGCCTCTACTGCCAGCGGCTCGGCCGCCGAGGCCCAGGCCAGCACGCCGCGGCCCTCGGCCCGGGCGCGGGCCACCGGGCGCCGGTCGTCGAAGCGCAGCGGCCGCCAGCGGCCGTAGAAGCGTTGCAGGTGCGGCCGCTTCCAGAGCCGCATGCCGGTGGCGACGTGGCCCGCCCGGTCCTCGCGCCAGCACCGCACTTCGGCCTCGAGCTGGTCGATCGCCTCCTCCGGCGTGCAGAGCCGGTCGCGGCAGGGGTCGTACCAGGTCGGCGCGAGGAACATTGCCGCGGCGAAGAGCTGGGCCCGGGTCAGCTTGCGCTCGCGGCGGGCGACCGGGTGCTCGTCCTCGGTCAGCCCCCAGCCGGCGTAGAACGGCTGGCCGAAGACCCGCGGGCGGTGGCCGGCCATGATCGCCTCGAAGCCGAGCTGGGAGGACACGGTGTAGACCGCGGTCGCGCCTTCGAGGAGCGCGTAGGGCGCGATTGGCGCGGTCAGGAACTCGACCCGTCCCTTCGCCGCCTCGGCGCCGAAATGGCCGCGGCGAAACCCCTCGCGGGTCTCGGGATGGGTCTTGATCAGGATCCGCGCGCCCGACTGCTCGATCTCGGCATAGGCGAGCATCTCGGCGAAGGTCTCAGGCGTGGCGCCGCTCGCGGTGACCGATGCATCGGCCTCGGTCTGGTCGATCACCAGCGCGTAGCTGCCCGGCGCCGGCGGCTCCAGCGACAGGTCATGATTGTTGTATTTCGACAATTCCGCCCGCCGAATACGCTCGAATAATGCCCGCGCTCGTTCGAGAAGTGCAAAATCGTCGAGCGGATCCGTGGCCAGCAGGGTCTCGAGGTCGGAGGGCCGGGAGGGGTCGAAATGCACCCCGCTCCGGTCCAGCATCAGTCCCAGCGGCGGCTCCCCGGCGCGTCCCGGCCGCACCGAGCGCAGGAACGCGTCCTCGACCCGCAGGATCCCGGCGCCGCGGCGCTCGGCCACGAACTCGCCGCGCCCCGCCGTCGGGCTCCGGCCCCAGACGCCGACGAGGTCCTCCGGCCCCGGCGCGCCGAGGCAGACCCGGTAGCCGGCCAGCTCGAGGATGCGGCGCACCCGGCCGCGGGCGAGAAGCCCGCCGTTGTAGACGTAGAGCCGCCGCGAGGAACCGTCGTCGGCCTCCGGCATCAGTTGCCGGCGGCGTTGGACAGCGAGTTGGCGGAATTGGCCGCGCCGGTGACCGCGCCGATGACCTTCTGCCACTGGGTGAACGGCGCCTCGGTCACGTAGATCGTGTCCTCGTCGCGGATCACGAAGTCGCGGGCCACGAAGATGCCGCTCGGCTTGGTCAGGTCGAGCACGTAGATCATCCGCGTCGATCCGCTCAGGTCGCGGCGGCCGAGCACGGCGCCGGCGATCTCGGCGGGCTCGTCGCGGAAGATGAAGATGCCGGTCGGGTCGGCGATGCTGGAATTCAGGCCGCCCGCCAGGGTGATCGCCTCCAGCGCCGAGAGGTCCTGGCTATCGAAGGGCACCCGGCTCTGGCCGCCGGTCGCGCCGATCGCGGTGAATGCCCGGGTGTCCTCTTCGACCAGGATGCGGTCGCCGGGCCTCAGCGCGATGTCGTTGGTGGGATCGGCATAGAGGTCCGAGAGCCAGACCGTGCCGCGCTGGCCGTCGCGGATCACCGTGATCTGGGTGATCTCGGGCTCCACGCTCACGCCGCCGGCCCGGGCGAGCATGGCGGTAAGCGTGCGGGTCGGCCGCTCGATCGGGAAGATGCCCTGGCCGCCGACGTTGCCGACGATCGACACGGTGGCGCCGTCGCCGGGCTCGCGCAGCACCAGGACCTGCGGATCGGGGGTCTGAGACTCGAGCTGCCGGGTGATCACCTGGCGCAGCGCCTCGGGCGAATTGCCGGCGGCGCGGATGCGCCCGGCATAGGGCACGAAGATGAAGCCCTGGCCGTCGACCTGCACGCCCGAAAGCACGGTGGCGCCGGTGCCGGCGGCCGCCAGCACGCCTTGCTCGACGTTCTCCCACACGGTGATCGTCAGCACGTCGCCGGGCGCGATCGTGTCCGACGGCACGATGCCGGCATGGGCGAAGTTGGTGCCGAATCCGAAGCCGGGCGGCAGCGTGTTGGCGCGCACGACGGCATCGGTCACCTCGACGATATGGGCATCGCCGCGCCGGTCGGTAGAAGCCGAGAGGATCTCGCCCCGGGTCGGGCCCGATCGTGGCAGGCCGCAGCCCGCGACCAGAATGGTCAATGCGAAAAGGGCCGTCCGCCCGGCCCCTCTGCTTGCCCCTGCTGTCACGCGATCGCTCCTAAGCCTGCTACCTGCCTCGACGGTTTTCTTTTTAGCCTAGCGGAGCCGCGGGCCGAACGCCAGTTCCCTAGGCGCCGCGGCGCGCCACCAGGCGCAACTGTTGCCGGGGCGCCGCTCTGCCCGAGCGTAGCGCGTCGTAAGGGTCCTCGGCGGCGAGCATCATGTCGACCACGTGGCGGAGCGCCGTGCGGCGTCCCTTCAGCGAGTAGTAGCCGCCGGGCACCTGCGAGGTCTCTAGCAGGAACCGGCGGAAGTCGCGATAGGCTCGCGCGTCCGGGCGCTGCGGCTGGGCGAAGAACTCCGGCAGGGGCTGGTCGGATACGAACTCGGGCTTGGCATAGACCGCCTCGCCGAAGCATTTCACCGGCAGCCCGCGCCAGAGCGCCTGCTGCGCCGCGGTGGAGTTCACCGTGACCGCCGAGCGCGCCTCGTCAAGCAGCCGCGCCAGCTTGCCGCCGGGGACGTAGTCGACCCTGGCGCCGACCTCGTGGTGGGCGGCGAGGCGCCGGATGGTGGCACGGATCGGCGCGCGGCCGTCCTCCAGGGGGTGCGCCTTGAACACCAGCCGGTGATGCGGCGGCGCGCCCTCGGCGAAGCCCTTGATCACCGTGGCGAGGAATTCCTCCATGGTGTCGAAGGGGCCATGGGCGCGGAAGCTCGCGTCGTGCGCGAGCTGCAGGAGCACCAGGTGATAGGGCCGCCCGCCCCAGGCCAGCCGCGCCGATGTGAGTCGCCGCTCGGCGGCCACGACCGGCATCGCAAGAAGCCGGCGGAGGTGCAGCGCGAATTCGCGCCCGACCGGGATTTCCCGGTGCGTGCGGAACCCGCGGTAGCCGCCATTCAGCGCCAGCAGGAAGAAGTGATAGAGCGCGCCGTAGAAAACGTGTTGGCGCATGTCGCCCCAGCGCGCCGGCGCCTCCGGCTGGTCGGGGTCGGCAAAGGCCAGCGCCTCCCGCATCCTCTCGGTGTCGAGATGCATGAGCCGCGAATGGCCGTTCGCGCCGCCGCGCTCGTAGCTGATCCAGTAGGGCCTGAGGTAGCCTTCCTCGAAGACGTGAACGGTGATCCCCCGGCGCTCGGCCAGCGCCACCGCCGCAGCGTGAATCGGCCGGGTGTCGCCGTAGAGCACGAGATCGGTGATGCGCTTTTCGGCAAGCAGCTCGGCGCAGGCCGCCGGCCAGTCATCGACGCCGCCGCGATAGGGGATGTAGTTCGCGCCGCTGCGCCAGAACGCACGGTCGCCGGCATTGAAGCCGACGCGCCAGACCTCGGCCCCGGCGAGCCGCAACATCCGCGCCAATGCGTTGAAGAAGGGTCCATGCGGCCCCTGAAGGAAGAGAAACCTGCGCCCCACGTCCGACTTATCCACAAACTGCTCCACAACTCTGTAACCCCGATGACCCGGCGCTGTCACGTACCTACCGAGCCGGACGGCGGATCATCGCCGAGCTGTGTTAACCTTGCCTTGCCGTGTCTCGACCTTGCGCCGGGAAGGAGCGCGGGCTACCTCGGAAATCGAAGGAGGGGCACCCATGTTCACCGGCATCGTCACCGACATCGGCCGCGTGCGCGGGCTCGAACGCCAGGGCGATCTCCGCGCCCGGATCGGCACCGGATACGCCCCGGAATCGATCGACATCGGCGCCTCGATCGCCTGCGAGGGGGTCTGTCTCACCGTGGTCGACCGTGGCTCCGATGCCGAGGGCGGCTGGTTCGACGTGCAGATCTCGGCCGAGACCCTGGCACGGACCAACATCGGCGCCGGCCGCGGCTGGACGGTCGGTCACCGGGTCAACCTCGAACGCGCGCTGAAGGTGGGTGACGAGCTCGGTGGCCACATCGTCTCGGGCCATGTCGACGGCGTCGCCGAGGTGATCTCGGTCAGGGACGAGGGCGGCAGCACCCGCGTCCTCTTCCGCGCCCCCGAGGCGCTTGCCGGCTTCATCGCTCCGAAGGGCTCGGTCGCGCTCAACGGCACCTCGCTCACCGTGAACGAGGTCGAGGGCGCGGAGTTCGGCGTGAACCTCATTCCGCACACCAAGGAGGCGACCACTTGGGGCGTGGTGCAAGAAGGCGACTTCGTCAATCTCGAGATCGACACGCTCGCCCGCTACGTGGCGCGGCTGAGGGAGTGGGACCGGTGACGCGCCTGCCGGTGAAACCCCTCGTCCTCGCCTCGCCGGAGGATGCAGTTGGCCGGCGATGCTTCGACCTGATGCGCGGGCCAGGCGGCGGCTTCGCCCGGCGGGAATGCCGGCGCGACCCGGAGGAGGGCACCGGCCGGAGCGCCGCCGGAGGTGCGCGCGGCGGCTTCGGCTCGGCGGCGGCGCGGGCCGACGCGCGGCGCACTGTCGGCTGGCTGGAGGCGGGGGCGTGAGCGGGATAGGGCACAACCGGGGCCCGACGCTCGAGGCCGGCGGCGCCTGGCGGCGCCACTGCTGGACCAGGGCGCGGGAGGCGCTGCTGCCGACGCTGCCGATCGAGGTGGTGCGGCTCCGGGTGCGGCGCGCGGCCGAGCTCGGCCTCGACTACCGCGCCTATGCCTCGTTCCGCGCCGCCTCGGGGCACGACATCGTGGCGCTGCTCTTCTCGACGAATGCGCTGCGGCTCCTGCCGCCAGCGCCGGCGCTGCCCGCCGACCGGCGTGAACGACTGGTGGCCATAGCCGGCGCCGGGCGCGCCGCACTCGCCCGCGCACCGCTCTCGCCTGAGGCGGTGCTCGCGCTCTCGGGCGGCGTGATCGACCGCGCCGCCCCGGCGCCGCGCCCCTTTGCCGCCTGGGGCGAGGCGCGGCGGACGCTGCGCGCGGCGCTGGCCGAGGGACGCTGGCCCGCCGACCGGGTGCTGATGGTGGGCGACACCGCCGAAGAGCGCGGCTGGGCCGAGGCGGCGCGGCTCGTCGGCTATCTCGGCGCCGAGCGGTACTTCGTGGCCTGAGGACGGGCCTGGTTGGCGATGCTTGCGCCGGAGCCGTGGCGCTCCCAGGGAGCGACCCGCCCGATCCGGTTCGCGAGCATCGCGGGAATCGCCGCCCGCGCCGCCCTCTGGCCAAGCCCGCCCGGCCCGTGTATCTCCGCCGCCGAAGCTCCGGGGACCCAGGATGGCCGACACCACGCCGAACACCTATTCCGATGCCGTCTCTTCCATCGAGGAGATTCTCGACGACGCCCGGAACGGCCGCATGTTCGTCCTCATCGACCACGAGGACCGCGAGAACGAGGGCGACCTGGTGATCCCGGCCCAGATGGCGACGCCGGAGAAGATCAACTTCATGGCCACCCACGGCCGCGGCCTGATCTGCCTGTCGATGACCGCCGAGCGGATCGACGCGCTGGGCCTGCCCCTGATGGCGCAGGCCAACCCCTCGCGCCACGAGACCGCCTTCACCGTCTCGATCGAGGCCCGCGAAGGGGTGACCACCGGCATCTCGGCCTACGACCGCGCCCGCACCGTCGCCGTGGCGATCGATCCCTCGAAGGGCGCGGCCGACATCGCCACGCCGGGCCACATCTTCCCGCTCAGGGCCAAGGAAGGCGGCGTGCTGGTGCGCGCCGGCCATACCGAGGCCGCGGTCGACATCGCCCGGCTCGCCGGCCTCAATCCCTCGGGCGTGATCTGCGAGATCATGAACGAGGACGGCTCGATGGCGAGGCTGCCCGACCTCGTCGCCTTCGCCCAGCGGCACGCGCTGAAGATCGGCACCATCGCCGACCTGATCGCCTACCGCCGCCGCAACGACAACCTGGTCCGGGTGATCGACGAGCGCACTATCCGTTCGGAATTCGGCGGCGAGTGGACGATGCGGATCTTCGTCGATGCCACCCAGGGCTCCGAGCACATCGCTCTGATCAAGGGCGATCTCTCCGGCCCCGAGCCGGTCACGGTGCGGATGCACACGCTGGATCCCCTGCTCGACGTCGTCGGTCTCGGCGCCCCGGGCCGCGCCCACGAGTTCGGCAACGCGATGAAGCTCATCGCCGCCGAGGGGCGGGGGGTGCTCGTGCTCCTGCGCGACACCCACGAGAAGCTGGTGATGGAGGATTCGGTCTCGCCGCAGACGCTCCGTCAATACGGGCTCGGCGCGCAGATCCTCACCGCGCTCGGGCTCCACGAGATCGTGCTCCTGACCAACTCGGCCAAGCCCAAGGTGGTGGGCCTCGAGGGCTACGGCCTTTCCATCGCCGACACCCGTCCGATCCCGAAGGACTGAGCCCGTGGCCAGCACCGAATCCCATCACGTCCTGCCCTTGCCGAGCTTCGAGCGGCCGGTGAAGCTCTTGATCGTCGTCGCGCCCTACTACCGCGACATCGCCGACATGCTGATCGCCGGCGCGAGGGCCACGGCGGAAAAGGCCGGCGCCACGATCGAGCTCGCCGAGGTGCCGGGCGCGCTCGAGATCCCGGCCGCGATCCGGCTCGCCCGCGCGCAGGCCGACATCGACGGGTTCGTCGCGCTCGGCTGCGTGATCCGCGGCGAGACCTCGCACTACGACACCGTCTGCAACGACAGCTCGCGCGGGCTGATGCTGCTTGGCCTCGACGGCGCCTGCATCGGCAACGGCATCCTGACGGTCGAGACCCACGCCCAGGCCGCGGTGCGCGCCGACCCCGCCGGCCAGGACAAGGGCGGCGGCGCGGCGGCAGCGGCGCTGCACCTGATCGCGCTCTCGCGGAAGTGGCGGGGCGCAGCCAAGGGCATCGGCTTCCGCCCGCCAAGCCAGGCCGGGGAGCGGAAGTGAAACCCAGCCGCCAGATGAAGTCCGCCGCGCGGCTCTACGCGCTGCAGGCGCTGTTTCAGATGGAGGCCTCGGGGCAGACGGCGGACAGGGTGCTCGGCGAGTTCGAGACCCACCGCTTCGGCGCGGTCTACGAGGAGGGCGAGATGGCCGAGGGCGACGTCGAGCTCTTCCGCAAGACGGTCGGCGACGCGGTGAACTGGCAGGCCAGGATCGACCAGATGACCGACCGCGCGCTGGTGGCGAAATGGCCGATCGACCGCATCGACCCGACGCTCAGGGCGCTCTTTCGCGCCGCCGGGGCCGAGCTGCTTCAGGGCGAGGCGCCGCCCAAGGTGGTGATCAACGAATACGTCGAGATCGCCAAGGCCTTCTTCCCCGAAGGCCGCGAGGCGCGCTTCGTCAACGCGGTGCTCGACCACGTCGCCCGCGAGGCTCGGCCCGGCGCGTTCTAGGCCGCCAACCCGTCTCGTCAGACCTCAGCGGAAGAAGCGCCGCCGGGGCCTCGGTTCGCCGCGCAGCGCGCGTGTGATCTCCGCAAGCCCGGTGTAGAGGGCTTCCGAGCGCGCCAGCCGGCCCGCGGCCATGGCGCGGCGCATGTCGATCGATCCGTCCTTTAAAATGAAGCTCTCAGGTCCTTCTCGCATCGTCGGTCTCCTTCGCGTCCTCGCGCTTTCGATGGACCAACGATGCACCGGCGCCGCGCCCGGTGCTTCGACACCGCCTTGATTTTTCCTCACGGGGATCTTGAGATTCTTGCACGACGACCCTCGCGGGGTATGAATTCCCAATGACCCAGGCCGCGCCACAGGTATTCCGGTTCGAGGATTTCGCGCTCGACATCGCCGCGGCGGAGCTCAGCCGCGGCGGCAAGGCGGTCCCGCTCGAGCCACAGGTCTTTGATCTCCTGGCATTTCTCGTCCGGAACCACGACCGCGTGGTCAGCCGGGACGAGATCATCGAGGCCGTGTGGTCCGGCCGCATCGTCTCCGAAAGCGCCATCTCGTCGCGGATCAATGCGCTCCGGAAGGCGCTGGGCGACGACGGGGCAACGCAGCGCCTCGTGCGCACCGTGCATGGCCGCGGCTTTCGCTTCGGCGCGGTGCCCGAGGCGGCGCCCGCCGCGTCCGCCGGCGCGGCGGCCCCGGACGCCGCCCGCAAGCCCTCGATCGCGGTCCTGCCCTTCGAGGTCCTGTCCGACAGCCCCGAGCTCGGCTACTTCGCCGACGGCATCGCCGAAGACATCCTCAACGCGCTCTCGCGCTTCCACGAGCTTGCGGTGATCGCCCGGAATTCCAGCTTCACCTTCAAGGGCCGCAACGTTCCGGCGCACGACGTCGCGGAAAGCCTCGGGGTGAAGTACCTGCTCCTGGGCAGCGTGCGCCAGGTCGGCTCCCACATACGGGTGGCGGTGCAGCTGATCGAGGCGGCCAGCGACCGGGCGCTCTGGTCCGACCGCTACGACGGCGAGCTGACCGACATCTTCAGCGTCCAGGACGACATCGCCGCGAAGGCCGTCACCGCCATCGCGCCTCAGACCCAGTATCACGAGATGTCCGCGGCCTTCCGCAAGAAGGCGACGGACTTAAGCGACTGGGAGCGGGTGATGCGCGCGCGCTGGCACATGGACAAGTATTCCCGCGAGGACACCGACACCGCGCTCGCCATCCTCGCCGAGGTCGTCAAGGCCGCGCCCGATCTGGCCCTCGCCCACAGCACCGCCGCGGTCTGCCACTACCACAAGATGCTGAACGCCTGGTGCGACGACCCGCTTGCCGAGATCCGCGCGGCCGAGCTCGCCGCCCGGCGCGCGGTCACGCTCGATGCCTACGACGCCGGCGCGCTGGCCGTGCTCGGCCTCGCCGCGATGTGGGGCTACCGCTTCGACGAATCCTTCGACCTGCTGAACGAGGCGGTCGCGAAGAACCCCAACCTCGCCAGCGCCTACGGGTTCCTCTGCACTGCCCATGGCTGCCGCGGCGAACTGGCCGAGGCGCTGGCGGCCTTCGACCGGGCGATCCTGCTCAGTCCCGCCGATCCGACCCGGACGCTGTGGATGGCGGGCAAGGGCATCGCGCTGATCCTCGACCGTCAATACGAGGCCGCCCTCGAGAACGCCGCGAAGACGCTCCAGGTCGATCCCGATTACGGCCCGGCGCTTCGGCAGCGCGTCTGCAGCCTCTCCCATCTCGGCCGGATCGACGAGGCGAAGGAGGCGCTGGGCCAGCTCCTCGCACGGATGCCGCATCTGACCATCACGCGGCTGGCGCGGATGGTGCCGGTGGTCGGCCCGGAGAACCAGGAACACTGGCTCGAGGGGCTTCGCCTCGCGGGACTGCCTGAGTGACGGCCGGGCATCCGCCGGGGGTGGCCGGCCAGGTGGCTTGATACAGGGCGCGAAAGAGTTGATTTTCGGTAAAGAAATTTGGTGATTTTCTTTAGAAACAACGACTTGACCAACGCTTTCACAGTGAAATCACGAGACCTGTCACGCCCCTGTCACGCTTTGGCGGGGCCGAGGAGCCGTCCGACGAGTTTCCGTCCGGCCTCCATCGCCGGAAACAGCAGCCGCGCCCGCGCCTGCGACCGGAAGGCCCAGGTCACGACGCGGGCGAAGGCTCCTTCCGGCGCGGTGATAAGGGCAAGCACCGTCATCGCCTCGGCGCCGTGATGGAGCTGCCCGCCCAGCTCGACCACGATCCCCCGCCTCGGGTCGATCCCCGCCTCGCGGAGCCGCCCCAGCACCGGATGCCAGCCCCGACGCACGTCAACGACCGCGGCCGGCCCCGCCGCCCGCCTGAGCCGGAGCCGGCGGAGGAGTGCCGCCGAAACCCGGCAGCCGCCATCGTAGACGACAATGGGGCCGTCTTCTGCGGCGTCGTCGCTTTCGATCGGCGTGATCATCATGGCGGCGGCTACTCCGGTGATACTCTACCTCAGGTATACCCTTGCAACTATAACTCAACCGATGGCGCCCGTCCCGCCAATTCGTCGCGGCCGAGCCGGGTGGATCGACCCCGCGCCAGCGACTACATTGCAGCGAAAAGGTGCGCCCCCCGATGCCGAAGCTCGTCCGCCTCTACATCCGCCACGTCCTGATCGGCTACGCGCTGTCTGTGGTCTTCACCGGTCTTCTGCTCTGGCTCGACGTGGCCAATCTCTGGCACCTGGTGACCCACACCGCCGAGGGACCTCTCGCAGTCTTCCTGCTGGTGATGTTCAACGGGATCGTATTCTCCGGCGTCCAGTTCGGCATCGCGGTCATGCGCATGGCCGACGACGGCGGGAAGGGCGGCAAGGCACGCCGCGCGGCAGCCGAGTCTCAACCTGTTCGCCTCGCGGCGCGCGGCTGAAGGGGAATGGTGGCGGGCCCGCCCGGACCGTGGAGGCTTCGATTTCCCGAGAGCCTGGTCCAACCAGGTGGGCGCCGGATACCTGGACCAGGATCCAGGCAGAGCCAGCTCCCTCGAGAATGCGTATCGGCACCTGGAAAAAGGCCTCTGCACGCGAGGGGCAGTACCCGCCAAACCGAAAGGTAGGCCGCGATCCGCCCCCGCGCAAGAGGCATGCGCGCACCGCGCCGCTCCTCCCGGCCGGCCGGGCAGGAGTCGCACGGGCCGCGGCTCGCCGTCGGGGGCGGACCGCCCTGTCCCTTTACAGATGTTCATGCTCTGTTCATAGTGCCTCGCATGCCCGAATGCCTCGCCCCAGGCCAGCTCCTCGCCCGCGGCGTCTGCCGCCATCTGCTCGGCCATGATTTCGTGACCGTCGAGGAGCTGGTGCCGGCGCCGGGCCTCAGGGTCGACGTGATGGCGCTCGGCCCGAAGGGCGAGATCTGGGTCGTCGAGTGCAAGTCGTCGCGAGCCGACTTCCTGTCGGACCGTAAGTGGGACGGCTATCTCGACTGGTGCGACCGTTTCTTCTGGGCGGTGGATGCCGAGTTTCCGCTGGAGCTTTTGCCCGACGGAACCGGGCTGATCCTGGCGGATGCCTACGACGCCGAGATCGTCCGCCTCGGCCCCGAGACGAGGCTCGCCCCGGCCCGGCGCAAGGTGATGGTGCAGAAGTTCGCCCGGCACGCGGCGCTCAGGCTGCAGGCCGCGCGCGATCCCGGACTCATCCCCGGCGCTTCCCCTTAGGCCCGCCCTTGCCTGGCGAACCCGCGGCCCGCGCCCGCGCGGCGGCGGCGCGCAGCTCCTCGGCGATCTCCTCCGCCTCCTCGGGCGCGAAGTCGAGCGGCAGCTCGAAGCCTTCGGCCTCGACGAAGATCCGGACCATGCCGAGCGAGGTGGGCCCAATTTGCAGGCTTCCGGCGACGTTGCTTTCCCTGTCGATCCCCATGGCGCGATCCCTCTCTCACCGCCCGGCTGGCTACACTCCCGGCCTCCACCCTGGCAAGGGCAAAACC
>JBFKAV010000002.1:0-82764 GCA_041621405.1 Paracoccaceae bacterium
GAGACCACGCGCATCGGGCGCATGCCCGGGGTCTTGGTGGCCTTGCCGAGGTCGTTGGCGAGGTGGGTGGCGGTCGACGAGCTGCCGCCGTTGCCGGCGACGTAGATCATCGCGCCCGAATCGCGCGCCTTGCGCAGGATGTCGGCGCAGGTGGCGATGGCCTTGGGGTCGATGCTCTTCAGCAGATCCGCGAAGATCTTCATGTAGTCGCGCATCACGTCCTGCGCCGAGGCGCGACCGGCGGCATCCCGCACCATCTCGTTCATCTCGAAAATCCCCCTCTAAAAAATTTACCGACACTATCGGCCGTCGGGGCCGAGCCACAGGGCGGCTAGAACCCCATTAATACCACTCCGCGCCGGGACTCCATCCTTGCGGCTCCACTGAAACACGTCGTTTCCAAAAAGTGTACAAAGTCCAATTGCGCTCGGCAAATTCATTCATGGGGGCCTTGAGCCCGTCTCGGAGCGCCCGCCTCGTGCCCGACGTCGCTTGTTTTCAAAGGGGACGAGGCATACAATTTCCGTGGGTGCAAAGGTCACCCCTTCATCACGGGGGGACCTTTGAGGAGGGGGATGCGAATCGGCTTTGGACACAATCCCAGAGGTGAGGGGCCATGTGACGCCTCAGTCCGCTGGAGGACGCGAGATCCTCCCGCCTCCTTTATCGGCCGAAGCACTAATTGACACTGCGCCGACGCGGCGCGTCGCGATTTTCTCCAAGCGCTCAATCCAGCCGGGCCTGTCACGCTGCTCGGGCTACGAGTTTGAGGATGTCGTCGCCGATCTGGAGCACGCGCGCCTTGTACTGCCCGAGCGCGACTCCAACCTGCGACTCGGTTTCCGGGGCCGGCTCTGGCTGTCGAGGCGCACCCCGCTGTTCCGATTTGTGCCGTCTGGGGCCAGGGCCGAGCCGCTCGGTCAGGACTACGATCTCTTCTGCTGCTTCCTGCAAAAGCCCTTCGAGTTTCTCGATATCGACTCGGTTCCGGACTGGCGGCGGCGTGCGCGGCTGGCGGTCTGCGTGATCGAGGAACTCTGGTCGCTGACCATCGACCAGTACCATCCGGTCATACGTGCGCTCGGAAAGTTCGACCTGATTGCCTGCGCGTTCGAATGCACCCAGGCGCGTCTTGCGGAAATCACGCGGCGCCCGGTCGTCCACCTGCCGGGAGCTGCCGACCTCCTGCGCTTTGCACCGCGGGCGCTGTCCACCGAACGCGTCATAGACGTGTATTACATGGGGCGGCGGCGCCCCGAGCTGCACGAAGCCATTGCCGAAGCATTGCGGCCCCGAGACGGATTCTACCTCTTTGACACGTTCAACCTTCACCCACCGGCCAGCAGCCACCGGCTTCACCGCGAAATGCTCGCCAATCTGGTGCGGCGGTCGAAAGTCTTCATGGTCGACTACGGCAAGATCGGCCACGTCGACCAGGCGCGCGGCGAACTGATCTGGGGACCGCGGCACGTGGAGGGAATGGCGGGCGGGGCGGTCCAGGCAGGCTATGCTCCGGACTTGCCAGACTACCACCGTTTCTTCGATTGGCCGGAGGCCATCGAGCGGCTTCCCGCAGATCCGGCGGCGGCAGCCGCAGCCATTCTCCGGCTGATCGACAACCCGGAAGAGCTGGAGCGGCGGCGGCAAATCAACCTTAGCCAGGCGCTCTGCAAACACGACTGGATGCACCGCTGGCAGATCATCCTCGATCACCTGGGCCTGCCTCGCACGGCGGCGATGGAGCACCGTGGCGCGGCCCTCGCGGCCCTCGCCGCCGACCCCGACAACGGGCTCCGCCTCCACCCAAACCCGCATGCCGCCGGGCAGACGATACCATGGGGCGAGCATGCTATTGCCACCACTCCGCGACAGGACGCCGTCGCCTAAGGTCCTGAAACACGCCGTTTCCGGGAAGTGGACAATATGCCCGGCAGGCAGTCAACTCACTGCCATCCAGCCGGTTTCTCCGGTGCGCCTGGGACGCCACCAAGTGCCGTGCGGCCGATGAGTCTGGCCAACGCCGGGGCTGCATCATACGGTATCGGCTTCATGCCCGGACGGCGAGGGACGGCGGGCCGCCCGGCAGAAAACGTGACGAGTAAGGACAGGACGGGGACGATCATGGATGACGCGCACGGGCACCACTTCACCGATTCCCAGGCCACCGAAGCGGACCCGGTCGCCGGAGCCGAGGCGTCAGCGGCGACCGGCCGGCGCGTCGTGATCTTCTCGATGCGCGCGATCGCACCCGACCTCTCGCGATGCTCGGGCTACGAGTTCGAGGACGTCGTGGCCGGGCTCGAGGGCGCCGAGCTGGTCGTGCCCGAGCGGCAGACCGACCGGCGGATCAACTTTCGCGGCCGGCGCTGGCTGTCGCGGCGGACGCCGCTGTTCCGGTTCGTGCCGTCGGGCACCCGTGGGAAGCCGCTCGAGGCCGACTGCGACCTGTTCTGCTGCATCCTGCAGAAGCCCTTCGAACTGCTTGACATCGATTCGGTGCCGAACTGGCGGCAACGCTCGCGCCTCGCGGTCTGCGTGCTGGAAGAGCTCTGGCAGCTGACCATCGACGAGTTCCGGCCGCTGGTGAAGTCGCTCGAGCAATTCGACCTCCTGGCCTGCGCCTTCGAGCACACCTGCGCGCGGCTCTCCGAGATCACCGGACGACCCGTGATCCACCTGCCCGGGGCGGCCGACCTCCTGCGCTTCGCTCCGCGCGCGCTCGAGACCGAGCGGCCGATCGACGTGTTCTACATGGGTCGGCGGCGGCCCGAACTGCACGCGGCGATTCGCGACGCTCTCGACGCGCGCAACGGCTTTTACCTGCACGACACATTCACCCATCTGCCGCTGGCGACCAGCCACCAGATCCACCGCGACATGCTGGCCAACCTGGTGCGGCGGTCGAAGCTCTTCATGGTGGATTTCGGCAAGGTCGGCCACGTCGACCAGGCGCGCGGCGAGCAGATCTGGGGGCCGCGGCACGTCGAGGGCCTTGCCGGCGGCGCGATCCAGGTGGGCTATGCGCCCGACACCGCCGACTACAGCCAGTTCTTCGACTGGCCGGAATCGATCGAGCGGCTGCCCGAGGAGGCCGACCGCGCCCTGGAGGTCTTGCTGCGGCTCATCGACGACCCTGCCGAACTCGAGCGGCGGCGGCGGATCAACCTCTCGCAGGCGCTGCATAAGCACGACTGGCTCCACCGCTGGCAGCTGATCCTCGACCATTTCGGCCTGCCCGAAACGCCGCAGATGAGCGCGCGCCGCCGGGATCTGGCCGCGCTCGACCCCGGGGCCGCCTGACGCGTCCCCCGTGCTGGCTCAGCGCGCGAGGCTCTTGCCCAGGAAGAACAGCGCGTCGTCGCCGAACCTGCGCACCCGTTCGAGTTGAATCCGGGTGGCGACGACGGCGAGCGGCGTGACGCCGACATCGCCGAGAACCTTCAGCATGCTCCGAGCCTCGCCGGTCGTGGTCGAGTTCCAGCGAGCGAAGAGCAGGACCGCGTCGGCAACCTGATGCAGCACGGCGGTGTCGATTCCCGACATCAGCGGCGGCGTGTCGAGCAGGATCCGGTCGTACTGGGTGGAGAGGTGGCGGAACAGCCGCCACCATTCCGCCGCACCGATCTTCTGGGTCGCCTCGACGGCGGCTTTCGGCGCTGGCAGGACGTGCAGGCCCTCGTAGGCGGTCTCGACGATGAACTGCTTTGCCTTGCGCGGGTCGAATCGAATGTATTC
This sequence comes from Paracoccaceae bacterium, assembly GCA_041621405.1. Classification (GTDB taxonomy): domain Bacteria; phylum Pseudomonadota; class Alphaproteobacteria; order Rhodobacterales; family Rhodobacteraceae; genus JBFKAV01. Next base: position 3,736 of record JBFKAV010000002.1, read on the forward strand.
GAGGTTTGCGTCCGACTCGTTCAGCATTTCCGCGAACGGTGAATTGTCGAAGTCGCAGTCGATCAGGAGCACCTTCTCGCCGCCATCGGCGAAGGAGCAGGCCAGAGCCAGCATCGACGAACTCTGCCCGTCGCCGCGGTTGGCCGAAGCGCCGGCGATGACGGTATGCGACTGATCCGATGAGGCCGCGCCATAGCCGGTGTTCACCGCGGACCCCGCCTCGCCGCCGCTGCGCGCCGGGGCCTTGCCGCGCGACTTGCGCCGGGTGGAGGGTTCCTCCGCCATGCTGGCCGCCGAGAGGCGGCCGGACTTGTCGCCGGGCAGCTCCGCCAGGATGCTCCAGCGCAGCTTCCGTGCGAACCGCATCAGTTCGGGCGCGATCGCGCGACTGTCGCCGAGGAAGGTGTCGAATGGCGCGTTCCCGGCCTTGACCTCAGGCATCACGCCGATCAGCGGCAGGCCGGTGCCGGCCTCGAGTTCGCGGATGTTGCGCATCCGCGACTGGTTGACCTCGCGAAGCACTATGACCAGCATGAGTAGAATGGCGGCGCCTCCGAACCCACCGGCGGCGAAGAAGCTGCGCCGGGGCTCGGAGGGATCGAGTGGCGGCCGGCCGAGCGAGATGATTCGCGCATCGGCGTCGAGGTATTCGGACTGCTCGGTCCGGCGGCTGAGCTGGGTCATGAAATCACGGTAGATCGCTTCCACCACGGCGATGTCGTTCTGGATGCGGCTCGTTTCCGCGTCGCGGCGGGCCTGCTCGGACAGGATCGAACGTGTCGTGGCATGCTCGGCCTCGACGGAGCGCGATTCCTCATCAAGGCTGGCGCTAAGGCGGGTGAGCCGCTCGAGGTCAGCCGAAATCGCCGCCGCGAGGCCGGCTTCCTCCTCGCTCTGGCCGTCCTGCACGAGCGCAACGGCCTGCAGGAGGTCGGCGGACGGCGTGGGGAACGCCCGCGCCGCGCTCAAGAGCTCGCCCTGGCCGTTCAGCAGGCCGATCCGGCTTATCGCCTGGCTGAGCTGGGCTCTTTCACGCTGGATCTGCTTCAGCCGCCGATCTGCGGCCACGCTGCGCGCCTTGATCGTCTCGATCTCGTCGGCCGAGTAGGGCGCGTTCAGCAGATGCTGCTCGAGCTTGACGGTGAGGTCCGAGAGGTCGCCCTGCAGCTCGCGCGTTCTCGCCGCGAGCCAGCCCTGAGCGAGATCGAGCGAGCGCAGCTTGGCGGCGCGCGTTGCCGCCACGTATTCCTCGGCCAGCGCGTTGGCGAGCCTCGCGGCCTTCTCCGGTTCGGCCGAGGTGAAACTCACCGCGTAGACCGCCGACACGTTGCCCACCTGCTCGATGGTGAGCCGATCGGCCACGTTGGCGATCGCCAACTCTCGCTGCCGATCGACGATGGTCATGGTCCCTTCCGGAGTATCGACAAGGTCTCTCTCGACATCGAAGAACTCGGGATCGGTCATCAGCGCGAAACGGTCGACGACCCTGTCGACAAGGTCGATCGAGCGGAGCACTTCCAGTTCGCTCTCGAGCGAGGTGATGGAGATCGGGATGTTCGAGACCACCGGAGTGAAGTCGCCCTCTGGGGGCACCCGCGTCTCGATCATCACCTGGGCAACCGACGTGTAGCGAACCTCGCGCAGGTAGGACGCACCGTAGGCCAGCGCGCCGCCGCTGAATGCCACGATCAAAATCGCGCGCCAGTTGCGGCGAAGCGCCCGGCCGACGTCGCCGAGCAGTTGCAACTCGGTCTGCGCCGCTGCCGGGTCGATGCCGAGGCCGACTAATTCGTCCTCAAAGCTCTTTCCGTGGTCCCGTGCCATAATGCGATCCTGTCCGAGTCGCCTCGACGGTAGTCAAGGACCTGCCGAAGTAAAGCATCTCCGAGCGAGTTTCCATGGCCTCGCAAGTTCTTGACCCGGCGCGGTGGAACGGTGGCCGAATCCGCGCTGGATGCGCGGCCGAAAAGCGACGCGAACGCCGCGTTTGGAGGGCGCGCCGAATCCTGCTAAGGGAGGGCGGTGCAGTTTCCGATTGGGACGAGTTTCTTGCATCAGGTTGCAATCCCCCACCGGGCAGTCGATCACCGTCGGCTCGGAGGCATGCCGGCCGCCATTATTTCCGAATCCGGGCTTGTTGATCAACTCCTCGCGGATTGTGCGGCGATGCGCGACGGGTCGCTGCCGCATCCAGTCGTGGTCGCGGATTCGAACGGGCAGGCGATCTCTCTCTATGCTGTCGATCCCGACTATGCCGCCGCCATCGATCGCTGCCACATCGTGCATGCGGACGGGCAGTTCGTGGTGTGGCTGTCGCGGCTTGCCGGAGGCAAGGCGATTCCCGAGCGCACGGCGACCACCGACTTCGTCCACGCCGCCGCCCGCGCTGCGGTGGAGCACGACCTGGGCTTCTTCCTCCTCGGCGGCAGCGAGGAGATCAACCTCCGCGCCGCCGAGGCGTTGACAACGGCCTATCCTGCGCTGCGCATCGCCGGACGTCATCACGGCTATTTCGCCGAGGCCGACGAGGCGGACCTGGCGCGCCGGATCAACGACAGCGGGGCCGACGTGCTTTGGGTTGGGCTTGGCAAGCCCAAGGAGCAGATGTTCGCGGTCCGCAACCGCGATCGCCTCTCTTGCGGCTGGATCGTGACCTGCGGCGGCTGCTTCCATTTCCTGGCCGGCGACTACCGGCGCGCGCCGGGCTGGATGCAGCGCCTCGGGGTCGAATGGCTGCACCGGATGGCCACCGGGCCGCGCTACCTGATGACCCGCTATCTTGTCACGATCCCCCATGCCCTGTGGCTCGCGCTGCGGCACGACGTCCTCGGCTCCGGCCGTCACCGTCGCCAAAGGCCCGAGAACGGTGCCGAGGGGTGAGCGCGGATCGCGGAGCGCCGTCGCAACGATGGAAGATTCGCGTCGCGGCAGCGACCTCGGCCGGCCTGCGCCCCCGCCCTGGGTCGGGATGCTTCGCCAAAGGGTTCGCCGGGGAGCTCACGAAGAGTTGAGCGACACTCTGTTCACCTGTGGGAAACGTCGCATGGCTTGGCAAGGCAGCCAACCGTGCGGCAGGGTTGAGTGGGAACCGACGTGGTCTTGACCTGGCGCTGGGGCCGGAGCGGGAAGGGCGGCGGGGATCGAGAGGAATGATTAGCACCTCCGAGCAGAGCGGGGCGCCTAGGCCCTTTGTCGCGATCTACGCGGCGACCTTCCGCCGCCGCGACGGAATCCGCGCGCTGATCGAGAGCCTAAACCGGCTGGAGTTTCGCGGGCCGGCGCCGCGGATCGAGCTTCTCGTGGTGGACAATGCGCCCTCGGCCCCCGCCTTCGAAAGCGAGGCAGAGCTCGCCGCGCTGTCGCGCTGGCCGGCGCGCTATCTCGCCGAGCCCGAGCGCGGCATCGTCGCGGCGCGCAACCGGGCGCTCGATTCGCTGCCCGAGGAGGCCGACTACGTCGCCTCGCTCGACGACGACGAGACGGTGACGCCGGGCTGGCTCGAGGCGATGCTGCGCGTCGCGGGGGCCTGGGATGCGACCGCTGTTCAAGGCCACGTCGAGCCGAGCTACGCAACCGATCCCCCGCGCTGGGTCGAGGCGCTCGACGCCTTTCGCCTCGGCCCCTTCGAGGATGGGCAGGCACTTTGCTTCGCCGGCACAGGCAACGTGCTGATCGACGCGGCCTTCCTGCGCCGCACCGGGCTGCGCTTCGACCCGCGGTTCAACGACACCGGCGGCGAGGACGCGGATTTCTTCGACCGCCTGATGGCGAAGGGCGGGACGATCCGCGCCGCGGCGGGCGCCGTGATTCACGAGGAGGTGCCGCCGGCGCGGATGAACCTGCGCTACGTTATGCGCCGGCGCTACCGGATCGGCAACACGCTGGGCTGGATCGCGATCCTGCGCAGGAAGGGCCGTGCTATGCGTTTCGCGAAGGGCGTCGGCGCGTTCGTACTTGGCCTCGGCCGCGCCGCGCTGGCGGCTCCGCTGTCGCGCACCGAAAGCGTGCGTGGCCTGCTGGAAGCGTCGCGTGGTGCCGGTATGGTCGCGGCATTCCTTAGGCTCCATCTCGCGGAATACACCTCGGCGCGGCTCTCGGCCGACCGGGCGAAGCAGGGCGGGGGGCACTGAATGGCGGAGCTCCCGGTCTCGGTCGTCATCCCGGCGCGGAACGCGGCGCGCTTCATCTCCGCCACCCTGAAGAGCCTGCGCGCCCAGAGCGCGGACGATTTCGAGGTCATCGTGATCGACGACGGGTCGACCGACGACACCGCCGCCATCGTCCGGCACGAGGCCGGGAGCGACGGCCGCATCCGCATCGTCTCAGGGCCCGGGAAGGGCGTGAGCGCGGCGCGCAATGCAGGCCTGGCCGAGGCGAAGGGCGCGCTAGTGCTGTTCCTGGACGCCGACGACCTGCTGGCCGCGGACGCGCTGGAGCGGCTCCGCGCTACCCTGGACGGAGGCGACGGGGTGGCTGCCCTCGGCGGCGTGGCCCGGATCACCGAGGACGGCGATCCGCTCCCGGGGAACGACAACCGGCCACTTGCCAAGGAGCCCGACCAGCTCGCCGCGTTGCTGCGCAAGAATTACGTGGTGAACGGCGGGGCGCTGATGATACGCACGGGCGAGGCGCGGGCGGCCGGCGGCTTCGATCCGGGCCTCGTCCACGGAGAGGACTGGGAGTTCTGGTGCCGGCTCGCGGAACGCGGCCGGATCCTGATCAACGAGGGCGCCCCGGTCCTGCTCTACCGTCAGGTCGCATCGGGGGCAAACGTCCGTGCCTTCGGCTCGGCCCTGGCCCGGAACGTGCCCTGCCTCGACCGCATTGCCGCGCGCGAGGAGCTGCAGCGCCGCTACGGGCGGCGCCTCCGACGGCTGGTCCGTGACCGCCGGATCGACATCTTCTGGTCCGGCGTGCGCAGCGAGTACCGGTTCGGCTCGCGGCCACGGGCCGTCGCGATTGCACTGATGGGTCTGGCGCTCTACCCTGACAGCGTGGCGAGGCCTGACCTGGCGCTGCGGTTCTTGAAGACTTTGGACAGGTGATCGCGGTGTATCGGGCGCCGAGGGTGAACACGAGGCATGTCGTGCTGATGCGCGAACGGCGGTTCGTGGCAGCGGTCATCCTCATCGTCATCGTGCTCACCAGCAATCTTGCGAACCTTCTCCTGAGCGACGTGGTACCCGCGGGCCAGATTCAATTCCCGGTCTATTTCATCGCGCTCCTGTTCGCGCTCGCGCACGCCCATTTTCTCGTCAGAGCGGCGTTCGCGGCGCCCGAGCTGGCGCTGCTCCTGGGCTTGATGCTGCTCTCGATTTTCTGGAGCGTGGATCCGACCCTGTCCGCCGAGCGGGTGTTCCAGTCGCTTTCGCTCACGCTCTTGGCCGTGACGGCGGGGTCGCTGCTGTCGCTCACGAGGCTGATCCAGACCCTCGCCACGCTGGGGCTCGTGCTCATGGTGGGCAGCCTGATCGCGATCATCTTACTGCCGGATGCGCGCGGTTCGGAGACCTGGCCGGACGCCTGGCTGGGCATGTTCGGCCACAAGAACGGGCTTGGGGCGAACGCGACGCTCGCACTGATCATGGCGATCGGCGGAATCATGGTGTCGCGCGGCACGACGAAGTGGGTGTTCGTTTTCGGCGCCGCCCTGGCGCTCGCGTTGCTGCTCGGCTCGCAGTCCCGGACCTCGCAGCTCATCGCCTCGCTCTCCGTCGCCGCGCTGCTGCTCGGCGGGCTCTTCCGCCTGTTCCCGCGGATCTGGGGCGCCGGCTACCTGACGATGATCGTCGTCCTCACCGCTGCGGGCATCCTCATTTTCTCCACGAACTGGATCGTGCTGCTCACCGATGTGCTCGACCGGCAGCCGACACTGTCGGGGCGGCTGCCGCTTTGGTCCGTCGTCTGGCCGGTGGCGCTCGACCGGTTCTGGATCGGCTACGGCTTCGAGGCCTTCTGGGACCCGAAATCCGCCCGCGTGCTCGCGCTGGCCGGAAACCAGGCCTTGCTCTACATCCCGTTCTACTCGCACAGCGGGCTGATCGAGGCCCTGCTCAACACCGGCGTCTTCGGCGTCGTGCTGATCGTCCTGGCCTTCGTGCGCGCTCTCGCCGGCGCGTTCCGGGCCGCGCGGCATCCCTCAGGGCGGCTTGCGACCGTCACCGCGATCGTGTTTCTGCTTGCCTTCCTGATGTACAACGTGACCGAAAGCCTCATTCTCGATGCGCACAGTACGCTTTGGGTCGCCGCGGCCGCGCTTCTGACCAAGCTCGCGTTGCTGCTCAGCCGTCGGTCTGGCCGCTGGAAGAGACGCGTCCTGTTGCCGCGCGGGTCCGCCGCTCCCGAAAGGGAAGCGGGCTGATGGCGTGGTTCTTCCTGTCGCACATTGCCGCCGCGGCGCTGACCCTCATCAGCTTTCTGGTGATGACGCGGGTGCTCTCGCCGGAGGGCTTCGGTGCCTACAACGTGATCGTTCTGTCGGCGACGACCGCCTATTTCTTCCTTCTCGCCTGGGTCCCCACCTCGGTGCACCGGTTCCACAGCGCGCGGGAGTTCTCGGGGAATGCCTCCGCGGCGGCCTTTGGCGGGGGCGGGCTCGTGATTCTCGCGGTCCTCCCCCTGCTCTTCTTCGGGCAGCAGTTTGGACCGGAGGGCTGGCGGGTCCCGCTGCTTCTCGGGGCGCTCTTCTGGCTCACCCATTCGATCAACGAAGCGGGCCTCGCGGGGCTGCGGGTGCTCGGTGAGGGGCCTCGCTTTGCGGCGGCGGTGGTGTTGCGCCCCCTGGTCGGGACGATCCTGGCGATCACCCTCGCGATGATCGGGCTCGGCTATGCCGGGGCGATTGTCGGCATGTCGATCGGCGCCACCCTCACCGGCCTCTACCTGCTCTATCGCAGCATCGGAAGCCTCAAGATCGCGTTGCCGACCATGGCGGTGCTGCGCAGTTTCCTCGGCTTCGGCCTGCCACTGGCCTTCGTCTCCTCCGCCGCCACCGTGGTCGTCCTCGTGACCCAGACCATCCTGGCGCAGGGGACCGGACTCGCCGCGGTGGGGATCTACGCCGCAGCCCAGACGCTGGCGCTGCGCGGCATCACGATGCCGATGGCGATGCTGAGCAATGCCATCGCCGCCAGCGTCTTCCATGCCTACGAGGTGGAGGGCGACGAGGCGGCCGACCGGGTGCTGGACCGGCATTTCTCGTTTCTGATGCTGGTGGGCCTGCCGATCGCGGGCGTGATGGCGCTGTCGAACGACACCGTGACCAGCCTCCTCTTTGATGATCCCTTCCGCGACGAGGTTTCCCGGTACCTCCCGATCCTTGCGCTCGCGGCCTTCATAACCGGGGTCCAGGGGGCCTATTTCGACTACCCCTTTCTGATCAGCCGCCGCACCACCATCCAGCTGATGGTCTCGGGGGCGGTCGTCGTCGCCCACGCAATCATCGCATTCGGGCTGATCTGGGCCCTTGGCCCGATCGGCGCCTGTTGGGCGATCCTGGCCAGCGCCGTCCTTGCGCTGGTCCTCTACCGTGCCGTGGGACAGCGATTCCGGGTCATGCATGTCCCGCTGGACGAATTGCGGAAAGCGGCGATCGGCTTGATCGCCTTCGCACCTTTCGCGCTGCTGGCGGACCACCTTGGCCGGCCGGTGCTCTCGCCGGCGATTGCGGCGTTAGGTGTGGGCGCTTACATGATTGCCTTGGCCGCCCAGAACCAGATCGCAATGAGGCTTATCGTTTCACGGTTGCAACGGTCCATCTTCGCGAAGCGCGCGCGCGCAGGTTTGCAGCGCCTGTTTCGCTACCCCTAGTAAGATTAGCGAGGTTGAGGGTGCAACACCTTGGTTCTGGAAAAGGACGGATGCAGGCGGTGCTCGGGCGGCGCCAGCTCCTTGCTGGCCTGTTCGCAACGGCCGCCTGGCCCGCCGCGGCACAGTTGCGCATCGGCCCGATGCTTGCGGTGCCTCCCTGCCCGACCGGGCGCCTGGCACAGCCGTCCCGGCTGTCATTCGCCGGGCCCGACCGGGTGATCCTTCTGGTCCGCGATTCCGAGATCGAAAGGCCCCTGCCGAGGATCGTTCCCTTGAGCGCCCGGGTCCAAACGTTCCTCGACCCCACCGGCAGGTTTGGCGGCGCCGGCCTGCTGGACGGCGAGCCGGGGAATTTCTCGGGGCGCGCACATATTCTGGCCCCCCAACTCTTCCGCCCATGGTCCAGCTTGGTGCGCGACACGGTCCTGCCGATCTTCGATCCCGGATTTCGTGAGCAGTTCGGGCCGGCCGACGCTGACAACTCCGAGACCTGGGACGTCGTCGTCGATGGCGTGCAGGCTGAAGTGCTGGCGGTGCATCGCAAGACGCTTCCCGTGGGGAGCGCATGGACCGCGCCAGAGCGGCTGGCCACCAGCCGGCGGCATCTGGTGACGCTTACCCTTCGCGAAGCGATCCCCGAAGGCGCAAGGGTCCAGGTCGTGGCGCACGGGCTGACGCCGGTCACGGCCCTGCGCAGCGATGCGCTTGCCTCGGAACTCGTCCACGTCTGTCATGCCGGCTACGCGCTGGCCGGGCCCAAGAAGGGCTACGTCGGCCTCTGGCTCGGGGCCGACCGGACCGGCGCAGCTGGCAACAGCGACGGCGTGCTGTCCGAAGGACAGGCCTGGCGTCTGGTCGAGGTCGGAAGCGGCAGGGTCGTGGCGGAAGGCTCGCTCGCTCTCGCCATGGCCGGCGACACGCCGCATTTCGAGGATCGGAACTTCAGCGGGTGCAGCCTCTACGAGGCCGACTTTTCCGAGGTCGCGACCGAGGGCCGGTACCGGCTCGAGATCGCCGGCATCGGGTCGTCGGTGGCCTTCCCCGTCGCTGCCGATCCCAGCGCCGAGGTGTTCCGCCTCGCCGCGCGCTGGTACTACCACCAGCGCTCGGGCTGCGAGATATCCGATCCCCATGGCGAGGGCCGCCTCCGGCCCCGCAACGGGCACCCCGACGACGGGCTGACGGTCTGGCAGACCAACGTGCAGCTCGGCCGCACCTCCGAAGGTTTCGGCGGGCCAGACTCCTCGGAGCTGCTGGCAGCACAGCCGGTCGGCCCCGGGGTGCAGACGAACCCCTTAGCCTGGGGCGGCTGGCACGATGCCGGCGACTGGGACCGCCGCATCCAGCACATGGACGCCGTCTACATGATGGCGCATCTCGTCGAACGCTACGGGTCGGCGCGGGCGCTCGAGATGAACATCCCCGAGAGCGGGCACCCGTTCGCGCACCCCGACGTTGCCGCGCGCAAGGCGCCCGACGATCGCGGCGACGGCAAGACGGTCCTGCCCGATCTGATCCACGAGGCGCTCTGGGGGATCTCCCTCTGGCGGCGGACGCAGACCCCGGAGGGCGGCATCATCGGTGGGGTCGAGTACTCGTTGGACGGCATCCTGGGGTCGGTCTCGTGGAACCCGGTGCAGCGCGCCTATGCCTACGCGCCCGAGGAGTGGGCCGCCTATCGATTCGTTATGGCCGCGGCCAAGCTCGGCCATGTCATCGAGACGGTCTGCGGCGACGAGGTGCTCGGCCAGGCGCTGAAGGCCGAGGCCACTGCCGCCTGGAACTGGGCCGAGGCCGAGCTGGCTAGCCAGGAAGGCGGCGACGAAGCGCCGGTCAGCGAAGATGCCGGCGATGACGAGTCTTCCGGCGAAAGCGCTGGCGATGCCGAGCCGGCCATTGCCGAACAGGTGCAGGAAGCGCGCGTGCTGGCCGCCGCCAGCCTCTACCGCGCCACCGGGCTGTCCGAGGCGGCGGCATTATTCGAGCGGCTCAACCCCTTCAAACCCGATGCGCCGGAGGAGGCGCCCGAACATCCGCTCGCGGTCGTGGCCCACATTTGCTTCGACTACGTCAGCGCCGGAGCCGAGGGGCGCGCGATCTTGCAGCCGGTCGCGCAAGCAATCGCACAGTGGTCGAGCTGGGCCTACACCTACGGCCGACGGCTCGGTGTCGACTACGGCCTGCATAGCTCCAACCTGTACCCTTGGGGCGCGGGGTGGTACCGTTTTGGCCCCGGCTCGAACTGGCCAGCGGGGCTGGCGGCCCTGCACCTGCTTGCCGGCGGCAATGTCGAGGCGATTACCGACATGGCGCTGTCGGGCTTGTGGTTCGGCCTGGGATGCAATCCGTCGAACACCTGCTTCGTGCAGGGCCTCGGCGCCCGCGACTTCGCCGATCCACTGGTCATCGACTTCGACAGCCTCTGTCCGGTTCCGGGCATGATCAGCATCGGCGTTGCGGCGGGCGAGCTGCGAGAGTTCGAACGAGACGGGATCGCCGGGGCACTCTATCCGCCCGAAGCCGCCTGGCCGCCCTATGCGCGGATCTGGGAATCGCGAAGGGTGATCTCTTGCTCCGAGCATGCCATGCGCGACAACGTCATGGAATGGCTGCACGGCGCCGCGCTGGCCCATGAACTGCTGGCCCGGCGTTGCAGCGGCTCGGATCCCTGCCAGGGGTGAAACCGGACCACGGGGGCCCGGAGCGAGGGTCTATTGCCCGGCGTAGAGACCGACCGGCTGGTCGAGCACCACCTCCACCGTGTCGCCCGGCAAGAGCGGGCTGTCGAGGTCGAGGCCAACCCGCTTCACCTGGCCGCGATCGTTGCGGAACACGTAGATGTTGGCGTTCGAGCGCAGCAGGAGCGCGCTCACGCCCTCTCCGTCGGCGGCACCCGCGAGGTTCTGGGCCAGCATGTCCATCCGCAGGCTGGCCTCGATCATGATCGCGGTGAGCTGCTCGCGCATCTCGAGCAGCTCGGTCTGGCGCCGTTCGTCATAGGCGTCGAGCTCGCGTGCGGCGCGGGTCACATCGAGGTCTGCCTGGGCGAGCTGCGCTTCCAGTTCGAGGAGCCCCGACTTCGACAAGACCACGGTTCGTCGCGCTTCCTCGAGTCTCGCGGCCGGAACCAGGCTCCGCGAAACGAGGTCTTCGATGCGGGTCTGCTCCTGCTCGTCGGCCGCCACCTGTTCGGCCTGGTTCGCGCGCTGCTCGCGCAGGATCGCGACACGGTTGCGGGCTTGCTCCAGCACTTCGCGGAGGTAGCTGCGGTCTTCCTCGGCGCTGTCGAGGCGCATGGAAACGATGTGACCCTGCTCGGCGATCAGCGCCCCGAACATGTTGGGAACCACCGCCACGCTTTGCGGGTCCGGCAAGTCGGAGTCGGCGTTGCCGGCGATCTCGGCTCCGACCCGCCAGAGGCGCGCGACCGCGGTCGCGTGGTCTAGGGCGGCGCGGTCGTATTCGTTCTGCCAACGGACGATCTGGGTCGGGTCCGCGATCGCCAGGTCGGCGAGCAAGCTGCTGCGCACGCCCCCCGCCACCGCCAGCGCCGCGCGCACCGTGATGCCCGGACGGAACTGCACCTCGCCGGGCCTCGCGACATCGCCGGTCACGAACACCGGCCGGTAGCTGGCGACCTCGAGCGAGATGTCATTGGCGTCAAGCTGGAAGATCTTCAGCAATCCCTCGTTGGTATAGTGCTTGTAGACCCGGCCATTGGCCAGCAGCCGGACCTCGTTGGTGATCTCCTCCAGCGTTCTGTCGGTCGCGTGGACCGTGCCCGGCCATGCGAAGGCCAGGCTGCCGTCCATCCCGATGGTCGATTCGACCGCGGAATTTTGCAGCCCGTGGATCGAGAGCCGGATCGCGTCGCCGGGGCCAAGCAGCATGTCGGCGCGCGCTGTGCCGGCAAGACAGGTAACCGTGGCCAGGCAGGCGAGCGCCGCGAACGGGAAACGAAAGATTCGAGCGGCCACCCCGGTGGCCGGGAACATAAGGAGCATTATCGGACTCATTCTCTGAACTGGATTAGCTAACCGATACATCATGCCATCTTTCATGGTGGCTTGGCGATGGCCCCGGGAGCGAAACTCGGCACAATCCCTCGCTTGGAGACAATCATTGGGGTTTGCTGGGGATTGTGTAGAAATTCGCGCAAGCAGGAAGCCTCATCGGTCGAGGATCCGACGTGACGTCAGGAAATTGATCACCATGCCGGAAAGCGTCGCCGGCACCAGGGCCAGTATCGGCAGATCGGCCGCGAACAGGCTCAGTCTGATCACCCCGGCGAACACCGCGAAATTCGCCGCAAGGCCGAGCGCCATCGCCGACAGATAGGTCGCGAACTCGCGCAGGCTGGGCGCGCGCGAGGTCCGGAAGCTATAGCGGCGGTTGAGAAGCCAGGTCGTCACGACTGCTGCGAGGAACGAGGGCACCCGCCCGGCGACCGGCTCCAGCCCCAGCACCGAGACCGAAAAGGTGAGCACGGCCGCGTCAACCACAAAGCCCACCGCACCGGCGAACACGAAGCCCAGGACGTTGCGCAGACGCTCGGGTTTGCGGCGGTCGTCAAGCTGTGGAGCAGTCATGGCGGTCTCGTTCTGGCGGGCGGGGTTCCGCAACCAGAGGCAGCCACTCATCGCTCCTCCAGCCCGGTCCTTCATGCATACACCGGGGGCGGGCCCGGGAAACAATCTATGGCCGCGGCGGCCTCTTTCACTTAGATTGCATGGACTTTCGCCCAGATTACAGGGAATTGATAGTGCAGGGGCAGATCGACATCGCCGATCTCGAGGTCGCGGTAATCCTGCCGTGCCAAAATGAAGAGGCCGCGATCGTGCAGACTGTGGCCGACTTCCGTACGGCGCTTCCGCGTGCCCGGATCTACGTCTACGACAACAATTCCTCCGACGCGACGGCGGCTCGTGCGGCCGAGGCAGGGGCGATCGTTCGACACGAGCACTACCAGGGCAAAGGCAACGTCGTGCGCCGGATGTTCGCGGATGTCGAGGCGGACGTCTACGTCATGGCCGACGGCGATGCGACATACGACGCGGCGGCGGCGCCTGCGATGGTCTGCCGGCTCGTCGAGGAGAACCTCGACATGGTCAACGGCGCCCGCCAGCACGTGGACGCCGCGGCCTACCGCCGCGGCCACCGCTTGGGCAACCGGATGATCACCGGCCTCGCGCAGGCGTTCTTCCACCGTCGGTTCGACGATATGCTCTCGGGCTACCGCGTGTTCAGCCGCCGCTTCGTGAAGAGCTTTCCCGCGGCGTCGCGGGGATTCGAGATCGAGACCGAGCTTACCGTCCACGCGCTCCAGATGAGGATGCCGACGGCCGAGGTGATGACAGACTACCGCCCGCGGCCCGAGAACTCGCGATCGAAGCTCTCGACCTACCGCGACGGCTTTCGGATCCTCCGCATGATCGGCGTCCTGGTGAAGGAAGAGAAGCCGATGCAGTTCTTCTCGGCGGCGGCCGTCATCGTGTTCCTGCCCTCGCTTTTTGTCTTTCTGTCGGTGCTGGCGGAGTTCTTCGAGACCGGACTCGTGGCCCGGTTCCCGTCGCTGATCGTGGCGCTCTCGGGCTTCGTAATCTCGGCGCTTAGCATGGTCTGCGCGATGATCCTCGACTCGGTATCGCGCGGTCGGCGCGAGACCCGGCAGCTTCGGTACCTCCAGTTTCCGGCACCCGGAGCAGATCTCGGTGCCACACCCGAGCCTCAGAAAGCGCGCGCGCCGCGCTCGGTCCGGGCGTAGACGCCAAGGCTTCGGCAAGGAACGGCACCAGCCAGATAAGCCGCACCGGACAGCTGTGGTGCGCCTCCGAAAGCGCGCCGCCGGCGATACCGTTCCCGATCTGCGCCGCAGCCAAAACCTGTAGCATTGCGGACGACTTTCGGCCGAACCCCCCGAACTGGACGGCGCCGTTGCGCAGCGACGCGGCAAGCTGTTGCAGCGGCCGCTCCGTCGCCGCGGCGAAGAGGACCGCCCCGCCCTGTGGCGCGCCGCTGCCGATCTGCTCAAGGGCAAACCCAAGAGCCGCCTCTCCGGCGTTGTAGTAGACGTGGGTGTCGGAGAAGACGAACGGATAGCCGCTCAGTTGCGCGGGAACCGTCTGCAGGGCTGCGAAGATGAGAATCACGGCCGGCGATATGCCTCATTGGAAAGCGGAGTGCATTTTCTCGACCAGCCACCGGGCTCCAACGCTCACCCCCATTAGGAGACTTGAGGGCGGGGTCAAGAACCAAGCCAGCCGGTCGAGACGAGCGCCGGCTCGCCTCTCGCGCCCCGCCCTCTCGGGCACCGGGCGGTCGCCGCAAAAAGGGGGGCCGGGTCCGGCGCGAATACGGCGCGTCGGTCTGAAGACTCCGGCAACTCGCCTTGCCCGGCGAGGGCCTCCAGACACAGTCTTTCTGCATCGAAAGAACACCGGCAGCGCGGCGACTTGAGGCAACTGGCTCTCACGCATAGGCTTGCGCCGTTGAGGCGCCAACGGGTGCGGTGCGCGTATCTCGAGTTCCGGCTTGGAGGCATTCATGGACGACCCGCCTGGACCGTCGCCCCCTGAGAACCGGGTCGCGCAGACGTCGTCGATGCGGATGCCGCTAACTCAGAAGCTGAGCGAACTGGTCGAGCTGGTCAGTTTCGCGATCCGACGAGTCCGGGACGAGAGCTACGGCCAGCAGATCGTAGAAGCTCTTGGCGAGTACGAGCGCCTGGCGCAGGAGCGTTCCGGCCGGGACCTTGCGGGCCTGAAAGTGATGGAGATCGGCTTTGGCGCGCGTCCCTGGCGAATGGCGGCGCTACTGTCCAGGGGTTGCGATGCCTGGGGCATCGACATCGACAGGCCTTTGCTTACCCCCGGGGTCGGCGAATTCGCTCGGATTCTCAAAGCGAACGGACCCGAGCGCGCCGTCAAATCGACTCTGAGAAGCCTCTTTCTCGATTCGCGCGAACGGCGCGGAATCGAGCGCAGGCTGGGCGTGAAGTTCGATTTGCGGGAGCTCGCCACACGGCTCATCGTCGCGGATGCGTCGGAGGAGGCGGCTTGGCAGCGCTTCTCCGGCTCACGCTTCGATCTGATTCTCTCGGAGGACGTTTTCGAGCACATACCGTCCCGGCGGATTCCGCCACTTTGCCGGATCATGGCCCAGCACATGAGCGACGACTCGCTTGCGTTGATTAGGCCCTTCGTGTTCAGCGGCATCTCAGGCGGGCACCTGGCGGAATGGTTCGCAGAGGATGTGGACCGTGTCCGTGGTCGGCGCGCGGCGCCCTGGGAGCATCTGCGCGCCAGGCGCTACCGGCCGAATACCTATCTCAACGAGTTGCGGCTCGCCGACTATCGCCGGCTCTTCTCCGAGGATTTCGACGTCCTTTCCGAGGAATTCCTGCAGAAGGACCTCGGCCGGCGATATCTGACGCCGGAGATCCGCGACGAGCTGGTAGACTACACTGACGAGGAACTCTTCGCCAACAACGTCCTGTTCGTGCTCCGGAAGAAGAGGGCGCCCACCGTTCCAGCTTCGGCCGCCGGACCGGCGTGAGCCGGCGGAGGTAGGGTTAGGGTCCCTCGTCGGGAAACACCGCGGTTGCGGGGCAATGCATGGCCGGTTCCGGCCGTTGCGGTTCACTCCGGCTGGAAGTGCTGGATCGGGGGGCGCCGGCCGAGGAAGCCGCAGGCGACGATCGCCGCCAACGGGCCGTTCATCGCCACGACTCCGACGGTCCCGACCTCCACGTCACGACGAGCGAGCGCACGGCACCGCTGCCGAGCCGCGTCGACTGCGCGCCTCGCGCCTAGGACCGAGCGCAGAACATCTCGTAGACCAGGTCGATCATCCGCCGGGCGCGGTCGTCGGCGATCGAGTAATAGATTGCCTTGCCCTCGCGGCGGCAGCTGACCAGTCCCTCGAGCCTCAGCCGGGCAAGTTGCTGGCTGACGGCCGCCTGCCGGCTGTCGAGCAGGTTCTCGAGCTCGGTCACCGATTTCTCACCGGTGGTCAGGTGGCAAAGGATCATCAGCCGGCCTTCGTGGCTGAGCGCCTTGAGGAAGCCCGCCGCCGCCTCGGCCTGCTTGACCATGCCTTCGGTATCGACCGGCGGGCCCGCTTGCGCCTCGTCCGCGTCGTCACTGCCGATCCCGAGGCCTTCGATCATCATCGCTGCCACGTACTCTTCCTCTCAGCCGGTCGAAAGGCGGTCCCGTCCCCGATCGCCGCGATGCCGCCGCGGCCGCATCCGCCGTCGATATCGGGGCCCGTCGCGCCCGTCACCCCGATGCCGGCCACCAGATCCCGGTCTCCCGCGCCGAACGGCAGGCTGCCGCCGGGGGAAGGGGCCGAGAAATATCACGGTTGCCTGAGGAAATCGAGCCAGACCGGGCCCCGCCGCCTAGTGGCAATCCGTCGGTGCAGACGCTCACCCGGTACCGGCCCGGCACTTCTCCTGTGTCTTCGGGGCGGCCTCGTGCGCCGGGCCCGGCGCCGGCTGGCCGGAACGCGTCGAAGGAGCCGTCCTGCGCCGCTTCATGGGCCGGCCTCCCTTACTCCGCCGTCGGCGCCCCGCCCTGGAAGGCATTGCCCTTCGCGTAGTCGCAGGGCGCCTCCTGCATCTCCAGATGCAGCTGCGTGCCGGTGTAGGGATGGGCGCGGGCGAGGTCCTCGTCGAAGGCGATGCCGAGGCCGGGCTCCCCGGGAGGCAGGATGAAGCCGTCCTCCCACCTGAGCCGGTGGCCGGTGAGTGCCTGATGGAAGTCGCCGCCGCCGGCCTCGATCGTCTCCAGCATCAAGAGGTTCGGGATCGCCGTGCCGAGATGGATGTTGGCGGCCCACTCCACCGGGCCGGCGTAGAGATGCGGCGCCATCTCCGCGCCGAAGGCCTCGGCGATCGCGGCCACCTTCTTCATCTCCCAGATGCCGCCCGCCCGGCCCAGCGCCGGCTGCAGGATGCGCGCCGCGCCGAGCTTGAGGATCAGCCCGAACTCGGCCTTGGTGGTCAGCCGCTCGCCGGTGGCGACCGGGATCCGGACCGCGCGGGCGACCTCGGCCATGCCCATCGGGTCGTCGGGGGGGATCGGCTCCTCGAACCAGAGTGGCTGGTAGGGCTCGAGCGCCTGGCCGAGGCGGATCGCACCGGGGACTGAGAACTGGCCGTGGGTGCCGAAGAGGAGGTCGGCGCGGTCGCCCACCGCCTCGCGGATCTTCGCGCAGAACGCCACCGAGCGGGTGATGTCGGACATCGCCGGCATGTGGCCGGTGCGGATCGTGTAGGGGCCGGCGGGGTCGAACTTCACCGCCGTGAAGCCGCGCTCGACGTTCCGCGCCGCGGCCTCGGCGGCCATGTCGGGGTCGATCCAGAAGCGGACCGCATCCTCGCCCGCGTCGGGGTAGAGGTAGGTGTAGGATCGCAGCCGCTCGTTCATCCGGCCCCCAAGGAGCGCCCAGACCGGGCGGTTCCGCGCCTTGCCAAGGATGTCCCAGCAGGCGAGCTCGAGCCCCGAGAAGGCGCCCATCACGGTC
Organism: Paracoccaceae bacterium; assembly: GCA_041621405.1. Taxonomy (GTDB): domain Bacteria; phylum Pseudomonadota; class Alphaproteobacteria; order Rhodobacterales; family Rhodobacteraceae; genus JBFKAV01. Next base: position 21,073 of record JBFKAV010000002.1, read on the forward strand.
GGGTCGGGCCGCTGGGAGAAGCCCGCCGAATAGGCGCGGCGGAACATCAGCTCGACGTTCTCCGGCGACTCGCCCGCCATGTGGCGGAAGAAGACATCCTCGATGACGGCGGCCATCGCCTTCGGGCCGACGGTCGCGGCGTAGACCTCGCCCCAACCCACGATGCCGTCGTCGGTGGTGACCTTCACGAATGTCCAGTAGCGCCCGCCCCAGCCCGGCGCCGGGGGGGCGACGGTGAGGATGTCGAGATCCTTCAGTCTCATGTGCTAGGTTCCCCCCATGCCCCGATCGGCGCCCGACGAGATCACGTTTCGCCAGCTCGGTCCAGACGATCTGGACCTGCTGCTTGCGGTCCGGGAGGGGCTCTTCGACCATCCGATCCGGCCGGACCAGGCGCGCGCCTTCCTGGCCGACCCGGGCCACGAGATCGTGCTGGCCTTCGCCGGGGACGAGGCGGTGGGGCTCGCCTCAGGGACCGTGCTCCTCCATCCCGACAAGGCGCCGGCCCTCTTGGTCAACGAGGTCGGCGTCCGGGAGCGCTGGCGGCGGCGGGGGATCGGGCGGGCGGTGACCGAGCGGCTGATCGGGATCGCCCGCGCCCGGGGCTGCGACGCGGGCATTTGGCTTGGCACCGAGCCCGACAACGCCGCCGCGATGGCGCTCTACCGCGCGATGGGGGGCGACGAGGAGCCGCTGGTGGGCTTCGCCTGGGACGGGGCGTTCGACGACTAGGCTCCGCCCCGGTCCGCGTAGTGCCGGTCGACGACCCGCTGGACCATCGGGGCGAAGTGGCCGAAGCCGGGCGTCTCCATCCCCGCCTCCTTGCCCATGTCGTCGAGGTAGCGCACGGCGACGATCTCGGCGACGTTCGGGTTGCGCTCGAACGCCGCCACCTCCTCGGGGCGCATCGGCCCGCCCTGGAGGTTGAGCGAGTGGATCGAGGCCTCCGAGAGCTTGCCGAAGTACTCCGGCCGGGTAGCGCAGAGGTAGCGCTTGGCGGCGACGTGGTGGCGCACGCAGTCGGTGACGATCGCCGGGAAGAACGCCTCGAGCACCTTGGCTCCGGCCTCTTCGTGGAAGCGGTCCTCGGTGTCCGCCATCGAGAAGGTGCCGAACTCGGAGGTGAAATGGCCGATGTCGTGCAGCAGCGCGGCGGCGACGATCTCCTCGGCCAGTCCCTGCCGCTCGGCGAAAGTCGCGGCCTGGAGCATGTGCTCGGCCATCGTGACCGGCTCGCCCAGGTACTCCTCGCCGCCGCGCCGGTCGAAGATGTCGGCGAGGAAGGCGACGATGGTCTCGCGGGTGAGGGGCGCGGTCATGGCGCTTCTCCGAGCTCGGCCTCGAGCGCGGCGAGGGTGGACAGAAGCCCATCCTTGTCGGCGTAGCAGCCCTGCAGCCAGCGCGTCCCGGCGCCCGAATAGCCCTTGCGGGCGTGGAGGACGCGGGTGTTGTCGACGATGAAGGCCTCGCCGGGGGAAAGCTTGAAGCTGACCTCCATACCGGGGTCGTCGATGATCGCCGAGAACCGGCGGAGCGCGGCGTAGTAGGCCTCCATCCGCTCGAACGGCACATCGGTAAGCGCCGCCGCCGAGCGGGCGTTGAAGCGGATCGCGACGAGCTCGCCGTCGGGCGCAAGCTCGATCGCGGGGCGGCGGGAGGTGAGGCACACGCCCGCACTTCCTGCGTACTCAAAGCGGGCCGGGTGGCCGGCGAGAAGGTCGAAGGCGCCCGCGTCCTCGGTCAAGAGGCGGCGGGCGGCGGCAAAGCCGTCGACCACCATGTTCTCGCCGCCCTCGGCCGAGTTCTCGATGCAGGCCAGCACCTGCAGTGTCGGCACCGGGTCGCGGTAGGGGTTGTCGGTATGGGCCTGCAGCCCGAGGCCGGTATAGGCGAGGTTGACCGGGTTCACCTCGGTCCGGACCTCGAAGTGGCGGCCGTAGTTGGTCTCGCGGACGTAGCCGAAGAGATCGACCACCGAGAAGAGGGCGCCGCTCTCGGCGGGAAGGCCGGTGACCTTGGCGAAGCCGAAGCGACGGATCGCGGCGAGCCAGTCGCGGAGCGCGGCGCGGTCGGAGGTCAGGCGCGCCATGTCGCCGGTCGGCACGGCAGCGTTTAGTTCCGCGCCCCAGGGCTCGGCGCCCTCGGGCATCCGGCCACTGTCGCGCGGGGCAGGGCGGTCGTAGGCGTGGTCCATCAGCCAGCCGAGCGGGAACCGGGTGCCGAGCCCCTCGGGGGCGAATGTCACCGCAAGCGCGTCTCCCTCGATCCGGGCCTCGGCGATCGCGGGATCGGCCGGCAGGTCGGCCATCGTGATCAGGCGCTGGCCGTTCTGGGGGTCGCGGGTCGCCGGGTCGGGGGAGTTGTCGCGCAACCAGACGGCGTGGAACCGGGTGGCGCGCGCGCCTTCCTTCAGCGTCAGGACGCGGCCCTCGGCGTCGATCTCGGCTGTCACGTCCATGGCATCCCCTCGTCAGAACACGATCACGTTGCGCCGCGCCGCGCCCGAGCGGGTGTCGGCGATGGCCTCGTTGATCTTCTCGAGCGGCCAGCGCCCCGAGATCAGCTCGTCGAGCTTGAGACGGCCCTGCTGGTAGAGATCTACCAGCCAGCGGATATCGCGCTGCAGCACGGTGTCGCCCATCACCGACCCGATCATGCCCTGCGCCAGCGCCGCGATGATCACCGGCTCGTAGCTCGACACCGCCCCAGAGTGCGGCATGCCGACCATCACCATGCGACCGAGCGGCGCGAGGTAGCGGGGCGCCACGTCGAAGGCGGGAATGGCGCCCACGGTGACGAAGACCGCGTCGGCGCCGCGCCCGGCGATCTCGGCGGCGCGGGCCCAGGGCTTCGGATCGGTGGCGAGCACCGCATCGGTCGCGCCGAACTCCTTCGCGGCGGCCAGCTTGGCCTCGGTCATGTCGACCGCGATGATCCGGCTCGCGCCGGCGATGCGCGCGCCCTGGATCGCGTTGAGGCCGACGCCGCCGGCGCCGATCACCACCACCACCTCGCCGGGCCGCACCTTGCCGGTGTTCACCACCGCGCCGACCCCGGTGATGACGCCGCAGGACAGGAGCGAGGCCGCGTCCATCGGCATCCCGGCCGGGATTTTCGCAAGCTGCGAGGGGCTGACGACGACCTTCTCGGCGAAGGCGCCGGTCTTCAGCCCGTGGTGGAGGGTGCCGCCGGCAAGGGTCTTCAGGGGGCCCTTGTCGCGGTCGTAGGGGGTCTCGCAGAGCGAGGGATGGCCGGTGCCGCAGGTCGGGCAGGTGCCGCAGGAGCGGATCAGGGTGACAAGCACGCTGTCGCCCTCGCCATAGGAGGTTACCCCTGCGCCCACTGCCGAGACCGTGCCGGCGGCCTCGTGGCCGTAGACCGCGGGCAAGGTGCCGCCCCAGCCGCCGTCGATATAGGAGATGTCGGAAAAGCAGATCGCGCAGGCGGCGAGCTTCACCTCGACCTCGCCGGGGCCGGGGGCGCGCAGCTCGACCTCCTCGATCGTGAGCGGCTTGCCGAATTCGTGGCAGACAGCGGCGCGGACCTTGGGCATCTCGATCTCCGTTTTCCCGCCGAACCTATGTCAAACGGCCGACCTTGCGCGCGGGCGGGCGACAAGGATTGCCACGCAAGCGACCAGCAGCGCGGCGGCCAGAAGGAAGGGAGCGCCGGGCGCGAAGACCGGCGCCTGCGGACGGGTGAAGACGGCGAAGACCTGGGTCATCACCAGGGGCGAGAGCGTGCTGGCGATGGCCGCAAGCCCGGTCAGCACGCCCTGCAGCTCGCCCTGCTGGTCGTCCGGCGTGGCGTTTGACTGGAGCGCCGCCAGCGCCGGCCCCGCGATTCCACCGAGGCCCGAGATCGGCGTGACCACCAGCGCCCAGAAGCCCGAGGTGAGGAAACCGAAGGCGGCGAGCGCCCCGGTGTCGACGAGTATGCCGCGGAGCGCCGTCCCCCGCTCGCCCCAGATGCGGATCGCGGGCCCGACGCCGAAGGCCTGCGCGAGCGCGTTGGTAAGGCCGAAGAGTGCGAGCGAGAGGCCGATGATGCCGGCTTCCCAGCCGAAGCGGGCATGGCCGAAGTAGGCCCAGACCGCAGGATAGACATAGAAGGCGAAGGTGTAGACGAATTGCAGGACCAGAAGCTGCCCCAGCCCCGGCAGCCGGCCGATGGCGCGGAAGGCGGCGAGCGGGTTGGCGCGGGCCCAGGAGAACGGGCGGCGGGTGCGCTCAGTCACCGTCTCGGGCAGCACGATGAGGCCGAAGACGAGGTTCGCCGCGGCGATAGCCGCCGCCGCCCAGAACGGCGCCCGGGGGTCGAGCACGCCGAGAAGGCCGCCGATCGCCGGCCCGGCGACGAAGCCGACGCCGAAGGCGGCGCCGATCAGCCCGAAGGCGCGGCCGCGCTCCTCGGGGCGCGTGATGTCGGCCATGAAGGCCGCCGCCGTGGCGTGGGTCGAGGCAGAGATGCCCGCGACGACCCGGGCGGCGAGCAGGAGCCAGATCGAACCCGCGACCGCCATGACCAGGTAGTCGAGCGACATCACCAGGAGCGAGACCAGCAGGATCGGCCGGCGTCCGTAGCGGTCCGACAGGTTGCCGACGACCGGCCCGAAGAGGAACTGCATCAGCCCGAACGCGGCGGTGAGGATGCCGCCCCAGACCGCCGCGGCGGGGAGGTCCGAGCCGAGCACGTCGATCAGGAGATCGGGCATCACCGGGAAGATCAGGCCGATGCCGATCGAGTCGATTGCGACCGTGATCAGGACGAAGAGGCGGGCGAAGCGGTTGGGCATCGGAATTCCGGGCGTGTCCCGCCGGGATATCCCGGGCCGCGCTCCCGATCAAACCGCTTTCGCTTCGGCGGCGAAGCGGCGGGCGAGGGCGGGGGCCTCGCCCAGCAGCGCCTCGGGTGCGAGGCGCTCGCTCAGGCCGGCATCGGGATGGGCGCGGGCGGCGAGCTCGGGGAGCGGCGTGCCGGTCGCGAGAGCCTCGGCGACCAGCGCCTTCGAGGCCGCCTGGGCCTCGGGCCTCGGCATGGTGCCGGCAAGGACGAAGGTCAGCGCCTCGGCGGCCCAGAGGCGTGGGCCCTCGTCGAGCGGGCGGCGGAGCTGGGCGGCGTCAGGCTCGAGGGACCCGGCCAGAGCCCGGCCCATTTCCAGCCCCCGGCCGGCCGCGATCAGGAGCTGCGGGAGCGCCAGCCATTCCGTCATCCAGGCCGCCGCGTCGCGGGCCTCGCGGTGCAGCGCGGCGCCCTGGACGGCCGCCGACAGCGCCACGGCGAAGCGGGCGAGGGCCGAAAGCGCCGACGGCCCGACCGGGTTCGACTTCTGCGGCATCGTCGAGGAGCCGCCCGCGCCCGCCAGGCGCACCTCGCCCCGGCTCGCCATCAGGATCACATCCTCGCCCATCTTGCCGAGCGTGCCGGCGACCCCGGTCGCCCAGGCGGCGAGCTCGCCGATCCGGTCGCGGCCGGCGTGCCAGCTTTCGCGGGGATCGGCGAGGCCGAGCGCCTCGGCCATCGCCGCGCGGACCTCGGGCCCCTTCGGTCCCATCGCCGAAAGCGTGCCGGCCGCCCCCGAGAGGCTGAGCACGAGGAGCCGCGGGCGCAGCTCGTCCAGCCGCGCGCGGTGGCGCAGGAGCGGCCCGCCCCAGGCCGCGACGGCGGCACCGAAGGTCGAGGGCACGGCCTCCTGCCCCCAGGTGCGGGCGATCATCGGCGTGTCGGCCTCGGCCTCGGCGAGCGCGCCCAGCGCCGAGATCAGCGAGACAAGCCGGTCCTCGAGGATCACCAGCCCCTGTCGGAGCCGGAGGACGAGCCCGGTGTCGAGGATGTCCTGGGTGGTCGCCCCGTAATGCAGCCAGGCGGCGTGTTCCGGCGCCTCGAGCGCCTTCCGCGCGGCGGCGACGAGGCCGGGGACGGGAATTCCGTTCTGCGCCGTCGACGCGGCGAGCCCTGCGGGGTCGATCACGATCTCGCTCATCGCCCGGTGGAGGAAGGCGGCCGAGGTCTCGGGGATCAGCCCCAACGCGCCCTGCGCCTTGGCGAGCGCTCCCTCGACGAGCAGCATTGCGCGGACCTCGGCGGTGTCGGAGAACAGACGCGCGAGCTCGGCGTCGCCGAAGAGTCCGCCGTAGATCGCCGAATCGAGCGGGCTCGCGGGCATCAGGCGGGCCGGAGCCCCAGGATCTCGCGCGCCTGCTGCCAGCTCGCCACCGGCCGCTCGTACTTCTCGCAGAGCTCCACGGTGCGGCGCACCAGCGCGGCGTTCGAAGGAGCGAGGGTCGACTTGTCGAGACGCACGTTGTCCTCGAGGCCCGTGCGGGTATGGCCGCCCGCCGCGATCGACCACTCGTTTACCACGATCTGGTTCGGGCCGATCCCGGCGGCGCACCAGAGCGCGTCGGGCGAGAGCCGGTTCAAGGTCTCGATGTAGAATTCGAAGATCGGCTTGTCGGCCGGCATCGCGTTCTTCACGCCCATCACGAACTGCACGTAGAGCGGCCGACTGAGCCGCCCGTCGTCGGCCATCCGCGCTGCCTGCACGATGTGGGAAAGGTCGAACGCCTCGATCTCGGGCTTCACGTCGTATTTCTGCATTTCCGAGGCCAGCCAATCCACCAGGTCCGGGGGGTTTTCGTAGACCCGTGTCGGAAAGTTGTTGGACCCGACCGAGAGCGAGGCCATGTCCGGCTTGAGCGGCAGCATCCCGCCGCGGGCCTGGCCGGCGCCGGAACGGCCGCCGGTAGATAACTGGATCACCATGCCCGGGCAGTGCTTTTTCAGCCCCTCGACCAGCCGGGCGAAGCGCTCGGGGTCGGAGGTCGGCGTGCCGTCCTCCATCCGCACGTGGCAATGGGCGATCGAGGCGCCGGCCTCGAAGGATTCGTGGGTCGACTCGACCTGTTCCTCGACGGTGATCGGCACCGCCGGGTTGTCGGACTTCCTCGGCACCGAGCCGGTGATGGCGACGCAGATGATGCAGGGTTTGGTCATGTTGCCTCGGCGGTCTCGTTGAGCCTCTCTGCAAGACTAGCGGGCGCGCGGCGGGAGGACGAGAGGGTGCGGAACCGCACTCGCGCGCTGGCGGGATCAGATGTCGAAGAACACGGTCTCGTCCTCGCCCTGCAGCCTGATGTCGAAGCGGTAGACGACCTTGCCCTTCCGCTCGGTCCGCTTCGCGATCAGCGTTGCGCGGCGGCGCTCCCACTCGATCAGGTTGAGGACCGGGTCCTTGGCGTTGGCCTCCTCCTCGTCGGAGAAGTAGATCCGGGTGTTGAGCCCGATGTTGATGCCGCGCGCCACGATCCAGAGGTTGATGTGCGGCGCCATCGCCCGCAGGCCCTGGTGGCCGCGCCCGTGGGCGTCGACCTCCTCCTCTTCGGCGGCCGGCCGCACCGCTGTCATCGCCCCGCGCGCGGGCACCGGCCCCGGCTTGATCGTGTCGAAGCCCCATTCGCCGGTGTCGAAATCGGTGATCACCCGGCCCCAGCCGCGGAACCCTTCCTCGACGTCGCCGGCGGACTCGGGATGGGCGTAGACGCCGGCGGCATTGGCCTGCCAGGCCTCGAGCAGCGCGTCCTTGACCGGGCTGCCGGTGCCGTCGATCACCACGCCCTCGACCCGGATGCGCTCGCCTTTGGCGTTCGGGCCGGCGATGTCCCGGCCCAGCTCCTGCTTGTAGATCTTGAACCCCGCTGCCCCGGGCGCAAGCCCGATATGGACGTAGGGCCCGGCCGTCTGCGAGGCCGATTCCTTCAGATAGTCGAGCTTCTGCACCATGGCTCAGTTCCCCTCCAGGCGGTTCTCGAACAGGGTCGAGCGGCGGCCGCGCAGCACGATGTCGAACTTGTAGGCGACGGTGTCGAGCGGGATCGTCGCATTGAGGTCGAGCGCGGCGACAAGCTGCTGGACGGCCTCGGGATCGGGGATCGTCTGAACGATCGGGCAATGCGGGATCAGCGGATCGCCCTCGAAGTACATCTGGGTGATCAGCCGCTGCAGGAATGCCGTGCCGAAGACCGAGACGTGGATATGCGCCGGGCGCCAGCTGTTCACCCAGTTCCGCCAGGGATAGGCACCGGGCTTGATCGTACGGAAGTAGTAGTAGCCGTTGTCGTCGGTCAGCGTCCGCCCGCAGCCGCCGAAGTTCGGGTCGAGCGCGCCGAGGTAGGTGTCCTTCTTGTGCCGGTAGCGCCCCGAGGCGTTGGCCTGCCAGATTTCGACCAGGGTGTTCGGCACCGGCCGCGTGTTCTCGTCCAGCACCCGGCCGTGCACGATGATCCGCTCGCCGATCGGCATCTCGCCGGGCTTGGCGTAGTTCAGGATCAGGTCCTTGTCCAAGGGGTCGATGTCGCCGTGGCCGAAGACCGGGCCGGTGATCTCGCTCACGGAGTTCTGCAGCGAGATGAGCGAATACTGCGGCGAGCGCGCCACCGAGGTCTTGTAGTCCTTGGTGTAGGCGGGCGGGTGCCAGCGCCGGTCGCGCTGGAAGAACTCGCCGGCAGGCTTGGAGCTGGCTTGGGTCATCTCTCGTTCTCCATGGCGTCGAAGGTCTCTTTCGCGATCTTGATGGCGTGGTTGGCGCGCGGCACGCCGGCGTAGATGGCGACGTGGAGAAGCGCCTCCATCACGTCCTCCCGCGTCGCGCCGGTATTGGCGGTGGCGCGGATGTGCATTGCCACCTCCTCGAAGTTGCCGAGCGCGGCGAGAAGCGCGATGGTCAGCATCGAGCGCTCGCGCGGGGTGATCCGGTCGCGGCTCCAGACATGGCCCCAGGCGGCCTCGGTGATCAGATCCTGGAACGGGGCGTCGAAATCGGACTTGCTCGCCTCGGCGCGGTCGACATGGGCGTCGCCCAGCACCCTGCGGCGGGTCTCCATGCCGGCCTTGTAGCGTTCAGACATGGCCGATCTCCTTCAGGAATCCGGTCAGAATCTTGGCATATTCCTCCGGTTTCTCGACGCAGGGTAGGTGCCCGACGCCGCGGATCAGGTAGAAGCGCGATCCCTTCACAAGGTCGGCAGTCTCGCGCACCAGGTCGGGCGGGGTCGAGCCGTCCTCGCTGCCGGCGATGGCCAGCGTCGGCAGCGTCAGGCCCGACGTGGGGGTGTAGAAATCCGTCCCGGCGATGGCGGCCGAGCAGCCGGCGTAGCCCTCGACGGGTTGCCTGACCAGCATGTTGCGCCAGAGCGCGAGCTCCGGCGTGGCGCGGAATGGCTTGGAGAACCAGCGCTCCATGACCGTGTCGGCTAGGCTCTCGATCCCGCCCGCGCGGATGCCGGCGATCCGCTCCTCCCACATCTCGCGGGTGCCGATCTTGGCCGCGGTGTTCGAGATCACCATGGCGCGGATCTGGTCGAGCCGCTTCACCGCCAGGCCTTGCGCGATCATGCCGCCGATCGAGAGCCCCACGAAGACCGCGTCGCGCACGCCTAGGTGGTCGAGAAGCGCCTCGATGTCGCGGACCAGCTTTCCCATGGCGTAGGGCGCCGGCGGGCAGTCCGAGAGGCCGTGGCCGCGCTTGTCGTAGCGGATCAGGCGCAAGGTTGCTGGTAGGCGGGCCACCACCTTGTCCCAGAGCCGGAAATCGGTGCCGAGCGAATTGGCGAAGACCACGGCGGGGCCGTCTCCCGGCCCCTCGTCGCGGTAATGCGTGACGCCCCAGTCCTGGCGGAAGAGCTGCATCCGATCCCCCCGTTTTCCATAATCTCGCACAAAAGAAACCGCGCGCAAAATGCAAATGGCGGCGCTATACATAACCAAATGATTATGCATTCCGCCATCAAGCTCCGCCATATCCGCGCCTTCCTGGACATCGCGGGCAAGGGCAGCCTCACCGCCGCCGCGCACGCCCAGGGCATCACCCAGCCGGCGCTGTCGCGCAGCCTGGCCGAGCTCGAGGCGCTGCTCGGGGCGAAGCTCTTCCACCGCCAGGGGCGGCGCCTGGTGCTGACCGAGCAGGGCGCGCTCTTCCGCCGCCACGCCGCCTCGGGCCTGAGCGAGCTCGAGGCCGGGGCGGCGGCGCTGAAGCCTGGCGGCGCCGGGGCGCCCGTGCGTGTGGGGGTGCTGCCCACCGCCTCGACCCGGCTTTTTCCGCGGATCGCGCTGCGCTTCGCCGAGCTTAGCCCGGCGACGCCGCTCTCGATCGCCACCGGCCCGCATCCCTACCTGATGCAGCTTCTGCGCGAGGGGGCGATCGACCTGATGCTGGGCCGGATGCCGGCGCCGGGCGAGATGGCGGGCCTGAGCTTCCTGCATCTCAGCGAGGAGGCGGTGGTGCTCGCCGCCCGCGCCGGCCACCCGCTTTCCGACCGGCCGGCGACCGAGGTGCTGACCGGCGCGCCGGTGATCCTGCCGCCCGCGGATGCGATCATCCGCCGCCCGGTCGACCTATACCTCGCCTCGCTCGGGATCGCCGGCCTGCGCCCCGCGTTCGAGACGGTGGCCCTGGCGGTCGGGCGCGGCATCGTGCTCGGCTCGGACGCGGTGTGGTTCATCTCCGAGGGCGTGGTCGCCGAGGAGCTCGACAGCGGCCAGCTCGTCGCGCTTCCAACCGGCGCGCGCTTCCTCTCCGGCGCGGTCGGGATCACCCGGCGCGAGGCGCGGGCCCCCGATCCCGGGCTCGAGCTGCTGGTCGAGATCGCCCGCGAGGTGGCCGCCCGCCCCGGCCGGGGCGCCGCGCCTCAGTACGGCAGTCCGACGTAGTTCTCGGCCAGCTGCGTCTGCGCCGCGGCCGACCGCTCCAGATAGGCGATCTCGGCCTCCTGGATGTGCTGGGTGAAGTCGTCCTGGTCGGGGAAGCGGTGCAGCGTCGTCGTCATCCACCAGGAGAACCGGATCGCCTGCCAGACGCGCGCCAGCGCGCGCTCCGAGTAGCGGTCGGGCGCCAGCTTGTCGCCGCCGTAGAAGCGGGTCAGCGCCTCGTGCAGGTAGAACACGTCCGAGACCGCGAGGTTCAGCCCCTTGGCGCCGGTCGGCGGCACGATGTGGGCGGCATCGCCGACCAGGAATAGCTTCGCCCAGCGCAGCGGCTCGGCGACGAAGGACCTCAGCGGCACGATCGACTTCTCGACGCTGGCGCCGGTGACCAGGCTCTCGGCCGCGTCGCTAGGCAGCCGCCGGCGCAGCTCGTCCCAGAAGGCGTTGTCGGTCCATTTCTCGATCGGATCGTCCACCGGGACCTGGATGTAGTAGCGCGACAGGTTCTCGTTGCGCATCGAGCAGAGCGCGAAGCCGCGCCGGTGGTTGGCGTAGGTCACCTCGTCGGAGACCGGCGGCGTCTCGGACAGCACACCGAGCCAGCCGAACGGATAGACCCGTTCGAAGCTCTTGATCTTGCCCGCCGGGATCGAGACGCGGGAGACGCCATGGAAACCATCGCAGCCGGCGACAAAATCGCAGTCGATGCGATGCTCGGTGCCGCCCTGCACGTAGGTGACGTAGGGCTTGGCGTCCAGGTCATGCAGCGCCGCGCCCTGCGCCTCGTGCACGATCTGCCCCTCCAGCGCATCGCGCGCCTCGTAGAGGTCGCGCGTCACCTCGGTCTGGCCGTAGACCATGATCCGCTTGCCGATCAGCGTCTTGAAGTCGATCCGGAAGCCGCGGTTCTGCGCCGAGAGACGGATCCCGTCGTGCGGAAATCCCTCCTCATGCATCCGCCGCGCGGCCTTGGCCTTCTCCAGCATGTCGACCGTGCCCCATTCCAGCACGCCGGCGCGGATCCGGCTCAGCACGTGGTCGCGGCTGTGTCGCTCGAGGACGATGTTGTCGATCCCCGAGAGGTGCAGTAGCTGGGACAGGAGCAGCCCCGAGGGGCCCCCGCCGATGATGCAGACCTGTGTGCGCATGGCTCCTCCCCTGCTGCCAGCTTGGCGGGCGGCCGAGGCGGCGTCAACTGAGGCAAGCGGTCGCCCCTCGCGGGGCGAAGACCCTCCTCTCGCGCCCGCCGCTTCGCGCCGGGCGCTCGGGCCGCCAGGCTCAGCCGTGGCGCGCGAGCGCCGTCTGGTAGAGCGCGGCATCGACATTGCCGCCGGAGGCGACGACGATCACCGCATCGCCGGTGACTGCCTCGGGCTGCCAGAGCGCCGCGGCGAGCGCCACCGCGCCGCCGGGCTCGAGCACGATCTTCAGCCGGGCGAATGCGGCGGCCATGGCGCGGAGCGCGTCGTCGTCTGAGACGGTGAGGCCGGGGCCGCAATGGGCGGCGAGGATCGGAAAGGTGATCCGGCCGGGGCTGGGCGTCAGGATCGCGTCGCAGAGCGAGCCCGAGGTTCGGGCGTTTGCCCGGATTTCGCCCGCCACGAGCGAGCGCGCCACGTCGTCGAAGCCCTCGGGCTCCACCGTCCGCGGCCGGAGCCCGGGCGCCTTCGCGGCCAGCGCCAGCGCGATCCCCGAGCTGAAGCCGCCGCCGCCGCAGGGGATCAGCACCTCGGCCTCTGCGACGCCCTCTTGCTCGGCCTGCGCGGCGATCTCGAGCCCGACCGTGCCCTGGCCCGCGATCACCTGCGGGTCGTCGAAGGGGCGGATCAGGGTGAGCCGGCGCTCCGCCGCAAGCGACGCGCCGATCGCGTCGCGGTCCTCGCCGCGGGCGCGGTCGTAGAGCACCACTTCGGCGCCGAGCGCGCGGGTGTTCTCGATCTTCGAGCGCGGCGCGTCGTCAGGCATGACGATGACCGAGGCGATGCCGTGCAGCCGCGCCGCGTAGGCCACCCCCTGGGCGTGGTTGCCCGAGGATAAGGCGATGACGCCGCTCGCGCGCGCGGCCGGATCGAGCGCCGAGACGGCGGACCAACCGCCGCGGAACTTGAACGAGCCGGTGTGCTGAAGGCACTCGGCCTTGACCAGGACCCGGCGGCCGGCGATCTCGTCGAGAAAGGGCGAGGAGAGCAGCGGCGTCAGCCGGGCGCGGCCCTTCAGCCGCTCCGCCGCGGCCTCGATCATGGCGAGGTTCATGCCATGAGCTCCAGCCAGGCGCGGATCGCCTTGACGCTCGCGGCCTCGTCGAGGAACGGGACATGGGCGCGGCCCGGCACCTCCGCGAAGATCATGTCGGGGCGGCGGCGGCGCATCTCTTCCGCCGTCTCCCGCGAGAGCAGGTCGGAGTGGGCACCGCGGATCAGCGCGAGCGGCAGGCCCTCGCAGGCGTCGTAGAGCGGCCAGAGGTCGGGGGCGGGGCCGTCGAAGGCGGCGAGGAAAGCTTCGCGGAGCCCCGGGTCGTAGGTAATCTTGAGCCGGCCCCCGGCCTCGAGGTAGTGCAGCCGCGCCTCTTCGAGCCAGCGCCCCGGCGGCACCTCGTGGAAACCAGGGTTGTGGCGCGGCATCGCGGCGGCGGCCTCGGCATGGGTGCGCAGCGAGGGGTTTCGGCCGACGTAGTCCGAGATCCGCTCCAGCCCGGCGCGCTCGATCACAGGCCCGACGTCGTTGAGCGCAAGCCCGAGCAAGCGGTCCTTCGCGGTCGCCGCCAGCATCATCCCGATCAGCCCGCCGCGCGAGGTGCCGAGCACCGCGGCCTTCTCGATGCCGAGGCGGTCGAGCAGCATCAGGACGTCCTGCGCCTCGTTCGGCACGGTGTAGGACATCGGGTCGTCGGCCCAGTCGGACTGGCCGCGGCCGCGGTAGTCAGGGCGGATCAGGCGCAGGGGCGGCAGGTGCGGGGCGAGGTAGTCGAAGTCGCGGCCGGTGCGGGTCAGGCCGGGCAGGCAGAGAAGCGGCAGCCCCTCGCCCTCGTCGGTGTAGTACAGCGACAGCCCGTCCCAGGTGGTGTGGCGCGGCATCAGGTCTTCCCCGCGAGGTCGGGGATCGGGGTCAGGTCGGACAGGACGTGGCGCGGCTTCGCGGGGAGCCGGTCCAACGGCTCCGCGGCACGGTTCACCCAGGCGGTGACGAAGCCGTAATGCGCGGCAGCAGCGGCGTCCCAGCCGTTCGAGGAGACGAAGAGCACCTCCCCCGGCGCGGTGCCGAAGCGTGCGCCGACGAGGTCGTAGACCCCGCGCGCGGGCTTGAAGATGCCGACCGCCTCGACCGAGAGCACGTCGTCGAGCAGCGCGCCGATCCCGGCCGAGGCGACGGCGGCCGAGAGCATGTCGGGCGAACCGTTCGAGAGGATTCCGGTGACCAGGCCCTTCGCCTTCAGCGCCTCCAGCATTCCGCGCACTTCGGGGTAGGCGGCGAGCGCCCAGTAGAGACCGAGGAGGCGCTCGCGCAGGGCGTCGTCGTCGCCGAGACCCTGCGCCTCGAGCGCCCAGTCGAGCCCGTCCCGGGTGACGGTCCAGAAATCGGTATGGGCGGCCATCACGGCGCGCAGCCAGGTGTATTGCAGCTGCTTGGCGCGCCAGTCGGCGGCGAGCTTCGGCCAGACCTCGGCGAGCTTCTCGCCGCCGGGCTCGGCGGCGGCCTGGCGCGCGGCGGCGGCGACGTCGAAAAGCGTGCCGTAGGCATCGAAGACGCAGGCGCGGATCGGCATGGGCAGGCTCCTTCCACGCGGGCGAGACTGGCACGCGGCGCGGGGCAGGGGAAGGGGAACGGGCGGGGTTTACATCGGCCCCACGAGGCGGCAGGCTCGCGGCAAGCCGGAGCACCTGCCCACGAAGGGCGGCCTCCCGAATTCACCCCTCTAGACGACCCGAAAGGATAGCCCATGACCGAGGTCAAGGCGGGCGACACCGTTCGCATCCATTACACCGGCACGCTGGCAGACGGCACCGTGTTCGACAGCTCGGACGGCCGCGCGCCGCTCGAATTCACCGTCGGTTCGGGCCAGATCATCCCGGGCCTCGACTCCGCAATCTCCGGCATGGAGGTGGGCGAGGCCAAGACCGTGGAGGTTCCGGCTACCGACGCTTATCGCGAGCACGACCCGGAGCGGCTGCAGGAGTTTCCGCGCGCCCAGGTGCCCCAGGAGGTCCCGCTCGAGATCGGCACCGCGCTGGCGCTGCGCGGGCCCGACGGGCAGAGCCTGCCGGTCAGGGTGGCCGAGGTCACCGAGGAGGTGGTGGTGCTCGACGCCAACCACCCGCTCGCCGGCAAGGACCTGACGTTCGCCGTCGAGCTCGTCGAGATCGTCTGACGCCTGCAGGGCGGCGCGGCCTTGCGGCCGCAAGACCTTCCTCTCGCCCCCTCGCCTCTGGCGCGGGGGCTCGGGCGGGCCTCCGCCCATGGCTCGGCGGAGTGGCGCCGGCCCGGCGGTGCCACCGATGCCGCGACGCTTCGGTCCGTGCTAGGCTCGCGGCTCATTCCAGGCAGGGAGGAGGCAATGACCGACATGCACGGTATCACCTACTGGTCGGAGCTCGTGACGCGCAATCCCGAGGCGGCCCGCAGCTACTACGGCGCGGTTTGCGGCTGGGGCTGGGACAGGATGCAGACGGGCGAAGGCGGGGATTACCACGTCGCCATGGCGCAGGGCAGGCCGGTGGCCGCGGTGATGGACATGGCCGGTGTTCCGGGCATGGACAGGGTGCCGACGCGCTGGTTCACCTATATCGCTGTCGACGATGTCGACGCCGCCGTGAAGGCGACCGAGGAGCGCGGCGGCAAGGTGATCCGCCCGCCCTTCGAGGTGCCGGGCGTGGGCCGGATCGCGATCCTGGAGGATCCGGGCGGTGCGGCGGTGGGCATGATGACGCCAGCGGCGATGCCGGGCTGAGGCGCGAGGGGGAGGGGCATTGAGACGGCGATCGAGCGGATCCGGGCGCGGCTCCGCGAGCTACGGGAGGAGCTTGAGTCGGAGCTGGCGGAAGGCCGCGAGGAATTCCGCTGCCATATCGAGCGCCGACGGGTGGTTTTCGACGCCGAGGCCCGCGCCCGCCACCGCGCGGCGAAGGAGCGGCTCTCCGGCTTTCTCGCCCGCACCCGGCCCCTGGTGGTGCTGACGGCGCCAGTGATCTACGCGATGGTCGTGCCGCTCGGCCTTCTCGATCTGACCGTGACGCTCTACCAGCGCGTCTGCTTCCCAGTCTTCCGCGTCCCCAAGGTCCGCCGCGGCGCCTACGTCTTCCTCGATCGCCACCAGCTCGGCTCCCTGGACGGGCTGCAGAAGCTCAACTGCGTCTATTGCGGCTACGCGAACGGCGTCATCGCCTATGCCCGCGAGGTGGCGGCGCACACCGAGCAGTACTGGTGTCCGATCAAGCATTCCCGTGCATTGCCCGACCCGCATAGCCGCTACCCCGGAATCCTACCCTTCGGCGATGCCGAGAGCTTCCGCGAGGGGCTCGAGGCACAGCGGGCGGAACTGGACGAAGGGCGCTGAGCGTCCTCAGAGGTTTTCGGGCTGCGGCATCCCCAGGACGTGGTAGCCGCCGTCGACGAGGACGATCTCGCCGGTGGTGCAGCGGCCGTAATCCGAGGCCAGGTAGACCGCGGTGCCGCCGATCGCCTCGAGGGTGGCGTTCTTCCTGAGCGGCGAATTGGCCTCGGTCATCCGGAACGTCTTGCGCGCCCCGCCGATGGCGGCGCCGGCCAGCGTCTTCATCGGCCCGGGGCTGATCGCGTTCACCCGAATGCCGTCGGGGCCGAGATCGTTGGCGAGATACCTGACCGCGCTTTCCAGCGCCGCCTTCGCCACGCCCATCACGTTGTAATAGGGCGTCACCCGGTTCGAGCCCTGGTAGGTCAGCGTCAAGAGCGTACCGCCCTCGGGCATCAGGGGCGCTGCCCGGCGCGCCACGTCGATGAAGGAAAAGCAGGAGATGTTGAGCGAGTTGAGGAAGTTTGCCCGCGTGGTGTTGATGAACCTGCCCGTCAGCTCGTTCCGGTCGGAATAGGCGATGGCATGGACCAGGAAGTCGATCGTGCCCCATTCATCCTTCAGCCGCTGGAAGGCCCGGTCGAGCGATGCATCGTCGGTGACGTCGACATCGACGAGAATACTCGAGCCGATCGATGTGGCAAGCGGCTCGACCCGGCTGCCGAAGGCCTCGCCCTGGTAGGTGAAGGCGAGCTCGGCGCCCTCGTCGGCCATCGCCCGCGCGATGCCCCAGGCAATCGAGCGGTCGTTGGCGACGCCCATGACAAGCCCGCGCTTGCCCTGCATCAGGTTGGCCATGAACCGTCACCCATGAAATCTGGAGAGGAGAAGCGTGGCGTTGGTGCCGCCGAAGCCGAAGGAGTTGGAAAGAACGCTGTCGTGCGCCACGCCCTCGCGGAGCTCGGTGACGATCTCGTCGGGCCGGATCGCGGGGTCGAGCGTGGTCACGTTGATCGAGGGCGCGATGAAGCCATGCTCCATCATCAGGAGCGAATAGATCGCCTCGTGCACGCCGGTGGCGCCGAGCGAATGGCCGGTCATCGACTTGGTCGAGCCGATCACCGGGTGGTCCTCGCCCATCACCCGGCGGATCGCCTCCACCTCGGTCACGTCGCCCGCCGGGGTCGAGGTGCCGTGGGCGTTGATGTAGCTGACCTTGCGGTCCTCGGGCAGGGTCGAGAGTGCGAGCCGCATCGAGCGCTCGCCGCCCTCGCCGGAGGGCGCCACCATGTCGTAGCCGTCGGATGTGGCGCCGTAGCCGGTGGCCTCGGCGTAGATCTTCGCGCCGCGGGCCCGGGCGTGCTCCAGCTCCTCCAGCACCACAACGCCGCCGCCGCCAGCGATGACAAAGCCGTCGCGGGTGGCGTCGTAGGGGCGGGACGCGGTCTCGGGCGTGTCGTTGTACTTCGAGCTCATCGCGTTCATCGCGTCGAAGAGGCACGAGAGCGTCCAGTCGACCTCTTCCCCGCCGCCGGCGAAGACGATGTCCTGCTTGCCCAGCTGGATCTGCTCCACGCCGTTGCCGATGCAATGCGCCGAGGTCGAGCAGGCCGAGGTGATCGAGTAGTTCACGCCCTTGATCTTGAACGGCGTGGCCAGGCAGGCGGAATTGGTCGACGACATGCAGCGCGTCACCATGAACGGCCCCATGCGCTTCGGCGCGCCTTTCTCCATGACGATCCGGTGCGCCTCGAAGAAGTTCGAGGTCGAAGGCCCGCCCGAGCCCATGATCAACCCGCTGCGCGGATTGGAGACGTCGGACTCCTCGAGCCCGCTGTCGGCGATCGCCTGCTCCATGGCGATGAAGTTGTAGGCCGCGCCCGGGCCCATGAAGCGCAGGTCGCGCTTGTCGATCACGTCCTCGAGCACGATGTCCGGCTTCCCGTGCACCTGGCAGCGGAAGCCGTGCGCGGCATAGTCCTCGGCGAAGCTGATCCCCGAGCGGCCCGCCTTCAGCGCGGCGGTGACTTCCTCGGCGTTGTTGCCGATGGGCGAGACGATGCCGAGCCCGGTGATGACGACACGGCGCATGGGCGTTCCTCCTCAGTCGGCGGCAGGCGCGAGGCCGACCTTCATGTCCTTGACGATGTAGATGGTTTCGCCGTCGGCTTCCACGCGGCCGTCGGCCACGCCCATGGTCAGCCGGCGCGACTGCAGCGCCTTGGTGAAGTCGACGAAATAGGTGATCTTCTTGCGGTCGGGCCGGACCATGCCGGTGAGCTTCACCTCGCCTACCCCGAGCGCGTAGCCCTGGCCCTGCCAGCCGCGCCATCCGAGGTTGAAGCCGGTGAGCTGCCAGAGCCCGTCGAGGCCGAGGCAGCCCGGCATGATCGGATTGCCCGGGAAATGGCACTCGAAGAACCAGAGGTCGGGGTGGATGTCGAACTCGGCCACCACGTGGCCCTTGCCGTGCGGACCGCCGTCGCCAGAGATATCCGTGATCCGGTCCATCATCAGCATTGGCGGCAGCGGCAGCTGCGCGTTTCCGGGACCGAAGAGCTCGCCGCGGGCGCAGGCCAGCAGCGCCTCCTTGTCGAAGCTCGTCGGAAACTCGCCCATTGCACCCGGCCCCCCGCCCGGTCTGGATCGTTCGGACTCCCTCTAGCACCCGGGTTCGCGCGCGTGCAAGGGCAAGACGGCCCCGGGCCGGAGCCGGGCGGCGTGCCGATCCGAGGGACGATTCATATTGAAAACCGACGCTTGGGGGTTCTATACAAGGCGGACCGTAGCGGCAAAGGACAGCGCCGAGAGATGACGCCCGAGGCCGAAAGAAGGGGATCGCGCTGGCTCGCCGGCGCGGGGCTCAGGCCCACGCGTCAGCGGCTGTCGCTGGCAGCGCTCCTGGTGGGCGACGGAAACGACCGCCACGTCACCGCCGAAAGCCTCTACGAGGCCGCCTGCGCCGCGGGCGAGAAGGTGTCGCTCGCCACCGTCTACAACACGCTCCGCGCCTTCTGCGAGGCCGGGCTGATCTGCGAGATCACGGTCGACGGCTCGAAGAGCTACTTCGACACGCGGGTCGACGACCACCCGCATTTCTACTGGGAAGACACCGCCGAGCTCACCGACGCCCCGGCCGCGGAGCTGGAATTCTCCCGCCTGCCGCAGGCGCCCGAGGGGGCCGAGGTGGCGCGGGTAGACGTGGTGATCCGGCTCCGGCGCGTCTGAAGCCGTCAGAACGGCGCGGACACCCCAAGCCGCAGGGCCTCATCCCTCAATTCCTCGCACGTCGCCGCGGGCAGCTCGATCCCTTCGGCGAGACCCCTCTCGGCATTCCGCGCCTCGGGTTCACCAGGAAAGAAGATTTCTTCCACCCCCGGCGCGCGCGGGGCCGATTTCAATGTCTCGATCATCTGCTCCATGTCCGCCTCGAACGCGGCGAGGGGCCGACAGGCGGCGATGTCGATGGCGATGGCGAGGTGGCCGACCCCGCTGCGCCCCTCGGCCACGTAGGGGCCGGTCACCGCTTGGCCGAAGCCGCTGCCGGACAGGACGCCCGAGAGCACGTCCATCAGGACCGAGATGCCATAGCCCTTGTGCCCGGCCATCGGCAGGATCGCACCGACGATGCCCGCCGCGGGGTCGGTGGTGGCCCGGCCCTCGGCGTCGATCGCCCAGCCTTCGGGGATCGCCTCGCCCCGCTGGCGGGAGAGGTAGAGCTTCCCGCGCGCCACCGACGTGTTGGCGATGTCGAGCATCATCGGCGGATAGCGACCAGCCGGCGCGGCCCAGGACCAGGGGTTGTTGCCCACCTGCTTCTGCCGCCCGCCCCAGGGCGCCATCGCGGGACTCGCGTTGGTGGAGAGAAAGCCGATGCAGCCCTCGGCGGCAGCCATGCGGGTGAAGTACATCGCCGTGCCGAAATGGCCTGAGTTCCGCACCGCGACCGCGCCGATCCCGTGCGCCCTGGCCGCAGCGATGGCCTCGCCCATGGCGCGGGCCGCGATGACCTGGCCGATGCCGTCCTGCCCGTCGAGCACCCTGAGCGCGCCGGCGTCGCTGACCACCCGGGGCTCGGCGGAAACGTCCATGGCGCCGCTGCGCATCCGGGCGGCGTACCAGAACGTGCGCATCACCCCGTGCGACTGATGGCCCCAGAGATCGGCCTGCACCAGGCTGTCGGCCAAGAGCCGCGCCGCCGCGTCCGGAACCCCGAGCTTGCCGTAGCACGCCGCCGCGAAGCTTCGAAGCGCCTCCGGCGGAACGCGGCTCACGCGAACTGCTCGCGGATCAGCCGCTCCTCCAGCCCGTGGCCGGGGTCGAACAGGAGCCGGTGGCGCACGGCGTGCTCGATCTCGACTTCGACCGCCACCGCGACCGTCGACGAGCGGCTGTCGGCATCGGCCATCACCGGGCGCTTGTCGGCCTCGAGCACGTCGAAACGCACTTTGGCGCTGCTCGGCAGAAGCGCGCCGCGCCATCGCCGCGGCCGGAACGCCGCCATCGCGGTCAGGGCCAGTACCTCGGCGCCGATCGGCAGGATCGGGCCGTGCGCCGAGTAGTTGTAGGCGGTCGATCCGGCGGGGGTGGCCACCAGCGCCCCGTCGCAGACCAACTCCTCCATCCTGACCCGGCCGTCCACGGTGATCCGGAGCTTCGCCGCCTGCGGCCCCGCGCGCAGGATCGAGACCTCGTTGATCGCCAGCGCCTCGGTCACTTCGCCGTCCGCGGCATGGGCGCGCATCCGCAACGGATGGATCACCTCCTCCTGGGCCTGGTCCAGCCGATCGTTGAGCCCCGCCTCGCCGTATTCGTTCATCAGAAAGCCGATCGTGCCGCAGTTCATGCCGTAGACCGGCACGTCGAGCGCCTGGGTGGCGTTCAGCGTCTGGAGCATGAAGCCGTCGCCGCCCAGCGCCACGATCACCTCGGCCTCGCCGGTCACGGCGTTGCCGTAGGAGGCCGAAAGCGCCCTCAGCGCCGCCTGCGCGATCTCGGCCTCGCTGGCGAGAAAGGCGATCTTCCGCCGTCCGGCCATGGCGCTCCCCCCCGGTTTCAAAAGTCATTGCAAGCGCGGATCGGAAACACAAGCGCCGCCCGGCCTGCAAGGAATGCCGCTTTCCGCACTTTGCGCCTTGGGGCGTTTCCGCTAGACAGCGCCCCATCCCCGGGCCGAGGAGGGCACCCCATGAACGCACCGCACCGCGACAGCGGCTTCTTCACCGAGAGCCTGAAGACGCGCGACGCCGAGATCTTCGGAGCGATGCAGAAGGAGCTCGGCCGCCAGCGCCACGAGATCGAGCTGATCGCCAGCGAGAACATCGTCAGCCGCGCCGTGATGGAGGCGCAGGGCTCGGTGATGACCAACAAGTATGCCGAAGGCTACCCGGGCAAGCGCTACTACGGCGGCTGCCAGTATGTCGACGTCG
Source organism: Paracoccaceae bacterium (assembly GCA_041621405.1). Taxonomy (GTDB): domain Bacteria; phylum Pseudomonadota; class Alphaproteobacteria; order Rhodobacterales; family Rhodobacteraceae; genus JBFKAV01. The sequence goes on from JBFKAV010000002.1 coordinate 42,691, forward strand.
CCGAGACGCTGGCGATCGAGCGCGCCTGCAAGCTCTTCGACTGCGCCTTCGCCAACGTGCAGGCGCATTCGGGCTCCCAGGCCAACCAGGGCGTCTACAACGCGCTGCTGCAGCCCGGCGACACCGTGCTCGGGATGAGCCTCGAAGCCGGCGGCCACCTCACCCACGGCGCCCGGCCGAACCAGTCGGGCAAGTGGTTCACCGCCGTCCAGTACGGCGTGCGCCAGCAGGACATGCAGATCGACTACGACCAGATGGCTGCGCTGACCACGCAGCACAAGCCGCGCATCATCATCGCCGGCGGCTCGGCGATCCCGCGGGTGATCGACTTCGCCCGCATGCGCGAGATCGCCGATTCGGTTGGCGCCTACCTGATGGCCGACATCGCCCACATCGCCGGGCTGGTCGCCTCCGGTGAGTACCCCACGCCCTTCCCGCACGCCCATGTCGCCACCACGACGACCCACAAGACGCTGCGCGGCCCGCGCGGCGGCATGATCCTGACCAACGACGAGGAGATCGCCAAGAAGGTGAACTCGGCGATCTTCCCCGGTATCCAGGGCGGGCCCCTGATGCACGTGATCGCCGCCAAGGCGGTGGCATTCGGCGAGGCGCTGCGACCCGAGTTCAAGGCCTACCAGCAGCAGGTCGTGAAGAACGCGCAGGCGCTGGCCGACGAGCTGATGAAGGGCGGGCTCGACATCGTCACGGGAGGCACCGACACCCACCTGATGCTCGTCGACCTGCGCCCCAAGGGGGTGAAGGGCAACGCCACGGAGAGGGCGCTGGGCCGGGCCCACATCACCTGCAACAAGAACGGGATTCCGTTCGACACCGAGAAGCCGACGGTCACCTCCGGCATCCGCCTCGGCTCGCCGGCCGGCACCACCCGCGGCTTCGGCGAGGCCGAGTTCCGCCAGATCGGCCGCTGGATCGTCGCGGTGGTCGACGGCCTTGCCGCCAATGGCGAGGACGACAACGGCGAGGTCGAGGCCAGAGTGCAGGCCGAGGTCGAGGAACTCTGCGCCCGCTTCCCGATCTATCCGGGGCTCTGAGGCCCGGGCACGGCCGGGATCCCCTGCGGGGTCCTGGCCCGAGGCTCTACTCAAGCCGCGGCTACCTTCGCGTCGCGTGGCGACGGGCGGCGCCTGCAGGGCCGGAAGGTCGCGACCCTCCGCCGGGCCTTACAGATGCCCCTGCCAGACCAGGTAGCTCACCAGGGCCGCGAAGACCACGAGCAGGCTGATCGCGACCGAGCCGAGCATGCCGAGCACCGCGCCCCAGCGGCGGTCGGCCACGTCGATCCTGTTGAGGTGCGCCTCAACTTCGTCGAAGGCCTGGGCCAGCGCCGCCGGGTCGGTCATCCGCGCCAGCTTCGGATTGCCCTCGCGCTTCTCGGCCTCGGCGATCTCGGCCACACGGCGGCGGATGCGGCGAGGCAGACGGCGCCCGGCGCGGGCGAGCTTGGCCTCAAGCCCGGCGCCTCTCACCCCCAGCTTCTGCTGCAGCATGAGCGAAACCGCTTCCGCCAGGTCCGCCGTCGTTCTCTCGCGCATCCGACCCTCGCCCTGTCCGCTTGGCGCGAGCCTAGTTCAGGCGGCGATCGGCGCGCAACCGCTCTGGCCCCGGCGCTCGGGCTGCGCTATGGCCGGGCCCATGCTGAACGTCATCGTCACCGGCGAAGCCACGGCGCTGCCGCCGCTCCTGATCGCGCACGGGCTCTTCGGCTCGGCCCGGAACTGGGGCGTGATCGCCCGGCGGCTTTCCGAGCGCCGCCCGGTGCTGACGGTCGACATGCGCAATCACGGCGAAAGCTTCTGGAGCGCCTCCCACGGCTACGGTGATCTCGCCGCCGACCTCGCCGCGGTGATTGCCGAACATGGCGGGCGGGCCGACGTTCTGGGCCACTCGATGGGCGGCAAGGCGGCGATGCGTCTGGCGCTTGAGCATCCCGCGGCGGTGAACCGGCTTGTCGTGGCCGATATCGCGCCGGCCGCCTACGGCCACAGCCAGGCGCAGCTCGTCCACGCGATGCGCGGGCTTGACCTCGACGGCGTCGCCTCGCGCGGCGAGGCGGACCGCCGGCTCGCGGACGCCGTGCCCGACCCGGGCACGCGCGCCTTCCTGCTGCAGTCGCTCGACCTCAAGGCCGAGCCGCCGCGCTGGCGACTCAACCTCGACGCGCTCGAGGCCGAGATGTCGCGGATCGTCGGCTGGGAGCCGGTCGAAGGCAGCTTCGAGGGCCCGGTGCTGTTCCTCTCCGGCGCCGCCTCCGACTACGTACGTCCCGAGCACCGCGAGGCGGCGCGTACGCTCTTTCCGAAGGCCCGCTTCGCCAAGATCCCCGGCGCCGGCCACTGGCTCCACGCCGAGAAGCCGCGCGAGTTCGAAGCCGCCGTGGCGGCGTTCCTGGGCTGAGCGGCCCTGCGTGCGCCGGTCGCGCCATTCGGGCGTGATATCAGGTTGATTTTCGGTAAACGAAATTTCAGAAATCGTTTTGGAGCAAGCACTTGGCCTGAGCTTTCACTGTGAAAGCGGGGCGGCCTATCACGCGCTTCCGCCTGCATTCCCGGCCGCCCCTTGCGCCCGAACAGCGTCCGCTTCCCTTGTTCTGGGTCAACTCCTGGCCCTCGCTCCCATGCTAGTTTTCCCCGGAACGGAAGCACAGGAGACCCGCGCATGATCAGCCTCGAAGACATCCTCGACATGTGCCCGCTCAGCCGCGAGGAGATCGCCGCGATCGGCGAGCACGAACACGTGGAGGGCATCGCCGCCGCGACGCTGGCCGACTACCTCATGCACCTGCCCAAGGGCCCGCAGGAGGTGAACCGGATGATCTGCGACGACATCCGCGAGGCGCTGCACCGCGACGACGTCGCCCACGCCAAGGAGCTCTTCGCCGCGCTGAAGCACTTCATCGCGACCCACCCCGAGGCCGCCCGCGGCACCGGGTGAGGCGGCGCCCGGCCTGACCCGACACCGATGGCGCTCCGCAAGACCGGCACGGCCCTTCTGGTGCTCGCGCTCATCGGCCTGGCCGGGGGCGGGGCCGCGTGGATCTCCGGACGGGAGGCGCTGGCCGAGCTGTTCTGGGCGGCAGGCACGCTGCCGATCCTCGCCGCGCTGTTCTTCGAGATCGTCGTCAGCCTGAAGGATGGCGAGTACGGCCTCGACCACGTCGCCGCGCTGTCGATGACCGCGGCGCTCGTCTTCGGCGAGACCCTGGCGGCGGCCGTGGTGGCGCTGATGTATGCCGGCGGCAGCTTCCTCGAAAGCTTCGCCGAGGGCCGCGCCCGGCGCGAGATGCAGAGCCTGCTCGAGCGGGTGCCGCGCTCGGCCGTTCGGCACCGCGACGGCGGTCTCGAGGAGGTGCCGCTCGACGCCATCGAGCCGGGCGACCGACTCATGATCCGCCAGGGCGACGTGGCGCCGGTGGACGGAACGGTCGCCAATGGCGGGGCACTCCTCGACCAGTCGGCGCTGACCGGCGAGGCGATGCCGGTCCGGCTCGGCCACGGCGATGCGGTGATGAGCGGCGCCACCAACGCCGGCCCCGCTTTCGACATGCTGGCCACCCGCCGCGCCGAGGAAAGCACCTATGCCGGCATCGTCCGCCTGGTCGAGGCGGCGCAGCGCTCGAAGGCGCCGATGTCGCGGCTGGCCGACCAGTACGCGCTGGGCTTCCTGGCCGTCACCCTGGTCCTCGCCGGCGCCGCCTGGACCGCCACCGCCGACCCGATCCGCGCGGTGGCGGTGCTGGTCGTGGCCACGCCCTGCCCGCTGATCCTGGCGGTCCCCGTCGCGCTTGTGGCGGGCCTTTCCCGCGGCGCCCGCTACGGCGTTCTGTTCAAGGGCGCCAAGTCGCTGGAGACTCTGGCGCGAATCCGAACGCTCATTCTCGACAAGACCGGCACGCTCACCGAAGGCCGGCCGAAGATCGTCTCGATCGACCCCGCCCCCGGCTTTACGCCCGAGGAGGTGCTTCGGCTCGCCGCCTCGCTCGACCAGGTCTCCAAGCACCCGATCGCCCGTGCGATCGTCGCCGAGGCCCGCGAGCGGGGAATGCGCCTCGCGCTGCCTGAGGCAGCGGAGGAGAGCCCGGGAGAGGGCGTCGCAGGCCGGGTCGAGGACCGCGCGGTGGTGGTCGGCGGCGCCGATTTCGTGGCCCTGCGAGTTGCCGAGACCGATGGCGCGGAGGCGGCGCGCGCCGCCGGATCGGTGCTCGTCGCGGTCGGGGTCAGCGGCCAGCTCGCCGGACGGCTGGTGCTGGCCGACCTCTTGCGGGAGGGCGCCGCCGAGCTTCTGGACGCGCTCAGGCGGGCCGGAATCGAGCGGATCGTCCTCGCCACCGGCGACCGACCGGCGGTGGCCCACGCAGTGGCCGACGGGCTCGGGCTCGAGGCGGTGAGAGCCGGGCTCACACCCGACGAGAAGGTGCTTTTGGCGCTGACCGAGGGCAAGGACGGGCCGGCGATGATGATGGGCGACGGGATCAACGACGCGCCGGCGCTGGCCGCGGCCGATCTCGGCGTGGCGATGGGCGCGCGCGGCGCGGCGGCCTCTGCCGAGGCTGCCGATGTGGTGATCCTGGTCGACAGGCTCGACCCGATCCTGCCGGGCCTGATCATCGCAAAGGGCGCACGGTCGATCGCGCTGCAGAGCGTGGTCGCGGGGCTCGGGCTTTCCATCGCCGGCATGATCGCTGCCGCCTTCGGGCTGATCTCGCCGGTCGAGGGGGCGATCCTGCAGGAGGCGATAGACGTGACGGTGATCCTGAACGCGCTGCGCGTGCTCCGGATCGTGCCCGAGGGCGTGCCCTCCCCGCCGCGGGGAGCGACGGCAGAAGCGACGGGAGCAGCGTAGCCCCATCGCCAGCCTCTTGCGCGCTGAGGGAGCGCGCGTGGCCAGGCGCGCGCTTCCCGAAATCGTGGCCGTGCATGTCCGAAAACGCCCGGGGCCGCCGGCGGGCCGCATTTTCCGGTGAGTTGCCGCCGGCTTTGTGGAAGGTTGGCCAAAGACCGATCACTCGAGGGGCGCAGTCGATGGCACGTATCACTCTCGTCGAAATCCTCATGGTGGACCTTGCTCCGAAGGTCCAGCGGACCGACGCGATCCAGGCCTTCACGAGCCAGCAGACCCCGATCGTCCGCATCACGGACGAGGAGGGCGAGGCCGGCACCGGCTACTGCTACACGATCGGCACCGGAGGGCTGGCGGTGATTAGCCTCCTGAAGGAGACCCTGGCGCCGCGCCTCATCGGTCGCGAGGCCGAGGAGATCGGCGGCATCTGGCGGGATCTCCTGTTTTCCACGCACGCAACCGCCGTGGGGGCGATCACCTCGCTTGCGCTCGCCGCGATCGACACCGCGCTCTGGGACTTGCGCTGCCGCCGGGCCGGGCTGCCGCTCTGGCGGCTCGCAGGAGGCGCGCAGACGCGCGTGCCGCTTTACACGACCGAGGGCGGATGGCTGCACCTGCCCGCCGAGGCGCTGGTCGAGGACGCGCTGGCGATGCAGGCGGCGGGCTTCGCCGGGGCGAAGCTCAAGATCGGCAAGCCCACCCTCGCCGAGGACCGATCGCGCCTGGCGGCGGTCCGCGAGGCCGTCGGCGACGCGTTCCGCCTCATGGTCGACGCGAACCAGGCCTTCACCCTGGCCGAGGCGCTGCGCCGCGCCGACATGCTCGCCGAGCTCGGGATCGACTGGTTCGAGGAGCCGATGCCCGCCGACGATGTTGGAGCGCACCGCGAGCTCGCCCGGCATTCGCGCGTTCCCATCGCCGTGGGCGAGAGCCTCTACAGCCTGAGCCAGTTCAAGGAATACTTGGAGCAGGGCGCCTGCGCGGTGGTTCAGGCCGACGTGGCGCGGGTCGGCGGCATCACGCCCTGGCTGAAGATCGCCGGCCTGGCCGAAGCGTTCAATGTGCCGATCTGCCCGCATTTCCTGATGGAGCTGCACGCGAGCCTCGTCTGTGCCGTTCCCAACGCTCCGCTTCTCGAGTACATCCCGCAGCTTGACGACGTGACGCTGAGCGCGCTCGAGATCCGCGACGGCCATGCGCTGCCGTCCTCCGAGCCCGGCATCGGCATCGACTGGGACTGGGAGGCGATCGAGGAGCGGGTCGTCGACGGTTCGCGGCACCGGTTCGAGTAGGGGACCCGGCAACGTGCGATGGCCATTCTCGGCGACAAGATTCAGGCCCGCAAGCAACCAATCGGATTGCCGCGAGCAAGGGGTCGCCCGGAGATCGGGTCTCTCGAAGACAACGGAACAAGATCTCCCGTCACTCCGCAAGCGCCGTGAGCGCCGATGCGAGGGTAGTCTCGAGCTGTCCGGCAGCGTTGATCCGCCGCCAGTCAGTTGCGCCGGTCACGACCTGCATCTGCCGCGACACCACCCCGGCGTCGGCATCCGATGCATCGCCGCGGCGCCGGGTCACCCGCGCTTTCAGGACCGCCTCCGGCGCTTCCAGCCAGAGGCCGGTGAACGCAGTCCCGGCACGACGGGCCAGAGCCTCGGAACTGACGCGCCTGTCGGGTGCAAGCCATGTGGCATCCAGCAACACCGTGCGGCCAGCCGCCAGCAAGGTCTCGGCACGGTCCAGCAGCCGGGCATAGACCGCGTCGTCCGCGGCCTTCCCGTACGCCTCGTCGGGGAGCCGGGCCAGGGCGTCGACCCCGGCAAGGCGCTTGCGCTCGAGATCGCTGCGCAGATGCACCGCCCCCGGCGCCGCGCCGATCTCCGGGGCGAGTCGGCGGCAGAGCGTCGTCTTGCCGGTGCCCGAGACCCCGCCCACCGCAACGAGCCGCGGCGGGGCCGGGGAAAGGACGGCCAGCGCCTCGTCGAGATAAGCGCGGGCGTCGTCGCGGGATTGTCCCGGATGACCCGCCGCCCTGTCGGTCTGCACCTCCACCATCGCCCGGATCGCCGCCCGCACCGCGAGGAACAAGGGCAGCGCCGCGAGACCCGCGTCCTCCATGCCGTCGCGGGAGAGGAGCCAGGCATTCAGCGTGAGATTGGCGGCACGCGCGAGGCCGCGATGGCGCAGGTCCATGATCAGGAAGGCCAGATCGTAGAGCACGTCGCAGGTGCCGAGCTCCTCGTCGAATTCCAGCGCATCGAAGGGAACCGGCCGGCCGTCGATGAGCACGAGGTTGCCGAGGTGCAGGTCGCCGTGGCAGCGGCGCACGTGCCCATGCGCGCCGCGTGCGCGAAGCAGCGGCGCCACGGCCTCCAGCGCCGCACGCGCGGCGCGCCGGAGCCGGGCCAGCCGCGCCCCGCCGAGGTCCGAGACCATGGTCGCGAAGGCGGCATCGAGCTCGTCGAGGATCGCGACGATCAACGCGGCACCGTCCGCCATGCGCAGCGGGGCCCTCGCGTGGTAATCGGCCAGCTGGTGGCCGAGCGCCTCGGCGAGCCTGTCGTCGAGCCCGCCCCGCGCGGCCACCTCGCAAAGCTCGCTCGCCTTCGGAAAGCGCCACATCCGCAGCACCCAGTCCACCGGCTCTCCCGAGCCGCCCAGCGCTAGCCGGCCGGCCTGCCGCGTCACCGGCAGGACGTCGCGGTAGATCTCCGGCGCCGCCGGGCGATTGAGCTCCAGTTCTCGCCGGAGCATCCTCTCGCGCAATGCGAGCGTGGAGAAATCCATGTAGTCGTACTTCGCCGCCCGCTTCATCTTCAGCGCCACATCGCCGGCGAGGAAGACGTGGGCACCGTGGGTCTCCACATGCTCGGGCTTTGCGCCGCCGTAGGTGGCGGGGTCCATCAGGAAGCGGATCACCTCCGATTGGTCGTCGGCCATGCCCGGCCCTCCGGCCTCAGGGAACCAGCACCGCCGCACCCTGCAGGCGGCCGGCGCGCAGGTCGTCGAGCGCCTCGTTGGCGCGCTCCAGCGGGTAGCTGGTGGTGTGGGTTTCGATCCCGGCCTCGATCGCCATGGGCAGGAACTCCTCGCCGTCGGCCCGAGTCAGGTTTGCGACCGACCGGATCACCCGCTCGTGCCAGAGATCGGCGTAGGGAAAGGACGGGATGTCGCTCATGTGGATGCCCCCCGAGACGACGCTGCCGCCCTTGCGCACCGCCCTCAGCGCCTGCGGGATCAGCGCGCCGATTGGCGCGAAGATCAGCGCCGCGTCGAGCGGCTCGGGCGGCAGCTCGTCGGAGGACCCCGCCCAGGCGGCGCCCAGGTCCCGGGCGAAATCCTGCGCGGCGGTGTCGCCCGCCCGGGTAAAGGCAAAGACTTCGCGCCCCTGCCAGGCGCAGAGCTGGCAGAGGAGATGCGCCGCCGCGCCGAAGCCATAGAGCCCAACGCGCTGGGCCGGCCCCGCGAGCTTCAGGGTCCGGTAGCCGATCAGCCCGGCACAGAGCAGCGGTGCTAGCGCCACCGGATCGGTCACGCCGGAGAGCAGAAAGACGTAGGCCGCATCGGCCACGCAGAAATCCGCGTAGCCGCCGTTACGGCTGTAGCCGGTGAACGCGGGTGCGTCGCAGAGGTTCTCGCGCCCGGCCGCGCAATGCGGGCAGCGGCCGCAGGTCCGCCCTAGCCACGGCACTCCGGCCCGGTCGCCCGGCGACAGCCCGGCCACCCCCGGGCCGATCGCATCGACTCGGCCGACGATCTCGTGCCCCAAGACCAGCGGCAGCGCCGGATCGGTAAGCTCGCCGTCGCGGATATGCAGGTCGGTGCGGCAGACACCGCAGGCTTCGACCTTCAGCCGCACCTCACCGGGACCCGGCTCGGGTCGCGCGGTCTCGCGCAGGGCCAGCGGCACGTTCGGCCGCTCAAGGATCATCGCGCGCATCGGGGGACCCCTTCTGCCGGACGCCGGCGCACCCCACTCTTGCGCATATAACTCTGGGCGCGTTGATCGGCATCAACCCGCGGGCGGGAAGTGCGGGCGGAACCGCGATCCCGCTCGCTCCGAACCGGGTCGCATCGTAGCGGCAAGCGATGTGTCGCCGCAGCCACGGAGCCCACCGAGCATTGCGTGCGCGGTCAAGACCGCTACTTATGCTCCACCCGGCGTGCCGGTGCGCCGAGCGCGAGCGGGCCGGCAGGATGGTCTCTGCTGGCGTTGTCGAACCCCCGGTTCGGCGCCCGGAATGCCGGCAGTTGCGGGAATCCTGAAAACCAAGCTAGCATCGGCATGTTGCGCGGAGGTAAGGATGCTGCTTCTTGCACTACGCCGATTGGCCGTGGCGGCAACTGTGTTCCTGTTCGCAGTTGCTGCGGGGGCGGAAACGCTCACGCTATCAAGCAGCGATGCGCAGGGTCGGAGCAGATCCAGCTTCCAGGCGCAGCTCGACGCGCTCGGGATCCCGCTCACGCTGCCGCCCGGGCGGGCGATCCTCGTCAACATCCCCTCCTACGAGCTAGTGGCGTTCGAAGACGGAGTTCCGGTGCTGCGCACGCGCGTCATCGTCGGCACGCCGCGGGACCGCACCCCGCGCATCGACACCTACACCAGCCGGGTGACCTTCCGGCCCTCCTGGCGCCCGACGCCGCTCATGATCGCGAGGGGAGAAGCCCGCGACGGCGTGCGCCCGCCGGGCGAGAACAATCCCCTCGGCCTTGCGGCGGTCTGGCTGGGGCCGGGGCTGCAGATCTACCTGCATGACACCAGCCACAGGCATCTCTTCGGCCGCCAGGTGCGGGCCCTGTCGCACGGCTGCATTCGGGTCGAGCGCTGGGACGAGCTGATTGCCTGGATTCTCGATCGCGACTTGGAATGGGTCCAGGCGATGGCCGGAACGCCGCCCTCGCGGGAGGTACCGGCGCCGCACGTGCCAGTGCTGATCCGCTACCTGCCGGTGTTTCCGGCCGCCGATGGGCGGGTTCTGCGCCACCGGGATGTCTACCGGTTGGGAGTGCGGTGATCGCAATTCGGGCGTCTGGACAGGACGGGACACGCGACTGTAGCTCGGCGTGATCCGGCTGCCTCGAAAGCTCCCCCTGGGACCGCTGGAACGGGTCTCGGACGGGAACGTTCGATCACCTGCCGAGAGGTGCCAGATGGCCGCAATTCGCAAACCGTGTTGAGGAATCCTGCGAGGCTGCGATCGGCGAGGGCGTTTCCCGGCGACCGGCCGCCTTCCCGATTGCCGTCGGCCCATAGCAACCCTTGCCTTCCGAAAGTGCGAATGTGCGCCTTTTCATAGGTGCGAAGGTGCTGGGTGCTGAGCGAACGCGTGCACGGACGGTCACGTGACCGTCAGAGCCGACAGAAATGGGCCACTTTCATGCAAGAATAGCAACTGCGCGTTCGCATCCTGGGTCTGGAGGGCTTGGCCTTTCTGGACCGAGGATACGCCGCCCATTTCATGCAGGAGCACGTTGTTCGGGAGGGTTGCGAGATGCAGAGTGGACCGAGGGAAATGGATGAAACGGCGAAAGGCCACGGCATCGCGTTCTCGCGATTCCTGACCCCGGATGGAACGTTGTCCGGCACCGCGCCTGGTTTTGCCTCCGACCGGGCGGAGCTCGTCGCGCTCTATTCCGGAATGCTGCGCACGCGGGCCTTCGACGCCAAGGCCGTTTCCCTGCAGCGCACGGGCCGACTGGGCACTTATCCGTCCTCGCTCGGCCAGGAGGGCGTTGCGGTGGGTCTGGCGGCGGCGATGCGGGCGGAAGATGTGCTCATTCCCTCGTTCCGGGAACACGGCGCGAAGCTCTGGCGCGGCGCTAGCATGAAAGAGCTGTTCCTCTACTGGGGCGGCGATGAGCGAGGCTCGGACTTCGCAGGCCCGCGCGAGGACTTTCCCGACTGCATTCCGGTGGGCACTCAGTATCCGCACGCCGTCGGCGTGGCGATGGCCTTCACGCTCCGGCGCGAGCCTCGCTGCGCCGTGGTCGTGGGCGGCGATGGCTCGACCTCGCGCGGGGATTTCCACGAGGCGCTGAACATGGCCGGGGTATGGAAGCTGCCCGTTGTGTTCATCATCAACAACAACCAGTGGGCGATCTCGGTGCCCCGCGAGGCGCAGACCGCTGCCGCGACGCTGGCGCAGAAGGCGGTCGGCGCGGGGCTTCCGGGCGAGCAGGTGGACGGCTGCGACGTCATCGCCGTGCGCGACGCGGTGGAGCGAGCGCTGGCGTGCGGGCGGGGCGGCGGCGGCGCGACGCTGATCGAGTGCATCACCTATCGTCTCAGCGATCACACCACCGCCGACGACGCCAGCCGCTACCGCGACGACAACGAGGTGAGCCCGCATTGGGCAGAGGAGCCGGTGGCACGGCTGCGCGAGCACCTGGTCAAGGCCCATGGCTGGACCAAAGCGGAGGAGGAGCGGCTGCGCACCGAGAACCACGCGGCGGTCGAGGCGGCGGCAGAGGCCTATCTCGCGACGTCGCCGCAGCCGGTGACCGCGATCGCCGACTACATCTTCGATGCGCTGCCGCCCGATCTGCGGGCTGCCCGGGACCGGATCGCGGAGGGCGGGAATGGCTGAGCTAACCCTGGTCGATGCCGTCCGCGCCGCGCTCGCCCATGCGCTGGAGGAGGACCCGACCGTGGTCATCCTTGGCGAGGACGTGGGGGTCGACGGCGGCGTGTTTCGCGCGACCGAGGGCCTGTGGCAGCGGTTCGGGAGGGATCGCGTGCGCGACACGCCCCTGTCGGAATCCGCCATCGCAGGCATGGCGGTAGGGCTTGCGGCCCAGGGCTTCCGCCCGATCGTCGAGATCCAGTTCCAGGGCTTCATTCACCCCGCGCTGGACCAGATCGCGAACCACGCGGCACGCTTGCGCAACCGGACCCGCGGCCGGCTGACCTGCCCGATGGTGCTGCGCGCGCCCTATGGCGCCGGGGTGCATGCGCCGGAGCACCACTCCGAGAGCATCGAGGCCATCTTCGCGCATATCCCCGGCCTCAGGGTGGTGATCCCATCCTCGCCCCGGCGCGGCTATGGCCTGCTCTTGTCGGCGATCCGAAATCCTGATCCGGTGGTGTTCTTCGAGCCGAAGCGGCTCTATCGCGCGCAGCGCGAGGAGGTCGTGCTCGACGGCGCCGATCTGCCGCTCGACACTGCCTTCACCCTGCGCGAGGGGCGGGATTTGAGCGTGGTTACATGGGGCGCGATGACGCGGGACTGCCTGGAAGCAGCCGAGGCGCTGGCGGCCGAAGGCATCGAGGCCGAGGTCGTGGATATGGCGACGCTGAAGCCCTATGATGCGGCGACGCTCCTGGAATCGGTCCGGCGTACCGGGCGCTGCGTGGTTGTGCACGAGGCGCCGCGCACCGGCGGCTTCGGCGCAGAGATCGCGGCGCGGCTCGCCGAGGAGGCGCTCGACGCGCTGGTGGCGCCGATCCGCAGGGTCTGCCCGCCCGACATCATTCCGCCGCTGCCCCGGCTGGAGGCCGCCTATATGCCCTCGCAGGACGATATCTGCGAAGCCGTGCGCGAGGTGATGGCATGGCGCTGACCGAGTTCGTGCTTCCCGATCTCGGCGAGGGGCTTGAGGAGGCCGAGATCATCGAGTGGCACGTCGCGCCGGGCGATCGCGTGGTGGCCGATCAGCCGCTGGTGTCCGTCGAGACCGGCAAGGCCGTGGTCGAGATTCCGGCGCCCTGGTCCGGAACCGTGGCGGAGCTGAAGGCGGAACCCGGCGATACCGTTGCCGTGGGCGCGGCGCTGGTCGCCTTCGACCTCGGCGAGCGCAAGGATCAGGGCGCCGTGGTCGGGCGCCTGGAATCCGAGAAGCCGGCAGCTGCTCCTTCGTCGCAGCCATCGCCCGCCGCGCGAAAGGCCGAGCGCGCAGGGGCGGTGCGCGCCATGCCCGCCGCCCGTGCGCTGGCCGAAGAGCGCGCTGTCGACCTTTCCGGCATCGACGGGACCGGGCCGGGCGGCGTCATCACCGTGGCAGATGTCGAACGGCAGGTAACGCAGGCCAGGGAGCCGGACTGGACGCCCCTGCAGGGGCCGCGACGCGCCATGGCGGTAAGCATGGCGGCCGCCGGCGCGCAGGTGGTGCCCGCGACGATCCACGACTGGGCCGACCTCACCACCTGGAAATCGCCCACCGCCGACATCACGGCGCGGCTCATCCGGGCGTTGGTGGCCGCCGCGGCGGCCGAGCCCGCGCTGAACGCCTGGCTCGACCCGAAGATCCCGGCGCGGCGCCTGCACCAGGAGGTCCATCTCGCCATCGCCGTCGATACCGAGGCCGGGCTCTACGTGCCTGTCCTGCGCGACGCGGCCGCCCGCGACGCCGGGGCCACACGGGCCGAGCTCGACCGGATCGTCGCCCGCGCCTGCGCCCGGAAGCTGACGGCGGAGGATCAGGCCGGCGCCACGATCAGCCTGTCCAACTACGGCGCGCTGGGCGGCACCCATGGCGAGCTGGTCGTCAGCCCGCCGCAGGTTGCCATCCTGGGTGCCGGCCGGCTGACCCGCCAGGTGGCCTGGGGTGAGGACGGCCCCGTCCCACGCCAGGCCCTGCCGCTGTCGCTCACGTTCGACCATCGCGCGGTCACCGGCGGCGAGGCGACGCGCTTTCTCAACGCCGTCATCGAAGACCTGAGTCGCAAGGAGTAGGGGAGAGGATCGGGTATGAGTGGAAGCTTCGCCTTCGCGGATGAGTTCGGCCCGGAGAAGGTCATCGAGATCACCGATCCCCGATCAGGGCTGCGCGCCATCCTCGTCGTCGACAACACCGCGGTCGGACCGGCGATCGGCGGCTGCCGCATGGCCCCGGACGTCACGGTCGAGGAGTGCTTTCGCCTCGCCCGGGCGATGACCTTCAAGAATGCCGCCGCGGGGCTGCCCCATGGCGGCGGCAAGATGGTCGTGGTGGGCGACCCGAAGATTCCGCGACACGAAAAGGAAGTCCTGATCCGGTCGCTGGCCCGCGCCATCGGAGAGATCGAAAGCTACATCCCCGGCCCCGACATGGGCACCGACGAGTCCGCGATGGCCTGGGTCCGCGACGAGATCGGCCGCGCGATCGGCTGTCCGCGCGAGGTCGGCGGCATCCCGCTCGACGAGATCGGAGCGACCGGCCTCGGGGTGTCAGCGGCCGCGCGGGCGGTGCGCGACGTGCTGGGCCTGCCGATCGAGGGATCGCGCATCGCCATCCAGGGCTATGGGGCCGTCGGCCGCTGGGCCGCGCACCACCTTTCGAAGCTGGGCGGCGTCGTCGTCGCGGTCTCGGATTCCCGCGGCGGGGTCCTCGATCCCGCCGGGCTGGACCTCGGGCGGCTTGAGGCGCTCAAGGCCGAGGGCAGGAGCGTCGCGGACTACGATGGCGCGACGGCCACCGCGCCCGAAGAGGTGCTGACCTGCGATTGCGACATCGTCGTGCCGGCGGCGCGCCCGGACGTCATCAACGAAGGGAACGCCGGCGCCATCAAGGCCCGGCTGGTGCTCGAGGGAGCCAACATCCCCGCCACGGCTGCGGCCGGGGAGAGCCTGCACGCCCGCGGCATCTGGGTGGTGCCCGATTTCATCGCCAACGCCGGCGGCGTGATCTGCGGTGCGGTCGAATACCGGGGAGGCTCAGAAAGCGAAGCCCTGAAGCTCATCGAGGAATTGGTCTATCGCAACACCGCCGAGGTCATGGTCAAAGCAAAGGCCGGGACTCAATCGCCCCGGGTTGCGGCGCACGCACTGGCCGAGAGGCGGGTTCTGGCGGCCATGAGCTACCGCCGATGAGCGCGCGCCCGAGTCGGGCGATGGTCTTGCACAGGGCGGCATCCAGAGAACGGTTATCGACACAAGTCAGGGCGGTGCTGGGCTCAACTACCGCCCGCGTACGATTTCGGATTTGATCAGCTCCCCGTAGAGCCGCCGGATCCGCCCAAACACCGGCCTGGCGGCGCCGCTGCCGATGATGCGGCCGTCGATCTCGAACACCGGCGTCTGGGCACCGAAGGTGCCGGTCACGAATGCCTCGTCGGCGCCATATGTGTCGACCAGCGAGTAATTACGCTCTAAGACCGGGATGCCGTCGGTCCGGCAGAGGTCGATCACCTTCTGCCGGGTGATTCCATTCATGCAGTAGTCGCCTGTCGAGGTCCAAACCTCGCCCTTGCGGACGATGAAGAAGTTGCAGGCGTTGGTGGTGTTCACGAAGCCGAACGGGTCGAGCATCAGCGCCTCGTCGGCGCCGGCGCGGATCGCGTGATTGAGCGCGATGATGCAGTTCAGCTTCGAATGCGAGTTGAGCTTGGCGTCCTGGGTCAGCGGCAGGCCACGGTGGTGCGGCACGGTGTGCAGGCGGATGCCCCGCTTCAACGCGGATGCATCCGGCTTGGAGTGCTCGGCGATGATCACGACCGTCGGGCCGAAGATGCTCAGGTGCGGATGCTGAAACGGCTTGCGCTTGCGGCCGCGGGTCACCATCAGGCGAATGTGCACGTCGGTCGTCATGCCGTTGGCGTCGAGCGTGGACCGGATCGCGGCGGCCAGGTCCGCCCGCGTCATGCCGATCTCGAGGTCGATGTACTTCGCCGCCTCGTAGAGCCGGCCCAGATGCTCGTCGAGAAAGGCCAGGCAGCCATCATAGAGGCGCAGCCCATCCCAGACTCCGTCGCCCAGCATGAAGCCGCTGTCATAGACCGAGACCATGGCCGCGTCGCGATGGACGATCTCGCCGTCGACATAGATCTTGATGTCGGCGTTGCGCGCATCGTCCTCAGCGTCGTGGGTCGACAGGTGGTCGGCGTCGTGCATCGGAGACCTCCGGAATGGCGGCGGCAAAGCCTGCCCGCGGCCGCGCGGTGGCTTAACATGCCTCTAGTTTCTCGTATTGCCCGGCCATCGACGTCGGCGAGCCGAGAGCCGAAGTCGAATTCATGACCGGCCTTTGTCGTCGGCGAGTTCGCCGGCGCGGTCTCTGGGGGAATTGCCTTCGATGGGTCGATACCCTGGCCCTGTAAGAAGTGGGCTTCAGGGACCTTCGAACGACATGTCTCGCGTGATGAACGTGTAGTCCGACTCCACGGTCATGATCGCGAGAAACACCAGGACCGCGGCCGGTGGCAGGAGGATCGCGTAGATGAGGGCCAGCCGCTCATAGGCCATATGCATGAAGACGGCCACGATCAGGCCTGCCTTGAGAAGCATGAAGAGCACGATCAGCGACCAACGCAGCAGTCCTTCCAGCCCGACATAGTCCACCATGTAAGAGAACGCGCTGAGCACGAAGAGAAGTCCCCAGACGAGGAAGTAGAGTTTCAGCGGGTGCTGCTGTCCCTCGACGTGGGGTGTGGTTTGGCTGTCTACCGCTGCGTCGGCCATGTTGTCTCCCTCACCAGAGATAGAAGAACGCGAAGATGAAGACCCAGACAAGGTCGACGAAGTGCCAGTAAAGACCCATGATCTCGACCGCCTCGTAGTCGCCCGCGCCTGTCTTGAGCCAGCTCCGGCCCGGTCGGTCGAAGTCGCCGCGCCAGATCTTCGTCGCGATGATGACGAGGAACAGCACGCCGATCGAGACGTGGGTGCCGTGGAATCCGGTGATCATGAAGAAGCTCGCGCCGAACTGCTCGGCACCGTAGGGGTTGCTCCAGGGGCGCACGCCTTCGTGGATGAGCTTGGTCCACTCGAACGCCTGCATGCCGACAAAGGTGGCGCCGAGGGCCGCGGTCAGGAACATCAGCGCCGCGGTCGACTTGCGGGCGCGGGCGTAGCCGCAGCGGACGGCCATGGCCATGGTGCCGCTCGACGAGATCAGCACGAAGGTCATGATCGCGATGAGGAGCAGGGGCAGCTCGACCGCGCCCACATGCAGCGCAAAGACATCGTTGGTGTTCGGCCACGCGGACTGCGTCGACATCCGCGCCGACATGTAGCCGAGGAGGAAGACGCTGAAGATGAAGGTGTCGCTGAGCAGGAAGATCCACATCATCGCCTTGCCCCAGGACACGCGCTTGAAGGCGCGCTGGTCCGAGCTCCAGTCGGAGACGAAGCCCTCTACCCCCTGGGGGCGGTCGCCATGCGTGGTGGTGTCAGCCATTTCCTGCCCTCACGTCAGAACACTGCGACAAATATCGACGAACCGGTTCGCCCAGCCCAAGAACAGCACCAGCAAGCCCAGCCAGACGACAAGCAGGAAGTCCCAGTAGGTGGCGCAGAGCCTGGCGCTGAGCCGCAGGCGGCGAATGTCCGCACCGCGCCGCGCCGCCACCAATCCCAGCGCAGTGAGCCCGCCCAGGATGTGCAGGCCGTGCAGGCCGCTCAGCATGTAGAAGAAGCTTGCCGCGGGGGCCGTCGCCAGTCCGTCGTCCGCAGCGGTCAGCTGGTGCCAGGCGAGGAGCTGCCCAAACAGGAAGCCCGCGGTCGCGATCCCCGCGACGGCCGTATCGCGCCACAGGCTCCGGAGGTCGCCGCGGTCCGCCGCGGCGACCGCCAGGCGCAGAAACAGGCTGGCGAGGATGAGCTGCCCGGTGTTCGCCCAGACGACCGGCGGAAGCGGCAGCGACCACCACGCCTCCTCGTCCATTCGCATGACGAAGGCGCTGCCGAAGAGGGCGAAGAGCACGCCTACGACGGCGAGGAAGACGCCAAGCCCGACCCACTCGGCCGGCCGTTCCGGCGTCGTCCCGACCGTCGTCGTGAGCCCGGTTTCGAGCCAGGGCTTGGACATCACCCCCTGCCGCAGCAGCCACCAGAAGGCGACCGCGATGATTGCGACCAGAAAGGCCAGAACGATCATCAGTGTTCCCCGCGTACCGGCGACGGATCGTTCTGGGCTATGAAGTCCTCCGCCGCGCCGGGCACGCTGTAGTCGTAGGCCCAGCGGTAGACGAGCGGCAGCTCGTCGCCCCAGTTGCCGTGGCGTGGCGGGGTGTGCGGCGTCTGCCATTCGAGCGAGGCTGCGCGCCAGGGATTGGGGCCGGCTTCGCGGCCGTGGCGCAGGCTCCAGAAGATGTTGAACATGAACAGGATCTGCGCCGCGCCGACGACGAAGGCCGCGATGCTGATGAAGGCGTTTAGACCGTCAACCGGCGTCGAGAGATAGGGTGCGCTGCCGATCTCGGGATAGCGCCGCGGCACGCCGACCAGGCCCACGTAGTGCATCGGGAAGAAGATCGCGTAGGCGCCGACGAAGGTGACCCAGAAGTGAATCTGCCCCATCGCGTCGTTGAGCATCCGGCCGGTCACCTTGGGATACCAGTGATAGATCGCGCCGAAGATCACCATGAGCGGCGCGACGCCCATCACCATGTGGAAGTGCGCGACAACGAACATGGTGTCCGACAGGGGCACGTCGACGACGACGTTGCCGAGGAAGAGCCCGGTCAGCCCGCCGTTGACGAACGTGACGATGAAGGCGAGCGAGAAGAGCATCGGCAGCGTCAGGTGGATGTCGCCCTTCCAGAGCGTCAGCACCCAGTTGTAGACCTTGATCGCCGTCGGCACCGCAATGATCAGCGTCGTCGTGGCGAAGAAGAACCCGAACCAGGGATGCATTCCCGAGACGTACATGTGGTGCGCCCAGACGATGAAGCTGAGCGCGCCGATGATGACGATCGCCCAGACCATCATCCGATAGCCGAAGATGTTTTTGCGCGCATGGACCGCAATCAGGTCCGACACGATGCCGAAGGCCGGCAGTGCGACGATGTAGACCTCGGGGTGGCCGAAGAACCAGAAGAGGTGCTGGAACACGATCGGGCTGCCGCCGCCGTAGGAGAGCTGCTCGCCCATCTCGACCAGCGCCGGCATAAAGAACGAGGTGCCGAGCAGCCGGTCGAACAGCATCATCACGCAGGCGACGAAGAGCGCCGGAAACGCGAGTAGCGCCATCACCGTCGCGGTGAAGATGCCCCAGACCGTGAGCGGCATCCGCATCAGCGTCATGCCCCGGGTCCGCGCCTGCAGCACGGTGACGACGTAGTTCAGGCCGCCCATCGTGAAGCCGATGATGAAGAGGATGAGCGACAGCAGCATCAGGATGATGCCGCTGTCCTGCCCGCCCGGAGTGCCCGAAAGGATGGCCTGCGGCGGGTAGAGCGTCCAGCCCGCTCCGGTCGGTCCGCCCGGCACGAAGAAGCTCACGGTCAGGACGAGCACGGCGAGCAGGTAGACCCAGTAGCTCAGCATGTTGACGAACGGGAACACCATGTCCCGGGCGCCGACCATGAGCGGGATCAGGTAGTTGCCGAATCCGCCGAGAAAGATCGCGGTAAGCAGGTAGATCACCATGATCATGCCATGCATGGTAATGAACTGGTAGTAGGCCTCGGGCGCGAAGGCGAAGGTGTCTGGGAACCCGAGCTGCAACCGCATCAGCCACGACAGGACGAGCGCCACCAGCCCGATTGCGACGGCGGTGCCGGAATACTGTATCGCGATGTACTTCGCGTCTTGCGAGAACACCCACTTGCCGATCCAGGAGTGGGCGTGCGGTGGGTGGACGTCGGGGACCTCGGCCGGCGGCACTTGGGTGTCGGGGCGATCATCGTAGACGTTTACCATCCGGTGCTTCTCCTTGCCCGCGAGGGGCGTGGCTTGTCGGGCGGCCGAGCAGCTTTGCGGCGACGGCCGCGGCTACTGGTCAGATTTGGCGGTCCTTATTCTCCTGTCCGTCGACAGATCGGCGAACGTCTTCTGCTCCTGCAGCCAGACTTGATAGTCCTCCTCCTCCACGACCTGAACATAGCCGCGCATGAAGGCATGACCGACCCCGCAAAGCTCGGCGCAAAGGACCTCGAACTCGCCGGTGCGGGTCGGTGTGAACCAGAAAAACGTGACCATGCCCGGCACCATGTCCATCTTGGCGCGGAACTCGGGCACGTAGAAATTGTGCAAGACGTCGATCGACCGGAGCATCATCTTCACCGGGCGGTCGACCGGCAGGTAGAGGTCCGACAACTCGACGATCACGTCGTCCTGGCCAAAGCTGTCATGCGGATTGACGCCGAGCGGGTTCTCGCCACTGATCAGGCGTGCGTCGGACGTGCCCAGGCGCCCGTCCTCGCCCGGGAGCCGGAAGCTCCAGTTCCACTGCTGGGCGAAGACCTCCACCTCGGTCGCGTCATCGGGCACCGTGACGAACTGCTTCCAGACGATCAGGCCTGGCGCCAGCATCGCGGCCACACCGAGCCCCGTGACGACACTCAGCCAGATTTCGAGGCGCCGGTTCTCGGGGTCGAACTCGGCCTTCCGGCCGGGCTGGTGGCGAAAGCGCCAAACGCAATAGGCCATGAACAGGATCACCGCTGCGAAGACAATTCCGGTAATCCAGAACGTGATGACGAGGGTCGTGTCGATATAGCCCCAGTTCGACGCGATCGGCGTCCACCACCATGGGCTCAGCATGTGGAAGAGGATCGATCCCACGACGATGACGACTAGTGCGAGCGCGACGACCATCAATTCGCCTTTCCACATCCCGACTGACAACCGAGGTTTGACGATCAGCGTCCGAACTCGGCCGAAAGAAATTCCGGTTGTCTTACCATGATTCCTAGGCCTTGCGTAGACTTTGGTCCATACGCATCTTCTGGGCGTCGATCCCGGCCGACGAACCGCGGACATCGCAGGATCGGGCCAAGTAGACCGATGTTTTCCGGCGGTGATTCGCGGCTCAGGCGGCCTTGGGCGGCTTCATTGCCCGTCGATAGAGATGCCAGGTGGCGTGCCCGAGGATCGGGAACACGAAGATCAACCCGAGAAACAGCGGTATGGTCCCGACGACCAGCAGGACCGTGACGATCAGCCCCCACTTTGCGACCGCAACCGGGTTCTTCCTTGTGAGCTCCAACGAAGTCGCCACCGCTGCGGGCACCCCAACGTGGCGATCGAGGAGGAGTGGGATCGAGACGACCGTCATTGCGAGCGCACAGGCGGCGAAGACAAACCCCACGCCGCAGCCGACGATCAGCATCGCCCAGCCGGCCCCGGTCGTGAACACGTCGGCGAGGAAGGCGGTGACCGAGACCGGGGGCTCGGGCCCGAGCGTCAGGGCGTAGATGAGGTAGGCCGCGAGAACCCAGACGACGAAGAGGAGGACCAGCCCGAGGCCAACCGCCAGGATTGCCCCGATGGCAGGCGAGCCCAGAACACCGATCGCAGCGCCGAAGCCCGCGGGCTCCCCCCGTTCGCGCCGCCGGCTCATCTCGTAAAGCCCGACCGCAGCGACGGGCCCGAGCAGCGCGAACCCCGACATGAGCGGGAAAAGGAGAGGCAGCAGGTCGCGCTGGAAGGCGATGGCCGTAAGCACGAGTCCGATGATCGGATACAGGATGATAATGAAGATCACATCGGTGCGCAGCGCGAAGAAATCGTCTCGCCCTTTGCGGAGCGCGATCCAGAGATCTTCATCGTCGAGGGTCGCCACCACCGGCGGCGCCAGGTGGTCGCCCTCAATCTCGTGGAGCGCATCCCCGACATGTCGCGACGCGCCGAAGAGCGCGTCCATGGCCCATGAGGCGGGATTGCCGATTGTCTTGACCCGTTTGACCATTTTCGAACCTCCTCGCAGCCTTTCGCCGCAGCGCCGACTGGTCAAGACATACCGGTCGGAACACCGGCTTGACAACATATCACGATCCATCCGTCTGCACTACGTTGGCCGATGGATGAGCAACGATGGGCAGCACCGACCCCGCGCGCTTCGATCACCTAGCGGCGGAAGTGCGATCTGGCTGGTCCGGGCACCCCGCTGGGCATGGAGACCGCCAAACGAACCCGGCCGGCTGACGTGCGAAGTCCTGATGCGGACCGGGTTCCTACGCGACCGGGACGAGCACGAGCAAACATCAGCGGTGTTCTAGTGGCCGTTTCCACCCGCCGCATTGATCGCCGGGATCAAGCCATTCTCCTGCTGCCACAGCGCGCCAATGACCGACCGGAACGGGTACGGACAGTGACATATACTCCCTATGCCAACTACTCCCTACGCCAACGCTCGCCGTCCCGGGACCGCAGATCAGATGCAGGATATCTCGCAAGGCCCAGGAAAGGCGGTCGAAATTGTCGACGGTCTCGACCCTGCCCATTTCGGAGAACTGGCTGGCTGGGGAGGCAGGATTCGAACCTGCAACCTGCGGTACCAAAAACCGTCGCGCTACCGTTGCGCCACTCCCCAGCAGCGAGGCGCTAGATACGCGGGAAGCGAGGGCCGTTCAAGTCCCCCGATTGTTGGCTCTGCCGCGATCGGGGCGGCGCGGGAAAGTCACAGGCGCAAGGGGTCGGCCTTGGCCAGCCGGTCGAATTCCATCAGGGTCCGGACGAGCCGCGGCATCTCGCCGAGCGGGATCATGTTCGGCCCGTCCGAGGGCGCGCGGTCTGGGTCCTCGTGGGTCTCGATGAAGGCCGCCGCGATGCCGAGCGAGACCGCGGCGCGCGCCATCACCGGCGCGAATTCGCGCTGGCCGCCCGAGGCGCCGCCGAGGCCGCCGGGCTGCTGCACCGAGTGGGTCGCGTCCATCACCACCGGATAGCCCGTCTTCATCATCTCCGGCAGGCTGCGCATGTCGGCCACCAGCGTGTTGTAACCGAAGCTTGCGCCACGCTCGGTGAGCAGGATGCGCTGGTTGCCGGTGCTCGCCACCTTCTCGGCCACGTTGGCCATGTCCCAGGGGGCGAGGAACTGGCCCTTCTTGACGTTGACCGCTTGGCCGGTCTCTCCAGCGGCGACCAGGAGATCGGTCTGGCGGCAGAGGAAGGCCGGGATCTGCAGCACGTCGACCACCGCGGCCACTTCGGCGCAGTGGCCGGCCTCGTGCACATCGGTCAGGACCGGGCAGCCAATCGCCGCGCGCACCCCCTCCAGCACCTTCAGCCCGAATCCGCGGCCGATCCCGCGCCGGCCCTTGAGCGACGTGCGGTTGGCCTTGTCGTAGCTCGCCTTGAAGATGTAGCCCGCGCCGGCCGCGGCACAGGCTTCGGCCATCGCGCAGGCGATCATCTGAGCGTGGTCCGCGCTTTCGATCTGGCAGGGTCCGGCGATCACCGTGAGCGGCAGGTCGTTGCCGACGGTGACGCCGCCGATCTTCACCTCGCGCATCAGGCCGAGACCTGCTCGCGCAGAATCGCGACGGTGATCGAGATCATCAGGTAGATGCCCGACAGGATCAGGAAGGTGACCGCGGTGTTCTCGAAGACGCGCGGATAGGTGGGCTCGTCGGGCGCCACCGGGCTCACCCCGGTGGACAGGTAGCGCACCTGGCGGTTGGCCTCGATCCGCGCCGTCTCCATCTGCTCGAGCGACTGGGCGAGAAGCGCCTGGCGTGTCGCCAGCTCGCTCTCGGCGATCATCAGCTCGCCGGTGATCCGCGCCAGCGAATCCGATCCGCCCGCGCTTTCCGTCAGCTGCGCGCGCAACTCGGCGATCACCCCTTCGAGACGGGCGATGTTGCCCCGGGTCGCCGACACCCGCGTCGCGTTCGGATTCGGGTTCTCGAGGAACTGCTGCAGAGCCAGTCGCTCGCTCTGGAGCTGCGTCTCGAACCCGGAGATCTGGCTCATTAGGATGCCGATTTCGGCGTCGGCCGAGATGATCCCGCGACGCTCCTGCAACTCGATTACTTTCTGCTGCGCCGAGAGCACCTTGGCCTCCGCCTCTGCGTAGGTCTCGCGCGCGCCGGACATCTGGTCCTCGCGCAGCCGCTGCGTCAGCTGGTCGACCTGCTCCTCGGCATAGGAGATCAGCGCCCGGGAGAACGCGGCGCTCAAGGCCGGATCGGGGGCGATCACCTCCATCTTGATGATGCCCTCGGTGGGGTCGTAGCTGATCTTCACGTGCTGCGTGTAGGTGCGATACGCCTCCTCGTTCGTTGCGTCCGGGACGAGCCGCTGGATCGGGTCGATCACCGGGTCGGAGTAATGTTCCTTGAACCCAAGGTCGGCTTCGAGCCTGAGCATCGCCTCGCGCGACTGCAGGTAGCTCTGCACGGTGATCGAATCCTGCGCCGTGGCCATCGGCGAACCGGCCAACAGCGAACTGGCGGCGCTCATGCCCTGCGGCTGCGCCTGCTGGATCACGAATTCCGAGTTGGTGCCGTACATCGGAGTCGCCAGCGAGCTGAAATAGTAGCCCGCAAGCACCGTCGGCAGGATCACGAACGCCGCCAACCGCGTCAGCATCAACGCGAAGCGCTTCTTCCGCCGCCAGGCGATCTCGCGCTGGACCCTCAGGATCTCCTGCGCGCGCTGGCTCTCGTCGAGCACGACGCGCGAGGGTGGCTTGGGCTCGGCCTTTTCGACTGTCTGGGGAAGCTTCGGCTTTTCGTCCTTGGCACTGGCGCCGATTACCAGTTCCAGCATGTTGCCCGGGCGGAACGGATCGATGCCGCGCTTGCGCAGGCGACGCACGGCGTCGAAGTCGGACTCCACCGAGATGCCGTGCTTTTCGGCGACGCGTCGCGCCATGCGCAGCTGGCGCCCAGACAGACCCTCGGCCCGGATCGCATCCAGCTCGCGCGCAACATCGGCGTCAGGCGAAGCGGCACCCGCGGTGCGCGCGGTCACCTCCGCCTCCGACCCTGCACCGTCCGTCTCCGGTGCAGCGGTGCCGTCAGCATCGCCGGCCGCCCGTGGCTCGGGCATGGGCAATGCGTCGGCTCCGGGCCGGGGGTTGCCCTCGGGCTCTTGCCTCTCCGGGCGCGCGGCCGCTGCGGATGTCGGGAACACGCGGTCGCCGAAGCCGTCTTCCGAGCCGGTCGGCACCTCGGAGGACGGTTGCGATGCGGGCGGCTGTTCCGGCGTCCTGCCGCGAGGCGTCAGCGCGGCCTGGCCGACGCGGAATCTAATGGCTCTGGGTTTCGTAGTCATAGAGCGCCTTGGCCTCTTCGAGGGTATCGAACACGCGCAACTGTCCGTTGCCGAGCACCGCCGCCGAGCGGCAGAACTTCTCGAGCGTGCTCGGCTGGTGCGAGACGATCACCACTGTCCGGTCCTTCAGCCGGTCGGCAAGCACGTTGCCTGCCTTCCGGTTGAACTCGACGTCGGTGGAGCTCGGCATGCCTTCGTCGATCAGATAGATGTCGAAATCGAGCGCGAGCAGGAGCGCGAAGTTGAAGCGCGCCCTCATGCCGGAACTGTAGGTCATGAGCGGGCGGTCGAAATACTCCTCCAGCTCGCAGAGCCAGCGGCAGAAGGCCTCTACGTAATCCGGGTCGAGCCCGTAGAGGCGGGCGATGTAGCGGGAGTTCTCGGTCGCCGAGTGATTGCCGTTCACGCCGCCCATGAAGCCGAGCGGAAAGGAAATTCGGCAGCCTCGGCGGATCTCGCCCTCGTCGGGCTTCTCGAGCCCTGCCATCATCCGGATCAGCGTGGTCTTGCCGGTGCCGTTCGGCGCGAGAATCCCCAGCGAATCGCCGAGCTCCACCCGGAACGTGGCGCGGTCGAGGATCACCTTGCGCTGGGTGCCCGTCCAGTAAGACTTGCTCACGTTCTCAAACTCGAGCATCGGTGTGCTCCGAAACTGCCTCGCGCGCTTGGGCGCCGGTTCACCCCGGCCTGACGCGCTGGTGCGACCCTAGGTTCTTCTTAGGGCCATATTATGTCTGAATTCTCAACGCTTGACAGCGCAAATTCGCGTTGCGGCGACGGGCTGCTCATCGTGCCGGGCTAGAGTGCCTGCTTCTTGACCCCGCAGAGCAGGCCCGCGGCGATCGAGATCAGCGCCGCGCCGAAGCTGAACAGGGCGCCCATCTTGGCGGCATCCTGCGCCGCCCCGCCGTCGAACGCGACCGAGGCCAGGAAAAGCGCCACGGTAAAGCCGATCGCGGCGACGCAGCCCACGACGACGAGGTCGATGATCCGCATGCCGGTGGGCAGTCCCAGTCCCATCGGCCTTGCCGCGAACCAGCCGAACAGCAGGATCCCGACGGGCTTGCCGACGAGCAGACCGGAGAGCACCAGCCAGGTCGGTGCGCCGATCTCCGAGAACTCTATGCCGGCGTTGAGCAGGCCGAAGAAGAACAGGATGACCTCGACCGGATGTCTGAGCAGGTGTTCGGCCTGGTTCAGAACGTCGGTCAGGTACTGCTCGGCCTCCGCAAAGATGCCGAAGGCGCGGTCGGCATGGGGAATGGCCGGAACGATCGGCAGGAGCCCCAAGGCGGGGTGGATGCCGGATTCCTGAAAGCCGTACCAGCTGAGGCATCCGGCGATGAGGTAGGGCCAGAACGAGAGCGTCTTGCGCACCCAGCTGGAGTTCGGCCGGACCTGGTTACCGCGATCGAACCTGCGCGGCAGCCAGTTGAACAGCAGGTAGACGGCGACCGCCGCGCCCAGCGAAAGCAGCAGCCATTCCGGCGCCAACTCGCCCGAGGGGTAGAAGACGGCAAGGATGATGAGCCCTCCGGCATCGTCGGCGATGGCCAGCAGGAGAAGGAACCGCACCGCCGGGTGGCCAGCGCCGAAGACGAAGCGGCCAACGAGGTAGGAGAACGCGATGTCGGTGGCGGTGGGAATCGCCCAGCCGTTCGCCACCTCGCCGAACTTGGCCGGCCCGAGCAGCAGCGCCAGGCCGAGATAGACCGAGACCGGGCCCATCATCCCGCCCAGCGTGGCAATCAGGGGGGTCAGCGACTTCTTGCCCCTCAGCGAGCCGTTCTCGAGGATGATCGCCTCCCAGACCTCCTTCGCGGCGATGGCGAAGAAGAAGGCCATAAGCACGTCGTTGACGAGGTAGTGCAGGGTCAGCGTGCGGGTCACCCGGCCGGCCTCGACATGGGCGTGACCGATGAGGAAGTGATCGGCGATCACGAACTCCACGAAGTCGTGGTAGCCCTCCGGATTCGCATTGGCCCAGATCAGCGCGATCAGGGCGCCCCCGATCAGCAGCAGCGAGTAGCTCGTGAGGAAATCCCAGACGCGATACATGCCGCTCGCCATGCCCCCGTTCCGGACCCGATATCGGATCGGATTGTGTGGAGCAACGGTGTCGGGCTTTTCTCCGCGCCCGCCGCGCCTATGCTGTGGCCGATGCGATCCGGTGACATGTCCTCCGCCAGCCTTCGCCGCGAGATTGCGGCCTGCCGCCTCTGCGCGGATCGCTTCGCCGCCACGGCGACCGCCCACGCGCCGCGCCCGGTGGTCTGGTTCCGCCCCTCGGCGCGGATCCTGATTGCGGGTCAGGCGCCGGGCCTGCTGGTGCACAAGGCGGGCCGGCCCTTTGCCGACCCTTCGGGCGATCGGCTGCGCGCCTGGCTCGGGATGTCCGAGGTCGAGTTCTACGACCGCTCCCGCGTCGCCGTGGTGCCGATGGCGTTCTGTTTCCCGGGCTACAACGCCAGCGGCGCGGACCTGCCGCCGCCGCCTATCTGCGCCCGCACCTGGCACGCCCAGGTGATGCGGGCGATGCCGAGGCTCGGGCTCCGGCTGCTGGTCGGCGCACATGCCCAGCGCTGGCACCTCGGCCGGCAAGGCGGCGTGACCGAGACCGTGCGCGGCTGGCGCGCGCACGCACCCGGGTGCTTTCCCTTGCCGCACCCGTCGTGGCGGAATACGGCCTGGTTGAAGCGCAACCCCTGGTTCGACTCCGAGCTCGTCCCCGCGCTGAGGGCGCGGGTGCGCGAGGTGCTGGAGGCGAAGGACTGATGCAGACCCCGCTCGACCGTGCCCATGAAGCGATGCAGGCAGCGCTCGAGGATAACCGGACCAGGCTCGGCTTCTTCGAACGCCTCGCCGATGCCGAGCTCTTCGTGCTGCTCGCCGGCGAGCCCGGGGACGAAAGCCTCGATCCGGAGGTCTTTCAGGTCGAGGGCGGGCGCTACGTGCTGGCCTTCGACCGCGAGGAGCGGCTCGCCGTCTTTGCCAGCCGGCCGGCACCCTATGCCGCGCTTCCCGGCCGGGCGCTCGTCGCGATTTTGGCGCCGCAGGGGCTTGGCCTTGGCCTCAATCTCGGCACCCCGTCCGAGACGCTCCTGCCGTCCGAGGCGCTGGTCTGGCTCGCCGACATGCTCGGGCGCAGGGGGCCGGAAGAAGTGGAAGCGCGCCCGGAGGAAATCCGTCCGCCCGCGGGGCTGCCCGAGGCACTGATCGAGGCGCTCGCGGTCAAGCTCGCGCTCGCCGAGGGCCTGGCCCGCGCCGCCTGGCTCGCCGGCGTCAGCTACCAAGACGGCCGCCGCGGCCACCTGCTGGCCTTCGTTGGCGCCGCGCCCGGCGCCAGGGCCGCGTTGGCGCGCGCCGTCTCCGAGGCGCTCGTCTTCTCCGGCATCGAGGCGGGCGCGCTCGATGTCGCCTTTCTCGACGACTCCGACCTCTCCCTGGACCGGTTCAAAAGGGTTGGGCTCGGCTTCGAGATCCCCGCACCTGCAGCGGCTGAGCAACCACACGCGCCGGGCAGCGATCCCGACCGCCCGCCGCGCCTGCGCTGAGCACCACGCCTGCGCGGAGACGGGAGCACTCCCTCCTCTCGTCACCGATCGAAGATCGGTTCCTCGAGTTGGGCCGGGCGCCGCGCTGACGCGCGGCCTGGAACACCAAACACCCGGAGGAGATGCCTGAAAACAAAGAACTTCGAGGGTGCGCTTCACCTTCGTGTAAGTATCCCCGCAGGAGGCTTATCCGAGCCCGCGCGCCGAAGGCGAGGGGCGAGACAAGGATCTTGCGGCCGAAGGCCGCGCCGCATGGCTAGCGATCAGTAGCCCGCGCGGCGGTCGACGAGATAGAGCATGGGCTCGCCTGCCTCGCAGCGGCGGATGTTCTCGGCAATCACCCGGCTCGCACTCTCTGGTCGAGTCTCAGAGGCGATGTGCGGCGTCACCGTGACCTTCGGATGGCTCCAGAACGGGTGCCCCGGCGGCAGCGGCTCCTGCCGGAAGGCGTCGAGCGTGGCATGGCCGATGTCGCCCTTGTCGAGCGCCGCGATCAGCGCGTCGTCGTCGATCAGCGCGCCGCGGCCGGGATTGACGATGACCGCACCTTCCGGGAGCCGGCCGAGCCGATCGGCATCCATCAGGTTCTCGGTGGCTTGGGTGAGCGGCAGGAGCAGCACGAGGATCTCGGCCTCGGCCAGGGTGTCGAACAGGCCCTCGCCGCCGGAACGGCAGCGCACGCCCGGAACCGCCTTCTGCCGCCGGCTCCAGCCGACAACGCGGAAGCGCAGGCCGGCCAGCGCTTCGGCGCAGGCCGCGCCGAGCTCGCCGAGACCGAGGATCCCCACGGTGCGCTCGCGCGCGAGCGGCGGCACGTCGACTCGCCAGACCCCGTTCAGCCCGTGGATGTGGCGGTCCATCCCGAGATGGTGGCGCAGCACGTGGCCGGTGACGTATTCGACCATCCCCTCGGTCAGCGCCGGGTCGACCATCCGGGCCAGGGGCTGTGTCAGCGTCGGGTTTCCGACCACGTTCTCGACCCCGGCCCAGAGGTTCAAAACCGCCTTGGCGCGGGTGAAGGGCCGGAAATCCTCGACCGGCCCGTTCGGGGCGAAAACGATGTAGTCGACCTCCGCGGGCTCCGCCTCGCACACCACGCGGGCCTCGAGTCCGGCCTCGGCGATGGCCCGGGGCAGGTGGTCGCGGTAGGCGGGCCAGCGGGCCTCTCCGGCGGCGAACAGAACGGTGCGCACGGTCCGGCTACCTCGGGCGGTGGATATGGGCGCTCTGCACGAGGCCGAAGGCGAGCAGCAGCACCATCATCGCCGAGCCGCCGTAGGAGACGAGCGGCAAGGGTACGCCGACGACTGGCGCAAGACCCATGACCATCGCCATGTTGATGCCGAAGTAGAGGAAGAAGGCAACGGCGATCCCGAGCGTCAGGAGCGAGGCGAAGCGATCCTTGGTGGTGAGCGCCGAGACCACGCAGAAGCCGATGATCAGCGCGTAGAGCGCCAGCAGCGAGAACGCGCCGACGAAGCCGAATTCCTCGGCCAGCGTCGTGAAAATGAAGTCGGTGTGCTTCTCGGGGAGAAAGTTGAGCCGCGACTGGGTGCCCTGCATGAAGCCGCGCCCAGTCCAGCCGCCGGAGCCGAGCGCGATCTTCGCCTGGGTGATGTGGTAGCCCGCGCCGAGCGGGTCGGAGCCGGGATCGAGGAAGGTGTCGATGCGGCGGTACTGGTAATCCTCGAGCAGCTGCCAGGGCGTGCCGCGCGAGGTCAGCACGGCCGTCACCAGGCCGGCGCCGGCGGCCAGGAGAGGGCCGAAGTAGAACCAGCTCACGCCGGCCGCGAACACCACCGCGCCGCCGCCAAGCAGCAGCAGGATCGCGGTGCCGAGGTCGGGCTGGCGGATCACCAGAGCCACCGGGATCAGGATCAGCACCACCGGCAGGAGCACGTAGAGCGGGTGCGAGGTCTTGCGGATGTCGAGCCAGTCGTAATAGGCGGCGAGAAGCATCACCAGCGTGATCTTCATGAGCTCCGAGGGCTGCAGCCGGATGAAGCCGAGGTCGATCCAGCGCTGCGCGCCCATGCCCGTGTCGCCGACGAATTCGACAGCGACCAGGAGCAGGATCGAGAGCCCGTAGGCCACCGCCGCCATGTTGCGCCAGAACCAGATCGGGACCAAGGCCACGGCGAACATCATGACGAGACCCGCGGCGAAGCGCTTCATCTGCGGCTCGGCCCAGCGCGAGAGATCGCCGCCGGCGACCGAGTAGAGCATCAGGAAGCCGATCCCCGCCACCGCACAGAGCAGAACCACCAGCGCCCAGTTCAGGTAAAGCACCTTGCTCAGCCCGCTCGGCACCCGCTTGACGGAATATTCGAGGTAGCTCATGCGCGGCTCGCCCCGGCGGGCGCCTCCTCCGGTTCGCGGAGCGGCAGCTCCTCCTGCATCGTGCGGATCCGGGGCCGCTGGCTCTCGGGATAGGCCGTGAGCGGCGGCAGCTCGCCGTAGAGCGCCTGCAGCGCGAGGTCGCGCGCGATCGGCGCGGCGGCCGCAGCGCCGCCGCCGCCGTGCTCGACGACCACCGAAACCGCGATCTCAGCCGCCTCTGCGGGGGCGAATCCCACGAACAACGCATGGTCGCGGCGGTTCCACGGCAGGTCCTCGTTGCGGGTGACACCGGCAGTACGCTCGGCGGCGGTGATGTTACGCACCTGGCTGGTGCCGGTCTTGCCGGCCAACCGCTTGCCATCCTCGACGACGCGCGAGCCGTAGGCGGTGCCGCGCCGGTCGCTCGTCACCCCGGCCAACGCCTCGCGCACCAGCCGCAGGTGTGTCTCGGCGATACCAAGACCGGCGAAGGCCGGAGCCGGCTCCTCGACGCCGCCCACGGATTTCACCAGCCGCGGGACCACTGCCTTGCCCGAGGCGATCCGCGCCGCCATCACCGCGAGCTGAAGGGGCGTGGCCAAGACGTAGCCCTGGCCGATCGCGGCGTTGAGCGAATCGCCGATCAGCCACTCCTCGCCGCGCCGCTCGCGCTTCCAGAGCCGCGACGGGACCAGCCCCTCGGCCACCGCGGACATCGGGATGTCGAAGCGCTCGCCGAGGCCGAGGCGACGCGCCATGGCGGCGATCCCCTCGATGCCGACCCGCATGGCCATCTCGTAATAGTAGACGTCGCAGCTCTCCACGAGGCTCTTGCGCAGGTTGACCCGTCCGTGCCCGCCGCGCGACCAGCAGTGGAAACGCCGCCCGCTCACCTCGCGGAAGCCGTTGCAGACGATGCTCTCTTCCGGATCGACAAGCCCCGCCTCGAGCGCGGCGAGCGTCAACACCATCTTGAAGGTCGAACCGGGCGGGTAGGCGCCCTGCACCGTCTTGTCGGCCAGCGGGCGGTGGTCGTTTCCGGTCAGCGCGTCGTAGTCGGCCACCGAGATGCCACGCACGAAAAGATTGGGGTCGAAGGACGGCGCCGAGGTGATCGACAGGAGGTCGCCGGTTGCGACGTCGATCACGATCGCGGCGGCGCTTTCCTCGCCGAGCCTGGCGCGGATGAAGTTCTGCAGCCGGTGGTCGATCGTGAGCTGGATGTCCTGTCCGGGGATGCCCTCCTCGCGGTCGAGCTCGCGCATCACCCGTCCGGCGGCGTTCACCTCGATCCGCTTCGATCCTGCCCTGCCGCGCAGAACCTTCTCCATCCGCGCCTCGACGCCGATCTTGCCGATCTGGAAGCGCGGGATCTGCAGCAGGGGATCGGGGTCGTCCAGCCGCTCGAGGTCGTAGTCGCTGGCCGGTCCGACGTAGCCCAGCACATGGGCGAAGTCGGGTCCGAGGGGGTAGATCCGCGACAGCCCGACCTCCGGCGTGACCCCGGGCAGCGCCGGCGCGTTCACGGCCACCGCCGAGATCGCCTCCCAGCTCACCCGGTCGGCGATTGTCACCGGCACGAACGGGCTTCGACGCTCGACCTCCTTCAGCGCTCGCTCCAGGTCGTCGTCGTCGAGCGCCACGATCTCCTTCAGCCGCTCGATCACCGCCGGCACGTCGCGCGCGTCCTCGCGCACGATGACGATGCGATAGTTCTGCTCGTTGCCGGCCACGAGCGTGCCGTTCCGGTCGAAGACCTGGCCGCGCGCCGGCGGGATCAGGCGGATGTTGACCCGGTTCTCCTCGGCCAGGAGCCGGAACTGGTCAGCCTGCTCGAGCTGCATGTAGCGCATCCTGAGTCCGAGCACGCCGGCGGAAGCCAGCATCGAGCTGCCCAGGATCAGCCCGCGCCGGGTGATGGTGCGGGCGCTTTCCTCGGTGTCGCGGTGCGTGCGCCTCACGGCCGCCTCCCGATCGCGTCAACCTCGCCTGGCATCGCGCGCCTGAGCCCGAATCCGAACCTGAGCGCGGCGACGACCGCGGGGTAGACCAGAAGTGTGACGAGGCTGTTGAGGAGCGCAACTCCGATCGGGGCCTTCGGCACCACGAATATCCAGAGCAACAGACTCTCGGCCAGCGTCGCGGCAAGCAGCACCAGCGCGATCAGCGCCCATTCCAGCGGAAACGGCAGGTCGTAGGTCGGCCCCTGGCGGGAACGCAGGAACTCGGTGGCCATCAGAACGATCAGCGTCCAGAGCCCCGGTGCCCTGAGGAACATCAGGTCGCACACCAGGAACACCGCGACGATCAGCAGCGGCGGCACCTGCTCGGGGCGACGCACCACCCAGGCGAGCGTGACCGCGAGCAGCAGGTCGGGCGCGGCGAAGTCGCCCGGTGAGCTGTCGAGCGGCAGGAGCCTCACGAAGACGATGAGGCAGGCGATCAGCAGGTAAGTGCCGCGCCCTGCCCAGAGTCTCAGCGTGATCGGATCACCCATCGCCGGCCTCCGCGGGTTCCGCAGCGACCTCGGGTTCCGGCACCGGGACGGGCACCGGGCGGTCAAACGGCGCGGGCGGTGCGACGAGGCCGCCGGGGTCCTCGATTCGCGGGACCGGGCGAGAGCGCAGGACGCGCAGGAAGTCGAGCCGCTCGTAATCGGCCGCGAGCCGCACCCGGAGCCGGCCGTCGGCACCCTGGGCGACCTGGCCCACCAGCAGGTCGGCGGGAAACATGCCGCCGTCGCCCGAGCTCACCACCCGATCGCCAGGGCGCACAAGGTCGGGATTCTCCAAGAACTCCACCGGCGGCGCGGCCGAGTTGTCGCCCGCAAGCAGCGCGCGCTGGCCCGAGGGCTGGATCGTCACCGGGATCCGGCTGTTCGAATCGGTTAAGAGGATTACCCGCGAGGTGGCCTCGCCCACCCCAGAGATCCTGCCCACCAGGCCGAGCCCGTCCATCGTCGCCCAGCCGTCCCGGATGCCGTCGCGGCTGCCGACGTTGAGCAGCACCGACTGCCGGAACGGCGAGCCAACATCGGCCATCACCACGCCGGTCACGTAGGTGAGCTGTGGGTCGAGCCGGACGTTGTTAAGGTCGAGAAGCCGGGCGTTCTTCTGCTCGAGTTGCAACGCAGCCTCGCGCCATGCGCGCATCTGCTGCAACTCGCGCCTCAGCTCCTGGTTCTGCTCGTAAAGACTGGCGTAGCTCTGCGCCGCATCCACCATGTCGGCGAGCCGCGTGAACGGAGCCATCGCCCAGTCGAAGCTCGGCACCACCCGGTCGACCAGTGCTGCGCGCAGGCGCTCGACCCTCGGGCTGTCGATCCGCCACAAGAGGAACAGGCCGATCAGTGCCAGCGCCAGCCCACCGATCAGGAGGCGCCGGATTGGGCGGACGAACTCGTCGCTATTCTGCCGGTCACGGGCCAAGGGGACCCTCGCGTCGGATCGGGAGCAGGATCAGCTTTCGTAGTCTATCACGTGGCGCAGCTGTTTTTCGTATTCCAGCGCCTTTCCGGTGCCGAGCGCGACGCAGTTGAGCGACTCGTCGGCGACCGAGATCGCGAGTCCGGTCTGCTCGCGGAGTGCGAGGTCGAGCTCGCCCAGGAGCGCGCCGCCCCCCGTGAGCATAACGCCGCGGTCGACGATGTCGGCCGCGAGGTCGGGCGGCGTGGCCTCGAGCGCGATCATTACCGCCTCGCAGATCTGCTGCACCGGCTCCGACATCGCCTCGCAAACCTGAGCCTGGTTGATCTCGATCTCCTTCGGCACGCCGTTCAGGAGGTCGCGGCCGCGGATGTGCATCGTCGCGCCGCGGCCGTCATCGGGCATCCGCGCCGTGCCGATCGAGGTCTTGATCCGCTCCGCGGTCGACTCGCCGACAAGCAGGTTCTGCTGCCGGCGCAGGTAGGAGATGATCGCCTCGTCCATCCTGTCGCCGCCGACCCGGACCGAGCGGGCATAGACGATGTCGCCCAGGGACAGAACCGCGACCTCGGTTGTGCCGCCGCCGACGTCGACGACCATATTGCCGGTTGGGTCGGTGATCGGCATTCCCGCCCCGATCGCCGCTGCGATCGGCTCGGCGATCAGCCCGGCGCGGCCGGCGCCGGCCGACAGCACCGAGTTGCGGATCGCCCGCTTCTCCACAGGCGTCGCGCCGTGCGGCACGCACACGATGACCTTGGGCTTGGAGAAGGTGGTGCGCTTGTGAACCTTGCGGATAAAGTACTTGATCATCTCTTCGGCCACCGCGAAGTCGGCGATCACGCCCTCGCGCATCGGCCGGATCGCCTGGATCGAGTCTGGCGTGCGGCCGAGCATCAGCTTGGCATCCTCGCCCACGGCCAGCACCTGCCGCTTGCCCTCTTTCACGTGGTAGGCGACGACCGAGGGCTCGTTGAGGATGATCCCCTTGCCCCGGATATAGACGAGCGTATTCGCCGTCCCCAGGTCGATCGCCATATCCGACGAAAACAAACCGCCAAACCCGGCCATGACAGGACTTCCCCTCGTTCCCAAAGCACAAAGCCGCGACTCCGCCCGGAGCCGCGGCAACGCCTGCTTATAGTGAAGTGGGGCGACGGGCGAAAGGGGGGCCGTCGGCGGCATCGGCAAAAATCCGTTTTGCCAACCGAACTTGTACGACCCATACATTCCTTCGGGGGAATCCTCCGCATGGGACCCAACAATTGCAATTTCCCGACATGCAGCATCTTGCTGGTCCGTCCGCCACCGGCGAGGGGAAACATCGCGCGCCGACAGTCACCGAGGATCCCACTCCGGAGCATTCAGGTGAGTCGGCCCGTCCCGTCGGCCGGCGAGGGAGACGGTGAAGTGGCGGGAGACGCTCAGATCCACTCGGCCGCGCGGAGCGCCTTCTCGAACGAACGCCCGATCGGCACCTCCCGGCCGTCGGTCGTACGGACCGACCGGCTGCGGCCGGCGCGCACGATCCGGTCGACCGCGCTCCTTGCCACCCACCACGAGCGGTGCACCTGGAGCCCGTCGGCGGCCGCGAGATCCTGCACCGCGTCGCGCATCCGGTGCAGAACTAGACCCTCGCCCTCGTCGGTGCGAACCCTGAGGTAGTGGTCTTCCATCTGCAGGTAGAGGATGCGGCCGCCAAGGCCCTCGGGGCGCCGCCGCAAGAGCCCTACCGTCGGCATAACGGGCGCGCCGGAGGATGGCCCGAGCGACTCGGACAAACGGACCGGTTCGGTGCCGAGAACCGGCCAGCGCTCGATCGCCCAGAACTGGATCAGGCAGAAGTTCAGATTGATGAAGGCCACGTTGAGGTAGGTAACCCACGGCGGCGGCAGTCCGCCCTCCGGGTCGACAAGGCTCTGCATCAGCCAGCGGACCTCGAAGGTGAGCGGCATCGCGCCGAGCAAAGCCGAGGTGAGAATCAGCACCCAGCCCGGGTAGCGCCCGGGCCCGAGGCTCGCCCGGACCCCGCGGGCGATCACGATCATCTGCAGCCAGCCGGCGGACACCGCCACGATCCAGAAAGCTGCGTGGTCGGCGAAGGCCTCGTTGCCCGCCACGCCGTCGCGGGCTTGCCAGACCATGAAGCCCGAGGTGAGCGCAATCGCCGCGGCGTAGCGCCCGAGCACGCTGCCAGTCAGCCGTCGGATCGCAGTTTCCTCCGGATGCGGGACCGTTCGCGGTTCGCGAATGGTACCACCCGAGCCGCCCACGAAACAACCGCGCCTCAGACGAAGCCCGGCTGGAGCTGGCCCGGCCGCCGCGTTTTCCTCGCAGTGTCGATGGGATCGCCCATCGCAGGAAACGCATGGCAAGGGAGTCCAAGATGAAACCGAATGCAGTACGTGCTGCCCTGATCCTCGCGGCGACGCTCGCCGCGTCGGCGGCGACGGCGGGCGAGATCACGGTGCGCGTGACCGGGTTCGCCGGTGACGCCGGGGCCGCGCGCATCATCCTGATGCCAGGAGAGGCTGGATACCGCGGCGAGGTGGGCCTCGCTCGCGAAGTGAGTGTGCCGATCTCGGGCGGCGTCGCGCACTGGCGGGCCGATGACCTCGCGTCCGGCAGCTACGCGCTCATCGCCCATCACGACCGCAACGCGAACGGCGACCTCGACCGGCCGGTCCTGACCCTGCCGCTCGAGCCCTACGGCTATTCCAACGGCGCCTGGACCAGCTTCGGCCTGCCGCCCTACGAGGAGGTCGCCTTCACCGTTAGCGAGGCGCCGGTGTTCCAGGCGGTGCACCTGCGCGTCAACGCCTTCGTCGCCGCCGGGCAGATGTTGCTCGTGGGTCTGCCTTCGCTCTTCGCGATCTTCGGCGGCCTCGCACTCTTCCGTCGCTGGCGGGCTGGAATCGCCCCCGGCAACTCACAAGCCTGAAAGGAGGCCCACAATGCAGACCCAAACCTTCATCCGCTTCGGCGCCCTCGCGCTGGCCGCGAGCGGCTTGGCGCTCGGCTATTCCTACGTCAGCCACCCGCACCACATGACACCGGAGGTGATCGCCTCGACGTCGTGGATCGTGATCCACCTTCTCTTCGCGGCCTCGCTGGTGCTCGGACTGCTTGGCACCACGGCGCTTTATGGCGTGACGGCGGGACGCAGCGGCGCAATCGGCGCGGCCGGCTTCGCGACGCTGTTCGTGGGGATGATGATGATCTTCGGGCTCGACTTCTACGAGGTCTTCATCGCGCCCTTCCTCGCGCAGCACTACCCCGAGGTGATCCACGACCACGGCGCGGGCGAGGCGATGGGTTGGGTGGCGCTGGCCTTCCCACTCGCCGGGGCGTTGACCGTGATCGGCTACGCGCTTCTCGGCTGGGCCTGGCTCAGGGCGGGCGTGGTCTCGCGCGCGGCCGGGCTCGCACTGATCGTCTCCGCGGTCGCCTTCGGCTTCGGCCTCAGCCCGCTCGGCGGGCTAGGGCTCGCGCGGGTCACCGCCGCCGCCTTTGGTGCCGTGCTGATCTGGATCGGCATGGCCGCGCTGTCCGGCCGCCGGTCTTTCGTCGTTCCGGCTGGCTCGTGACCGGGCCAGCACCGTCGGGCAAGGGAGAGCACTCATGAAAATGCTGCGCGACATCCTGACCTTCCAGAAGATGATCTCGCCCGTCCTGCTGCAGATCCTGTTCTGGGCCGGCATCGGCGGCACGCTCTACGGTACCTGGGTGCTGATCCGGCTCGAACACTGGGCCTGGTGGATGGCACTTCTGTTCGGCCTGCTCGCCACCCGCGTGATCTTCGAGTTCGCGATCCTCGCGTTCCGTGCCTTCGACCGGCTGAGCGAGATTCGCGATTTCCTGGCTGGGATGGGCCCGCGGGACGGCTGACACCGTCCCGCGGGCAGCGCGGACGCGTCAGCCGGCGTCCTTGTAGCTCACCGTCTTCACATCGGAGTCCGGGTCCGACTTCTGGCGGCGCACGATGAGTCGGTTCAGCGCGTTGACGTAGGCCTTGGCCGAGGCCACCACGGTGTCGGTGTCGGCTGCCTGGCCGGTGGCAATCCGGCCGGATTCCTCGAGCCGCACGCTCACCGTGGCCTGGGCGTCGGTTCCCTCGGTCACCGCGTGCACCTGGTAGAGCTGCAGCGTGGCCTCGTTCGGGTAGATCTCCCGCACCGCCTTGAAGGTGGCGTCGACCGGGCCGTCGCCCTGGGCGGTGACCCGGTGCTCCACGCCGCCGACCGAAAGCACCAGGTCGGCCGATTGCGGCGCCTCGGTGCCGCAGATCACGCGCAGGAACTTCACCTGCAGGTGGTCGTTCTCGGTGTTCACCTCGGTATCGCGCATCAAGGCGACCAGGTCGTCGTCGTAGACTTCCTTCTTGCGGTCGGCGAGCGCCTTGAAACGGACGAAGACGTCGTTGAGCTGGTTGTCGGCCAGATCGTAGCCAAGCTCGGACATCTTCGCGCGGAGCGCCGCGCGGCCCGAATGCTTGCCCATCACCAGGTTCGTCGCCTTCAGCCCGATGTCCGAGGGCCGCATGATCTCGAAGGTCTCGGCGTTCTTCAGCATCCCGTCCTGATGGATGCCCGACTCGTGGGCAAAGGCGTTCTTGCCCACGATCGCCTTGTTGAACTGGACCGGGAAGCCCGACACCGTGCTCACACGACGCGAGACGTTGATGATCTTTGCCGTGTCGATCCCGGTCCGGTAGGGAAGGATGTCGTTGCGGACCTTCATCGCCATGACCACTTCCTCGAGCGCCGTGTTGCCCGCCCGCTCGCCGAGGCCGTTGATCGTGCACTCGATCTGCCGTGCGCCCGCCTCCACAGCGGCCAGCGCGTTCGCCGTCGCCATCCCGAGGTCGTTGTGGCAGTGGGTTGCGAAGGTGACTTCGTCGGCGCCGGGCACCTTCTCCCTCAGCATCCGGATCAGGTTCGCGCTCTCGAGGGGGTAGGTGTAGCCAACCGTGTCGGGGATGTTGATCGTGGTCGCGCCCGCCTTGATCGCGATCTCCACCACCCGGCAGAGGTAGTCGTGCTCGGTCCGGGTCGCGTCCATCGGCGACCACTGGACGTTGTCGCAGAGGTTCCGCGCATGGGTCACGGTCTCGTGGATCCGCTCGGCCATCTGGTCCTTGTCGAGGTTCGGGATGGCGCGGTGCAAGGGCGAGGTGCCGATGAAGGTGTGGATGCGCGGGCGCTTGGCGTGCCTGACCGCCTCCCAGCAGCGGTCGATGTCCTTCAGGTTGGCCCGCGCCAGCCCACAGATCACCGCCGACTTCGCCCGCCGGGCGATGTCGGAAACCGCCTCGAAA
The DNA here is from genome assembly GCA_041621405.1 of Paracoccaceae bacterium. Taxonomy (GTDB): domain Bacteria; phylum Pseudomonadota; class Alphaproteobacteria; order Rhodobacterales; family Rhodobacteraceae; genus JBFKAV01. The sequence goes on from JBFKAV010000002.1 coordinate 82,025, forward strand.
TCGCCTTCGGAGGCGATCGGGAAGCCGGCCTCGATGATGTCGACCCCCATCTCGTCCAGAAGCTCGGCGATCTCGAGCTTCTCGTCATGCGTCATCGTGGCGCCGGGGGATTGCTCGCCGTCGCGGAGCGTGGTGTCGAAGATCAGGACGTGGTCCTGGTCGGCCTTGGTGGTCATGAGTCGATTCCTTGTCTGTCCTTGGCACTTTCCCCGGGCGCTGGCTACCTCCGAGCGGTCGCGCCCGAGGGGGCACGCTCAGAGGCGGCTAAGGAGCAGGAGCAGGGCATGCGGCAAGGCGGCGCGGGGGGCGCCGGGATGGGTCGCGAGATGCGCGGGCCTTGCCATGGCGCCGGACTATACGAAGCGGAAATGAAAAGGGAAGGGCGAACTTGACCTTCGCGACCCACAACCTAGGTCGACCCGCCGGAGGTGCGGGGTGGAGCGTGCGTTGCTGATCGGGTCCTCGGGAGGCATCGGCGCCGGGCTCGCCGCCGCGCTGGCCGCGCGGAGCGTCGCCGTCACCGGGCTTTCGCGCCGGGGGCAGGGGCTCGACGTCACCGACGAGGCCTCGGTCACCGCTGCGCTGGGGGCGCTCTCGGAGCCATTCGATCTGATCCTCGTTGCGACCGGCGGCCTCGAGATCGGACCGCACAGCCCCGAGAAGTCCCTGCGCGATCTTAACCCCGATGCCCTTGCCGCGCAGTTCGCGCTCAACGCCATCGGCCCGGCGCTGGTGCTGAA
>JBFKAV010000003.1:0-66678 GCA_041621405.1 Paracoccaceae bacterium
CGGAAGAGCTGGTTGATGCCAAGGCCATAGGGCCCGTGGAAGCCGGCCCGGGCCTTGGCCATCAGGCTGAGGTCGGGGGCGTTCGGCAGTGCGCTTTCGGGGAAGTGGTCGGTCGGCTCGCGCGGCCGCTCCTCGCCGGTCTCGGCGTCCACGATCGGCGGCAGGATGTCGCGCGCATAGGCCCGGACCTGGTCCTCGGGGATGCCGGGGCCGGTCGCGTCGTGCAGCATTCGGATCGGCACGTATTTCAGGCCGTGGCAGCCCGAGCAGATCTCGGTGTAGACCTGCAGACCGCGCTGCAGCTGATGCTGGTCGTAGCTGCCGAACGGTCCCTCGAACGAGAAGGCCACGTCCTCGACGTGCTGCTCGGATTCGGCGGCGGCCGCGACGCCGGCGGCAAATGCGACCGCGGCGGCGAGAACGAGTTTCCTGATCATCCGTTGCATCCTTATCCTCACTCGGCCGGGGTCGTGGACGGCGCCTTCGCGCCGCCCTCGGCGGCCCCGTAATGCGCGTTGAAATCGTCCTCGATCGTGGCCGGCTGCGGCTGCGGCTTCTCGAACACGCCGAGGAGCGGCAGGATCACCAGGAAGTAGGCGAACCAGTAGGCCGCGCCGATCAGCGCGATGATCGGATAGATCCCCTCGGCCGGCATCGCGCCCGCCCAGGTCAGCACCACGAAGTCGACCACCAGGAGCCAGAACCACCACTTGAACATCGGCCGGTAGCGGCCCGAACGTACCGACGAGGTGTCGAGCCAGGGCGCCAGCGCCAGCACGATGATCGAGCCGAACATCGCCACCACGCCGAAGAACTTGGCGTCGACGATGCCCCCGGTCAGCACCTTGGCGATCTGCACCACCCAGACGTCGGGGGTGAAGGCGCGCAGGATCGCGTAGAACGGCAGGAAGTACCATTCCGGAACGATGTGCGCAGGCGTCACCAGCGGGTTCGCCTCGATGTAGTTGTCGGGGTGGCCGAGGTAGTTCGGCATGAAGCCGACGATGGCGAAGAACACCGCCAGGATCACGGCCAGCGCGAAGAGGTCCTTGATCACGAAGTAGGGCCAGAACGGCAGGGTGTCCTTCTCGGCCTCGGCCTTCGAGCCGCGGCGCACTTCTACCCCGGTGGGGTTGTTGTTGCCGGTGGAGTGGAAGGCCCAGATGTGCACCGCCACCAGCGCCGCGATCACGAAGGGCAGGAGGTAGTGCAGCGACAGGAACCGGTTCAGCGTGGCGTTGTCCACCGCCGGGCCGCCGAGCAGCCAGGTCTGGATCGCATCGCCGATGAACGGGATCGCGCCGAAAAGGCCGGTGATCACGGTGGCGCCCCAGAACGACATCTGCCCCCAGGGCAGCACGTAGCCCATGAAGGCGGTGGCCATCATCAGGACGTAGATCAGCATGCCGATGATCCAGGTCACCTCGCGCGGCGCCTTGTAGCTGCCGTAGTAGAGGCCGCGGAAGATGTGCAGGTAGACCGCCACGAAGAAGAGCGAGGCGCCGTTGGCATGCAGGTAGCGCAGCATGTAGCCGCCGTTGACGTTGCGCATGATGTGCTCGACCGAGGCGAAGGCCATGTCGACATGCGGCGTGTAGTGCATCGTCAGGACGATACCGGTGGCGATCTGCAGGACCAGGCAGAAGGTCAGCACGATGCCCCAGATCCACATCCAGTTGAGGTTCTTGGGCGTCGGGATCATCAGCGTGTCGTACATCAGCGCCACGATCGGCAGGCGCTTGTGCAGCCAGGTCTCGAAGCCGGGCTTGGGCTCGTAGTGGTCGTGCGGTATTCCAGCCATCTCGCTCTCCCTCAGCCCAGCTTGATCGTGGTGTCGTCGAGGAACGCGGCCACCGGGACCGTCAGGTTCTCCGGCGCCGGCCCGCGGCGGATCCGGCCGGACGTGTCATAATGCGAGCCGTGGCAGGGGCAGAACCAGCCGCCGAAATCGCCCGCGCCGTCACCGATCGGCACGCATCCGAGATGGGTACAGACCCCCATCATCACCAGCCATTCGCCGCTCTCGCCGAAGGTGCGGTTCTCGTCGGTGGCTTCGGCCGCGTCGGCGATGTTGGCGTTGCGCGCGAGAGGATCCTGGAGCTCGCTCAGGTCCACCGAGCGCGCCGCCTCGATCTCGTCTTCCGTGCGGCGGCGGATGAACACCGGTTTGCCGAGCCATTTCACGGTCAGCTGCGTGCCCTCGGCCACGCCCGAGACATCGACCTGGATCGAGGCCAGCGCCTGCACGTCGGCCGAAGGGTTCATCTGGTCGACCAGCGGCCAGACCGCCGCGCCGGTGGCCACGGCGCCGGCGCCTGCCGTGGCGTAATAGAGGAAATCCCTCCGGGTGCCTTCGTGATCTTCTGCGTGGGACACGAGACTTTCTCCGTTCTTCGGCCAGCTCGGCAGGCCATGCGCTTCACTGGCCGCGGTTTCCCGCAGCCGTTCCCCGGGCTATGTAGCGGCCTCACCCGGCGGCGTAAAGCGCGCAGTGCGGCCGATATCGCGGGCCTTCTGTCGCAGACCCAAGCGCCGGTCCGGCGCCTCAGGCGGGGGGAACCGTCGCCTCCATGCTGGGCCGCGCGGCGAACTCGGCGTACCAGGCGGCGAGGTGCGGATGTTCAGCCCGCCAGGCCCGATCGCCATGGCGGAAGTCGACGTAGCCCAGCGCGCAGGCCAGGGCGATCTGGCCGATGTCGAGCGGGCCCGCCAGGTGCGCGACCCAGCGCTCCTCGATCGCGTCCAGCGCGCGCGCGATCTTCGCCCACTGGCCCTCGACCCAGGCCTCGAAGCGCAGCGTGTCGGGCCGGATTCGCGCCTCGTAGACCATCAGGATCGCCGCATCGAGGATGCCGTCGGCGGTGGCCTCGAGCGTGAGCGTGTCCCAGAGCCTCGGCTTCGGCGGATAGAGCCGACCGCCGGCCCGGTCGTCGAGATAGCGGCAGATCACCCGGCTGTCGTAGAGCGCCGGCCCCTCGGGCCGTTCCAGCGCCGGGATCTTGCCCAGCGGATTCTGCGCCAGCGGCATGGAGGAGGAATCCACCGGCGTGCCGGTGGCCGGTGCCAGCTCCACGTCGCCCGCCTGCCCGGTCTCGTGCAGTAGCACCATCACCTTGCGCACGTAAGGCGAGGTCGGCGAGTGGTAGAGCTTCAGCACCCGTCACACCCGCCGGAGGCGCAGGCGCGCCAGCAGCCCGGCGTCGATCTCCAGCCCCGGACCGTCCTTCCCGAGCCGGATCACCCGGCGCAGCCGCGCCGTGGCGCTGGTCTGCTCGCGGCCCGGCAGCCGGGAGACCCCGATTCCTTCGTCCATCGTGTCGAGCGCGTCCTCGCCGCGCTGGTCGATTCGCACCGGCCGAAAGGCGCGGGCCACGGCCACCGCGGTCAGCGCCGCGGCGGCGATCGGGATGAGCGGAAGCGGCATCTGCAAACCTCCTTTGTCTGCTCGAAACTGTAGGCCCGCCACCGCCCGCTGTCCACGGTCGCGAGGGCCGGCGCGCTCCCGCCGCTCGTCGCGGATTGGGAATCCGCTCCTCCCGTTGGGCGTGGCGCCGCGCGTGCCGTGCGGCGCGCCTCCGGCGGGGATATTTCCGACCAGAGTGAAGGGATGAAGCGGCGCCCGGCCGGTTACGCTCGCCCGAGCCGCGCAGCCCTGCGCAACAGCATGTCGCGCTTCACCCGGCTCAGGCGATCGAAATACATCCGTCCGGCCAGATGGTCGATCTGGTGCTGCACCGAGGCAGCCCAGAGCCCCTCGAACCTCTGTTCCCGCTCGTTCCCCGCTTCGTCCAGGAACCGCACGGTCACCCATGCCGGCCGCGCGATCCGGGCCGAAACCCCGGGCAGGTTCGGGCTTGCCTCATCGCCCTCGCGAAGCTCGGCCGAGGCGGCCACGATCACGGGAGCGGCGAGCCGCACCGCCTGGCCGCGCGCCTGCGTGGCGTGGACCACGGCGAGGGCCAGCATCACCCCGATCTGCGGCGCCGCGAGCCCGACGCCCGGCATCGCCTCCATGGTCTCCACCATGTCGTCCCAGATCGCGTGCATGGCGTCGGTCACCTCGTCCACCGGCGCGGCGGGCTGGCGCAGGCGCGGATCGGGCCAAAGCAGGAACGGACGGACCGGCATCGGCCCGGGGTGGCACGGTGCGGTGCCGAGGACCAGTAAGGAAATCCGGAAATTGCCCGAGGCGCCGGTTTGGCGTAGACTACCCGCGTTGCTTGGGGGCTGATTGTGATGGTTACCTTTCGTATCGCAGCGCTGTCGCTGCTTCTCGCCGTGCCCGCAAAGGCGGACAGTCTCGTTGCGGCAGGCACCCCCGGTTTGCAGAGGATGGAGCCAGCCGCGGCCGAGCGGCTGCTCTCGGAAGTCGTGAACGCCGTGGTGATGGCGCAGAACTGCCCGTCCTACGGCGTGAGCGACGGCGAGTGGACCCTGCTCACCGGCACCGGCGACGTGCTCGCCGGCAAGCTCGGTCTCGGCATCGCCGAATACGACCGCCGGTTCTGGCGGCCCGCCTTCGCCGAGCTCGACCGCCCGGGCGCCTGCGGCCGAGAAGGACCGAAGGTGCAGCTTCTGGTGCAGCGGCTGATCGCCCTTGGCGGGGCGTAGTCGACCCGGGCCGGCAAGGGCACGGTCCGGCGCCAGGCACGTTCAGCTTTCGTCCGTGCCAGGCAGATTGCGTGGAGGCGGTGCCGCGGGCGCCAATCCGCTCCGCAGCCCGACGCTCAGGCCCGGGCCCGCTCGCGCTTCAGCTTTTCCATCTTTCGGGTGATCAGCTGGCGCTTGAGCGGCGTCAGGTAGTCGATGAAAAGCTTGCCGTCCAGGTGGTCGATCTCGTGCTGCACGCAGGTGGCCCAGAGGCCGCCGAAGCGCTCCTCCTGGGGCTTGCCCTCGGGGTTGGTCCAGCGCACCTTCACCTCGGCCGGTCGCTCGATGTCCGCGTATTGCTCTGGAACGGAGAGGCAGCCCTCCTCGTAGACGCTCGTCTCCTCCGAAGCCCAGATCACCTCGGGGTTGAACAGCGCCAGCGGCCGCGGCGCCTCTTCCTCGCTGCGCACGCAATCCATCACGATAAGCCGCGCGCTCACCCCCACCTGCGGCGCGGCGAGGCCGATGCCGGGGGCGTCGTACATCGTCTCCAGCATGTCGTCGGCCAGCCGCCTGAGGTCGGGCGTCACCTCGGCGACCGGGGCGGCGACCTTCTTCAGGCGCGGATCGGGATGGATCAGGATCGATCTGAGGGCCATGGCCCGCATTTAGGCGATGGGCGCAAGCCGCGCAACGCCCCTTGCGCTCGCGCCCCGCACGCGTAGCGTGGCCGGCGAGCAGTGACGGGGAACCGGCGTGGACTTCGACGAGATCATCGACCGCCGCGGCAGCCACAGTTCCAAATGGGACCTCCTGGAAAGCCAATTCGGTATCCCCGGAGCGGATGGCCTGGCGATGTGGACCGCCGACTCCGACTACCGAACGGCGCCCTGCGTGATCGAGGTGGTCCGCGCAGCCGCCGAGCACGGGATCTTCGGCTATTTCGCCGACTACGGCGCCTACAACGGCGCCATCCAGTGGTGGATGCAGACCCGTCACGGCTGGACGATCGATCAGGACTGGATTCTGACCGCGCAGGGTCTTGGCAACGCGATTGCACTCTGCATCGACGTCTGGAGCGATCCCGGCGACGGCGTGCTGATCTTCTCGCCGGTCTATCACGAATTCGCGGCGAAGATCCGGAAGGCGGGGCGGCAGATGACGGAATGCCCGCTGGTGCGCGACGGCGACACCTACCGCGTCGACATCGACGAGGCCGAGCGGCGGCTCACCGGGCGCGAGAAGATCCTGATCTGGTGCTCGCCGCAAAACCCGTCGGGCAGGATCTGGACGCCGGAGGAGCTGCGCGCGGTCGCCGCCTTCGCCGAGACCCACGGGCTGATCCTGGTCAGCGACGAGGTCCACCACGACGTCATCTATCCCGGCCACGAATTCACCGCGATGGACGTCGCCGCGCCCGAAGCCCGGCACCGCCTCGTGGCGCTGACGGCGGCCTCGAAGACATTCAACATCGCCGGCCAGAAGACCGGCAACCTCCTCATCCCGGATGCCGGGCTGCGCGCCGCGATGGCGGGCCGGCTCCGGTCGCTGGACTACGCGCCCAACGCGCTGGGGCTGAAGATGGTCACCGCCGCCTATTCGCCCGAGGGCGCGGCCTGGGTCGACGCCCAGGTCGCCTACCTGGACCAGAACCGACAGGTGTTCGACAGCGGCATCGACGCGATTCCAGGCGTCCACTCGCTGCCGCTGGCTTCGACCTACCTTGCCTGGGTCGATTTCTCCGGCACCGGCATGAGCTACGAGGAGATCAGCCGTCGCGTTCTGAGGGAGGCGCGGATCGCGCCCAGCCCCGGGCCGGGTTTCGGCCAGGGCGGCGAGACCTTCATGCGCTTCAACCTGGCGACCCAGCGCGCGCGCGTGGTCGAGGCCGTCGGGCGGCTGCAGGCGGTATTCGCCGACCTGCAATGAGAGCGCTACGGGCCACGCTATTCTCCTCGCTCCTGGTCAGTCTGATCGCTGCCGGCCTCGTCTACGCCCGCTTCGTCGCGATCTCGCCGCGCTCACCGGCGCCGCTGACCGCACCCATCGACCGCATCCTGATCGAGAAAGCCGCGCGCCGGATGACGCTCTACCGCGGCGGCACCGCGCTCCGGGTCTACCGGGTGTCGCTCGGCTTCGCGCCCGAGGGCGACAAGGAGCGGCAGGGCGACGGCCGCACCCCGGAAGGCTTGTTCCGGGTCGACCGCAAGAATGCCCAGAGCCGGTTCCACCTCTCGCTCGGGCTCGACTACCCGCAACCTGACGACATCGTGCGCGCCGCTGCCGGCGGCTACAGCCCGGGCGGCGACATCTTCATCCACGGTCAGCCGAGGGGCGTCTACGGCCGCCAATGGATCAACCGCGACTGGACAGCCGGCTGCATCGCCGTGTCGAACGCGGTGATGGAAGAGCTGTGGCGGGTGGTCGGACTCGGCGCCGAGGTGGAGATCCGGCCCTAAGGGGCCATCGCGTCGAGGGTGGCGCCGACAGGCCCCTCGATGACCTCGATCCGGCCGTCGTTGGTCGTCACCACGGCGGCGCGGCCGGCGCCCGGCCAGACCGCGATGCCGGCGAACCAGAGCGTGTTCGAGCCGAAGTGGGCTAGCCTGCCGCCCTCCGCAAACCAGCCGAGTGCGTAGCCGTCTCCGCGCGGGGCATGAAGCGTCGCCCAGGCTTCGGGAGGCAGATAGTCGGCGGGCATCTCGGCGTGGGCGATGGCATAGCGCAAGAGCTCGCAGAGCGTGATGTGCACGGTGGCTGCCGGGCCGAGCACGCGCGGGTTGTCGGCGAGCGGCCCGGGCTCGTAGCTCCTGAGCCCGAACCAGCCCTCGAGATGGCCGCGCGGCTGGTCGGTCTGACCGCGCGTGCCCGGCGGCCCGAAGCCTGTGGGCCCTAGCTGCAGGTGCTCGAAGACCTCGCGTCGGATCAGCTCTTCCCAGCCGGCGCCGCCGGCCGCCTCCAGCATCGCGCCAGCCACCACGTAGCCTGCATTGGAGTAGGCGAAGGCGGCGCCGGGGGGGGGGTTGCGGGCGGATCGTCGAGCACGATGCCGGCGTAGCGCAGGCGCTCGGCGGCCGGCGCCGCGCGCGCCTGGCGGAAGCCAAACTCGTAGGTCCGCAGGGTGCCGATGTTGGCCGGCAGGCCGGCGCGGTGCGAGTGCAGATCGAGGAGCGTGGCCCGGGCGATGCCGGGATCGATGTCCTCAATCCTCTCGCCCAGAACATCTCCGACGGTGCTTTCCCAGCCGATCGCCCCTTGCACTACGAGCCGCGCCGCGAGCGTCGCCGTCATCGATTTGGTGATCGAGCCGATGTGCCAGAGATCGCCCTCGGCGACGGGGCGATCCTCCCCGATGTCGCGCCGCCCGGCGACGGCACACCGCGCAATGTCGCTGTCGGCGAAGCCGACGCCGGCCGCCGGCGCGCCGGCAGCGAAGAGTCCCTCGGCCAGCGCCGCCACGTCAGGAAGCTCGGCCGCCGCGGCGACCGAAGCGACGACGGCGAGCGCGATGGCGGAAGCAGACGTGGACATGGGGCGCGCCATGGCCATCCATCACCGTGGACGCATCCAAATCATCATAGCCGCCGCAGGCCCTGCCGGCGATGCGGCCCTTGCGCGCGGCCCGCGGTGCCCGGCTCCAGGCCCCAAGGAACTTGCGCCTAGCGCGGGATCAGGGCCACCGGCGCGCCCTCGTCCTTCTCGAAGTCGAGCGCCGGGCGGTCGGCGGCCTCGGTGCGGCGCTTGTATTCGTAGCGCATCTCGCCGTCGCCCTCCTCGGAGGCGACGACGAGGCATTGCGCGACATGGCGCGAGCCCTCGTAGAGATCGACCAGGCCCCTCAGGTGCGGCGCGTCCTCGGGCAGCGAGAAGCCCTCCTCAGAGAGCCGGATCACTGGATAGCTCCTGTCGTCGGCCACGATCTTGAGCCGGGACTTCTTCACGAGATCGCGCTGCCGGGCCTTCTCCAGGCCCTCCCGAACTTCCTTCGGCAGAAAGCTGATCATGGCATACCCCCAAACCTTCACACGGTACATTGGCCGCGAATCGCTCCCGTCAGCTTAACCATTTCACGTCAATGGATTGTTCCCGGCAAGGATTACCGCCGCCGGGGCTAACGCTTGACCAGACTCCACTGGCTCACCGGCCCCAGCAGGTGCCAGGTCTCGGCCCCCTTCGGCCCCTCCCGCCGCGCCACCTGGAGCCGCGCGAGCTCGCCGCCGTGCCGGGCCTGAAGCGCCAGAAGCAGCCGCTCGTTCTCGGGCGTGAGCCCGTTGGCGACCAGCCGGCCCAGCGGGCGCAGCGCCGCCCAGGCGGCGTCGAACACCTCCTGCGACAGGCCGCCGCCGATGAAGATCGCGTCGGGCGGCGGCAGGCCCTCGAGCGCCGCGGGCGCCTCGCCCTCGACGAGCTCGAGCTTCGGCGTCCCCAGCGCCAGCGCGTTGGCGGCGGCCATGATCCGGCGGTCGGCACGCGGCTCGATCCCGATCGCGCGGGCATAGCGGGCCGCGCGCATCCATTCGATCGCCACCGAGCCCGAGCCGGTGCCGATGTCCCAAAGAAGCGCGCCGCGCATCGGCATCAGCTTGGCCAGCGTCGCCGCACGGACCTCGCGCCGGGTCGCGGTGCCGTCATGCTGGAAGAGCTCGTCCGCCAGCCCCGGCACCCGCGGCTGCAGGGCGGCGTCGGGGGCGGCGATGCACTCCACCGCGAGCGTGTTGAAGGCCGGCACCTCGGCGGTCCAGCTCTCGGCCAGACCCTCGATCCGCGCCTCCTCCGGCCCGCCCATGGCCGCGAGTACCGTCATCCGGCTCTTGCCGAAGCCGCGTGCGGCAAGGAAGCGCGCGATCCGCGCCGGCGTGTCGGCACCGGTGGCGAGGATCAGGAGCCGCTGGTCGGGCTGGATGAAGGCGATCATCTGCTCCACCGGTCGGCCGTGCACCGTCAGCGTCTCGACGTCGGCCAGCGACCAGCCCATCCGCGCGGCGGCCAGCTGGAAGGCCGAGATCTGCGGGTGATAGACGATCTCCGAAGGCGGGATCGCCCGGCCGATGCGGGCGCCGACCGAGTACCAGAGCGGGTCGCCGACCACGAGCACCACCACGCGCCGGCCCTGTTCGGCCCTGAGGAGCGCGATCAGGTCGTCGAATGCCTCCGGCCAGTCCACCCGCCGCGCCGCCACCGGCAATCCCGCGTGCCGCATGCCGCCGACGACGACCTCGGCCGCCTCGACGACCGCGCGCGCCGGCGAAGAGAGGCCCTGCAGCCCGTCCTCGCCGATTCCCACGATATGCAGCCAGGCCGCCATGCGCCCCTCCCTCGCCTTCGCGGGGTATAGGCGCGCCCGCCCCTACCCGCAACGAGTGTGCGCTGGTGCAGGGGCGCCGTGCAGCGGTCCAGTTGCGACGCGCCGTGTCCTGCCCCTATCTCAGCTTGAGGCAAAGGAGATGAAAATGGGTCAGCTCGTCGACGGCAAATGGCAGGAGTCCGGGTTCGACACGAAGGCCACCGGCGGCCGATTCATGCGCACGGATGCGAAGTTCCGCAACTGGATCACGCCCGACGGCGCAGCGGGCCCTTCGGGCGTGGGAGGCTTCCCCGCCGAGTCCGGGCGCTACCATCTCTATGTTTCCAACGCCTGCCCCTGGGCGCACCGCACGCTTATCTTCCGCGTCCTGAAGGGTCTTGAGCCCCATGTCGGCGTCAGCGTCGTGCACCCCGACATGGGCTCCGACGGCTGGACCTTCGCCACCGATTTTCCCGGCGCCACCGGCGACGCGCTCTACGGCCTCGGCTATCTCCGCGAGCTTTACCTCAAGGCGAAGCCCGACGCCTCGGGCCGCGTGACCGTGCCGGTGCTCTGGGACGCCAAGCGCGAGACGATCGTCTCGAACGAAAGCTCCGAGATCATCCGGATGTTCAATTCCGCCTTCGACGGGATCACCGGAAACCGGCTCGACTTCTGGCCCAAGGCGATGCGCGACCAGATTGAGACGGTGAACGCGCGGATCTACGACACCGTCAACAACGGCGTCTACAGGGCGGGCTTCGCCTCGACCCAGGAGGCCTACGACGAGGCGGCCACGGAGCTCTTCGACACGCTCGACTGGGTCGAGGCCCGGCTCTCGACCCGCCGCTACCTGATGGGCGAGCGGATCACCGAGGCCGACTGGCGGCTCTTTCCGACGCTGGTGCGCTTCGACGCGGTCTATCATGGCCACTTCAAATGCTCGCGGCGGCGGATCGTCGACTATCCGGCGCTCTGGGCCTATGCGCGCGAGCTCTACCAGTGGCCCGGCGTCGCCGAGACCGTCGATTTCGACGACATCCGGCGCCACTACCACCGGAGCCACGAGAGCATCAATCCGCACCGGATCGTGCCCCTGGCGCCCGATATCGACTGGACCGAGCCGCACCGCCGCGATCACCTCGCCGCTGCGTGATACTCGACGATCGCTGCCAGATCCTCGGGCCTGGTATGGGTGGGAAGGTAGGCGCTGGCGTTGCTGCTCAGCGCGAAGATCGCGCCGCCGGAAAAGCTGTCGTCGGGGGTGACGAAGACCACCCGCGCGTCGGGCTGCAGGAACGAGGCAAGCTCGGCCACCGCCAGCGCGCTCATCTCGGGCAGCGAGAGATCGACGACGAGCGCGTCGTAGGACGCTGCCCTCAGCGCCTCCTTCGCCGCCCGCTGCGACTGCGCAATGGTCACGCAGGCGCCGTCGCGCTCCATGTGCCGCGCCCAGAGACGACCCAGATCCGGGTCCTGCTCGACGATCAGAACTGTGCTCACGCGCTCCTCGCCCCCACAAACGATGCCGCGCCTTCCCTGGCGGTAATGTTTCGTCAAGAGGAGTTAATGGCAGGTTAACACCCGCCGGCGTGAGCGGATCGACGCCGGCGTTGCCTGTGCGCGGCGGCCTGCTAGGGTAGCCGCGTTTGCGCATGGAGTTCCGAATGAACCCGATCCCCAGGTCCATTGCCCTCTCTGCCCTATTGTCGCTGCTACTCACTGTCCCGGCCGCCGCCCAGGTGCCCTGCGGAGGACGGTTTTCCGATTTCGTCGGCGCGATGAAGGCCGAGGCGCTGGCTGCCGGCCACAGCCGCGAGGCCGCCGACCGCTTTTTCGCCGCCGCCCGGCACGACGACCGGGTGATCCGCGCCGACCGCGCGCAGGGCATCTTCCGCAAGGATTTCATGGATTTCGCGCGGACGCTGATCAGCCAGAGCCGGATCAACAACGGCCGCCGCAACGCCGAGCGCTATGCCGCCGTCTTCGCCGAGGCCCAGCGCCGCTATGGCGTCTCGCGCGGGGTACTGCTCGCCTTCTGGGCGCTCGAGACCGACTACGGCGCGGTTCAGGGCGACTTCAACACGCTGAACGCGCTGATGACGCTCGGCCACGACTGCCGCCGCCCGCAGCTGTTCCAGCCGCAGGTCTTCGCCGCCCTCGCGCTCCACGAGCGCGGCCAGTTCGACCTCTCGACCACCGGCGCCTGGGCGGGCGAGATCGGCCAGGTGCAGATGCTGCCGGGCGACATCCTCGCGCGCGGCGTCGACGGCGACGGCGACGGACGGGTCAGCCTCAAGACCTCGGTGCCCGACGCGATCCTCTCCGGCGCCCGGATGCTGCAGCACCACGGCTGGCGCGCGAACGAGCCCTGGCTGCAGGAGGTCGCGGTCCCGGCCGACCTCGACTGGTCGAAGACCGGCCTCGACACCGAGCTCACGGTGGCCGAATGGCAGCGGCTCGGCGTGCGCCCCCGCTCGGGCGCCTTGCCCTCGGGACGGCTCCGGGCCTCGGTGCTCCTGCCGATGGGACGCAAGGGTCCGGCATTCCTCGCCTATCCCAACTTCCGGGTGTTCTTCGATTGGAACCGTAGCTTCGTCTATGTCACTACGGCGGCCTACTTCGCCACCCGGCTCGAAGGAGCGCCGGTGTTCACGCCCGGCAACCCCGACCCGCAGCTCTCGCTCAACGAGATGCGGAGCCTGCAGCAAAAGCTCCAGGCAAGGGGGCACAATGTCGGGGCGATCGACGGCATCCTCGGCGCGCTCACCCGCGCGGCGGTGCAGAAGGAGCAGGTGCGGCTCGGACTGCCCGCCGACGCATGGCCCACGCGCGAGCTCCTGAGCCGGCTTTGAAGCGGGGGTGCTGCCCCGTCGCCATCGGGGATTCGACCCGCGCCGCCACCGATGGCGACCCCGGAAGATTTGTGACCGGATGAGGGAGGAGAGCGGCCCTAGCCGTTCTCGCGCAGCACCTGGCCGGCGAGGTAGAGCGAGCCGCAGATCACGATGCGCGCGGCCAGGTCGAGCGCGACGATCTCCTGCACCGAGGCCAGCACGCTTTGCGCCGCCACGGCCTTGTGGCCCGTATCGAGCGCCGCCGCCAAGGTCTCCTCGGCGGAAAGCGTGTTCTTCTCGCCCGGGATCGTCACCGCGTGCAGGCTCTCCACCCGTGGCGCGAGGGGGCGCAGGAAGCCGCGCACATCCTTGGTGTTCAGCATCCCGACGATCAGGTGGGTCCGCTTCGAACTGAGCCGCGTCAGCGTCTCGGCGATGGCCTCGCCGGCGGCCGGATTGTGCCCGCCGTCGAGCCAGAGCTCGGCGGTGCCCGCCGCGTCCACCAGTGGCCCCACCTTCAGGCGCTGCATCCGGGCCGGCCAGTAGGCATTGGTCACCGCCCGCTCGCAGGCCGCCGCGTCGAAGCCCAGCGCACGGAGCCCGGCGAGCGCCGTGCCCGCGTTCATCACCTGGTGGCCGCCGATCAGGTTCGGCATCGGCAGGTCGAGAAGCCCGGTCTCGTCCTGGTAGACCATGCGCCCGCGCTCTTCCCAGACCTGCCACTGCCGCCGGTAGGCCAGGAGCGGCGCGCCGAGCCGCTCGGCACGGGCCTCGATCACCGCCATCGCCTCGGGCTCCTGCGGTCCGACGACACAGGGCACGCCGCGCTTGATGATCCCGGCCTTCTCGGTGGCGATCTCGGCCAGGCTCTCGCCCAGGTACTGCTGGTGGTCGTAGCTGACCGGCGTGATCACGGTCAGCCGCGGCCGGTCGACCACGTTGGTCGCGTCGAGCCGCCCGCCGAGGCCCACCTCGAGCAGCGTCCAGTCGGCCTTCACCCGAGAGAACGCCAGGAACGCCGCCACCGTGGTGATCTCGAAGTAGGTGATCGGCTCCCCGCCGTTCGCCTCGTAGCACTCGTCGAGATAGCGGGCGAGCTTCGGCTCGGAGATCGTCTCGCCGGCCAGCCGGATCCGCTCGTGGAAGCGCGCGAGGTGCGGCGAAGTGTAGACATGGGAGGCCTGCCCCGCCGCCTCGATCCCCGCCCGCATCATCGCGGTGGTCGAACCCTTGCCGTTGGTCCCGGCGACGTGGATCACCGGCGGCAGCGATCGCTCCGGGTGGCCCATGCGTCCCAAGAGCCGGTGCACCCGGTCGAGCGTGAGGTCGATGATCTTGGGATGCAGCGACATCATCCGATCGAGGATGACGTCGGAGGTCAGGGTCTTCACGCTTGGGCGTCTCCGCCTGTGGCAGCGGCCTGGCCGCTTGCAGCCGGGGTCGCGGCGGGCTCGGCCGCGGGCTCGGGCTTCGGCAGGCCACCGCGCACCGCGGGCGGCTGGCCGGTCAGCATCCGCACGATGCGGGTCAGCTCGTCGCGCAGGTCCATGCGCGGGGTGACCCGGTCGAGCATGCCGTGATCCAAGAGATACTCGGCGCGCTGGAAGCCATCGGGCAGCTTCTCCCGGATCGTCTGCTCGATGACGCGGGGGCCGGCGAAGCAGATGAGCGCGTTGGGCTCGGCGATGTGCACGTCGCCCAGCATCGCGTAGGACGCGGTCACACCGCCCGTCGTCGGGTGCGTCAGCACCACGATGTAGGGCAGCCCTGCCTCGCGCAGCATCTCCACCGCCACCGTGGTGCGCGGCATCTGCATCAGCGACAGGATCCCCTCCTGCATCCGCGCCCCGCCAGCGGCGGCGAAGAGGATCAGCGGCCGTTTCAGCTTCACCGCGCGCTCGGCGGCGGCGATGATGGCGTTGCCGACGTACATCCCCATCGAGCCGCCCATGAACGAGAAGTCCTGCGCCGCGGCGACGATCGGCGCGCCGCCGATCTCGCCCTCGACGACCAGCATCGCCTCCTTCTCGCCGGTCGCCTTCTGCGCCGTCCGCATCCGGTCGGGATAGCGCTTCTGGTCGCGGAAATGCAGCGGGTCGGCCAGGGGATCGGGCACCTTGACCTCGACGAAAACGCCGCCGTCGAACAGGGCGGCGAAACGCTCGCGCGGCGCGATCGCCATGTGGTGGCCGCAGGCGGTGCAGACGTTGAGGTTCTCGGCCAGCTCGCGGTGGAACAGCATCTGCCCGCATTCGGGGCACTTGGTCCACAGGTTCTCGGGCACCTCGCGCCGCGAGAACAGCGAGTTGATCTTCGGGCGGACGTAATTGCTGATCCAGTTCATGGTCTCGGTCGGGCCCCCGCGTCTGCCGGACCGCCCCGAGATAAGCCGGGGCGGGTGGAAATGCAATCTAGCGGTCGAGCACCCAGACCAGAAGGCGCCAGAGCACGACCAGCATCACCACATTGAGCCCGAGCGAGAAGACGACCGGCCCCCCCTCGCCCAGTTCGAACGGCGTAACCCATTTCGCGAGCCCGGTCAGGCCGCCTTGGATCGAGATCACCAGCATGCCATAGGCGTTGTTCACGAAATGCAGCCCCACTGCCGGGCCGAGGCTGCCGGTGCGGGCGGTGAGGTCGGCGACGATGAGGGCGAAGAGGAAGGTGGTGCCGATCACCAGCCAGACCGCGCCGCCCGCCGCCGGGTTCCAGTGCAGCGAGGCGAAGAGCGCGGATGGCACGACCATCCAGACCCAGCGCGCGGCGAACCGCGCGGCGAGCTGCTGCTGCAGGTAGCCGCGAAACAGCGTCTCTTCGGCGGTGACCTGCAAGAGGATGAGCGGCAGCGCGTAGGGCAGCCAGTCGAGCCAGGCTTCCCAGGGCAGGTTCTCAACCGGCGCCTCGAACGCCATGCCAATGGCCAGGAGCACCGCGTAAAGCGGCAGCGTCACCATCAGCACGGCGGAAAACCCGCGGCGGAACTCGCTCCCGGGCCCGAATAGCGTGCCCGGGCCGCGGAAATGGCAGGCGCCGGCGGCGAGGACCGGGCCGAGCAGCATGCCCGCGAACGTGACGAGCAGCATCAGCGTCGGCAGCGGCTCCTGCGGCAGGCTCACCCGCTGCAGCCAGCCGAAATACTCCAGCGGCCCCACCCCAAGGAACAGCGCCACGCTCAGAAGCGCGGCGCCGCCGGCGTAGCAGAAGCCGACGATCAGCAGCCCCAGGGCGAGCCGCCAAAGCTCGGGGTAGAGCTTCGCCGGGCCGATCATGGCCTCGAATTCGGGAAATCGCATTGCCTCGGGTCCTGCCTGCCTGCCGTGCCCGAGGCTAGCGCGCCCGCCCCGCCGCTTCAATCAGAGCCGCAACGCCACCCGCGCGGCGAGCCAGGACAGGCCGATCACCCCAAGATCGACGAGCGCGAGCAGCGGCACCGCGGCCGCATCGGTCGCCTCGAAAGGGTAGTGGTAGAGCGCCACGCCCGACAGCGTGCCCGGCAGCGAGGTGAGGGCGACGGCCATCAGGTTGTTGACCAGGTGAAAGGCGATGGCTGCGCCCAGCGCGCCGGTACGCGCGGTGAGGTCGGCCGCGGCGACCGCGAAGGCGAAGGCGATGGCCACGAACAGGAGTGCGTTGTCGCCGGTCTCGTCCGGCACGTAGTGGCCGTAGGCGAAGAGCGCCGAGGGCGCGACCATCCACACCAGCGGCGAGCGGAACCGGGCCGCGAGCTGGCTTTGCAGATAGCCGCGGAACGCCAGCTCCTCCGAGGCGGTCTGCGCCAGAACCGCGGGAACGGTCAGCGGCAGGAGCGCCAGCCATTCGCCGAACGGCAGGCCGCGGTTGAGCTCGAAGCCCTGCGGCAGCGCCTGCCACAGCACCGCCGAGAGGATCGCCAGCGCCCGGAACACCCGGACGAAATCGCGCAGCGCGCGGCCCGGCGGGCCGAAGAAGCCGAGCCAGCTTCGGAAATGCAGCGGCCGGGCCAGCGCGATCGGGCCGAGCGCCAGGAAGCTGAACGAGACGAGCAGGATCAGCGCTCCGCGCGGCGTGTCGCCCTCGGCGATCTCGCCGATCAGCGCCACCGCCTCGCGCGGCGCGAGGAGCAGTTCCACCGCGGACACCAGCGTGAGGATCAGGACCATGTAGACCGCCAGCGCCAGGACCGCGCCCAGCCCCGTCCGCCACAGCGCCGCACCCTCCCGCGCCGGGGCCACCATCGCCTCGTGGCGCTCGTAGGCCATGCCTGTCTCCCCTCGGTCGCAAGGCTATTGGCACGCCCCGGCGCCTTCAATCGCGCTTGTGCCGAGGGCGGTGCTCGCCTATTCCCGGGCCGAACCGGACAGCGGGAGGAGAGAGATGCTGAAGCGCCCCTTCGACAAGTCGAAACTGCCCAGCCGCCACGTGACCGAAGGCCCCGAGCGGGCGCCGCAGCGCAGCTACTTCTACGCGATGGGGATCACCGAGGAAGAGATCCACCAGCCCTGGGTCGGGGTCGCCACCTGCTGGAACGAGGCCGCGCCCTGCAACATCTCGCTCAATCGCCAGGCGCAGGTGGTCAAGCAGGGCGTGAAGAAGGGCGGCGGCACGCCGCGCGAGTTCACCACGATCACGGTGACCGACGGCATCGCCATGGGCAACGAGGGCATGCGCTCCTCGCTCGCCTCGCGCGACGCCATCGCCGACACCGTCGAGCTCACCATGCGCGGCCATTCCTACGACGCGCTCGTCGGGCTCGCGGGCTGCGACAAGTCGCTGCCGGGGATGATGATGGCCATGGTCCGGCTCAACGTGCCCTCGGTCTTCATCTACGGCGGCTCGATCCTGCCGGGCCGGCTGCATGGCAAGGACGTGACCGTGCAGGACGTGTTCGAGGGCGTCGGCAGGCACCAGGCGGGCACGATGTCCGAAGCCGAGCTCGAAATTCTCGAGCGGGTGGCCTGCCCCTCCGCCGGCGCCTGCGGCGCGCAGTACACGGCGAACACCATGGCCTGCGTCTCCGAGGCGATCGGCCTGGCGCTCCTCAATTCCTCCGGCGCGCCCGCTCCCTATGAGAGCCGTGACCAATACGGCGAGGCCTCCGGCGTGGCAGTGATGCGGCTCATCGAGAAGAACATCCGCGCCCGCGACATCGTCACCCGCAAGTCGCTGGAGAACGCCGCGCGCGTGGTGGCCTGCACCGGCGGCTCGACCAATGCCGGCCTGCACCTGCCCGCACTGGCCCACGAGGCGGGGATCGACTTCGACCTCTTCGACGTCTGCGACATCTTCCGCGACACGCCGTATTTCGTGAACCTGCGGCCCGGCGGCGAGTACGTGGCCAAGGATCTCTTCGAGGTCGGCGGCGTGCCGGCGGTGATGAAGGAGCTGGCGAAGACGGGCTTGCTGCACCTCGACTGCATGACCGCCTCGGGCCGAACGCTGGGCGAGGAACTGGACGACGTCCGGAGCGAGCCCGATGGCAAGGTGATCCACCCGGTCTCGAAGCCGCTCTCGCCCACCGGCGGGGTCGTCGGGCTGAAGGGGAACCTGGCGCCGGAAGGCGCCATCGTGAAGGTCGCCGGCATCGCCGAGGCCGACCAGGTCTTCACCGGCCCGGCCCGTGTGTTCGACAGCGAGGAGGACGCCTTCGCCGCCGTCAAGGCGCGGAAGTACAAGGAAGGCGAGGTGATCGTGATCCGCAACGAGGGGCCGAAGGGCGGCCCCGGGATGCGCGAGATGCTCGCCACCACCGCGGCCCTCTCCGGCCAGGGCATGGGCAAGAAGGTCGCGCTCATCACCGATGGCCGCTTCTCCGGCGCCACCCGCGGCTTCTGCGTCGGCCACGTCGGCCCCGAGGCGGCGGTGGGCGGCCCGATCGGGCTTCTGAAGGACGGCGACGCCATCACCATCAACGCGGTCACAGGGGAGATCTCGGTCGCGCTCACCGACGCCGAGCTTTCCGCCCGCAAGGCCGAGTGGACGGGACCGCGCGAGACGATCTACGCCACCGGCGCGCTCTGGAAGTACGCCCAGCTGGTCGGCCCGGCCCGAGATGGCGCCGTGACACATCCCGGCGGCAAGGCCGAACGCCACGTCTACGCCGACCTCTAGGTCGGTGCCGCGTGGAGACCGGCCGACGATCGGCGGCCTTGTCCGTCCAGGCTGACGCCCGGGAGGAGAACGCGATGCATTCCTCGACCTCACTGCCCGGCCGCCGCGCCTTCGCGCTGGCCGCGCTCCTGGCGCTCGCCGCCTGCGAAGGCGGCCTGTCCTTCGGCGCGCCCGCCGAGGTCACGGTGGCCGGCGGCGCGGTCACCGTCGCCGGTCCCGCCGGCTATTGCGTCGACCGGGGCCTCAGTCGCACCGGCGGTTCGGAGGCCGTCGTCGTCCTCGGCTCATGCGCCGCCTTCTCTCCGTTGGCAGCCCGGCCCCCGGGCACGCCCGCCGTGCTCACCGCCACCGTCTCGGCCGAAGCCGCGGCGGCGCCCGAGCCCGGCGATCTCGAGCGCTTCCTGCGATCGCCCCAGGGCCGCGCCGCGATCTCCCGCGCCGGGCGCGCGGAGACGGTCGAGATCCTCTCCGCCCGCCGCGAGCAAGGCGTGCTCCTCCTCCATATCCGCGACGAGAGCGCCGGCGCCGAGGGCCCGGCGACGGATCCCGCCTACTGGCGCGCGGTCTTCGGGCTGAACGGCCGGCTCGTCACCGCCACGGTGCTCGCCTTCGCCGACCGGCCGCTGTCGCGCGACCAGGGGTTCCGCCTGCTTGACGCGTTCGTCGACCGGCTCAGGGCGGCAAATCCCGCCACCCCGGCCTGATCGCCGTCTTGATCGATGCACCGAAACCCCCGATGCTCGCCCCGTCACCGAAAAGCCCCCGGAGAGCCATGCCGTCCAGCGCCGACCGCCTGATCGACCGCCTCGCCGAGGGTCGCGCGCTCAAGATCTGGCAGCGCGCCGCCGAGGCCGCGGCCACGGCCGACCTCGCCTCCTTGCGCACGCTGCGCTCCCGCGCCCGCCGCACCCAGCGCGAGCTCGACCGGCTTATCGCCACCGCCGAAAGCCGGCTGGCGCTGCCGCATGTCGGCTCCAACGCCATGCACCGTCCGCTTGGGGCCGACTGGCTCTGGCGCCCCGAGCCCTGGCGCCTTCCGATGAGCCCGCGCGGCCATGCCGGGCTCGACCGGCGCACCGAGCTCGCCCCGGGCGTCACGCTCTTCCACGATTGCCCGCTGCAGGAGATCGCGCTCAGGCAGGAACGCAACGGCCGCCCGGGCGACCTTGCCCCGTTCGGCCTGGCGCTCGAGGTGCTCGGCTTCGAGGGCAGCTTCCTCTCGCTCGCGCTCGACCTGCCCGACGGCGCCGCCGACGGGCTGCAGCGCCGCCACCTGCTCGCCGCCGAGCTCGACATCGAGGCCGAACGACCGTTGGCACTCCAGGCCCGGCTCAACGTCAAGCACGGGCCCAATACCGAGCAGATCCTCGCGGGCGTGACCCTCGGCAAGGGTGCTACGGTCGAGTTCGACCTCGCCTACAGCAATCTGAACGAGAAGCGGGTGGGGAAGATCTGGCTCGACCTGATCTTCGAGGCGCCCGCCCAGAACGCCATCCGCCTGCGTGATCTCACCATGAGCCGCCGACCGCGGGCCGAGGTCTGAGGCGCGCGATGGCCGACTGGACGCTCGCCAAGCTGGGGTTCCGGGCCGGGGTCTGGGAGGGGCGGATCGCCGCCCCCTCGAAGTCCGCGGCCCGGCCCGAGATCGAGGTGCAGGCGATGGGCGCGCCGGTGCCCGCCGCCGAGGCCCGCCCCGACGGCAAGGGCGCCTGGCTCCTCGTCGTGCCGATCCCCGCCGAGGCGCTGGGCGACGGCATCGCCACCTTCCTCGTCTTCGACAAGGCCAGCGGCACGACGCTCGCGAGCTTTGCCATCGCCGCGGGCGAACCCGCCGACGACGACCTGCGCGCCGAGCTTGCCCTGCTGCGCGCCGAGCTCGACATGCTGAAGAAGGCATTCCGCCGCCTCGCCACCCGCGAGGACTGAGGCGGGCGGCCCCACCGCCGCCCGCGGCCGCCGGCTCAGGCGCCCCGACCCGGCCTCGGCAGATCTTCCGCGAAGTTTTCGAAGGCGGCCCCCGAGGCCACCAGGCAGGACGGCCCGCCCGGCGTGGTCACCACGATCGACCAGGTGCCCGTCTCGAGCGAGGCGAACACCTCAAGCACGGCATTGTTGGCCGCCAGCCCGATCGATTGCCGGGTCTCGCCGTAGCCGCTGGCGAGCCGCTCGACCACGACCTCGCGCGGCGCGCAGTTCGACTGCGCGTGCGCGATGTCCGTGGCCGCAATCAGCGCGGCGAATCCGAAGGAGAGTGCGAACATGTCTTTGGTCACGGGTCTTGTTCCCTTGCCCCGGCATGGGCCGCTGCCCGGGCGCCTGATCCGAAAACTCTCCGGTCCCGCCCGACCGCGCTCCGCACGTCCGATGTGATCAAGCCTGCGCCCGGAGGGCTGAGAAATGGTAAACGCGCCGTTCACCGCGTTGCAGCATCCGCAAACCGCTGGAATCGTGCCCCTTGCTGCGCTGCGGCGCCAAAACGCTTGATCGCGGCGCCGAGGTCGGGAAGGCTCCGCCGGGACCCTTGAGGGAGAGAATCGATGACCCTGACCGACCGGCCCTGGCGCTCGGCGCTCTACATCCCGGGCTCGAAGGAGCGCGCACTCGAAAAGGCCAGGACGCTGCCGACCGACGCGATCCTCTTCGACCTCGAGGACGCGGTCGCGCCCGACGAGAAGCCGAACGCCCGCCGGCTCCTGGCCGACACCCTGGCCGCGGGCGGCTACGGCCAACACTCGCTCATCGTCCGCATCAACGCCCTCGACACGCCCTGGGGCGAGGACGATCTCGACGAGATCTCCCGCGCAAAGCCCGAGGCGATCCTGCTTCCGAAAGTCGACCGCGTCGCCGACATCGAGGCGCTGGCGCGCAAGCTCGACGCACGGCCGGAGATGGCCGACACCAAGATCTGGGCGATGATGGAGACGCCGCTGTCGGCGCTCAACGCCGCCGAGATCGCCGCCGCCCCGCGCATGGCCGGCTTCGTGCTCGGCACCAACGACCTCGCCAAGGACCTCGGCGCCCGCTTCCGCCCCGACCGCCTGCCCCTCCTCGCTGCGCTCCAGTTCTGCCTCCTGGCCGCCCGCGCTCATGGTCTTGTCGCGCTCGACGGAGTCTACAACGCCTTCAAGGATGCCGACGGGCTTCGCGCCGAATGCGAGCAAGGCCGCGACATGGGCTTCGACGGCAAGACCCTGATCCACCCCGATCAGCTCGCCGTCGCCAACGCGGTCTTCGCCCCAGCCGAGGCCGAGGTCGACCTCGCCAGCCGCCAGATCGCCGCCTTCGAGGAGGCGCAGACCGCCGGGCAGGGCGTGGCCGTGGTCGACGGAAGGATCGTCGAGAACCTGCACGTCGCCACCGCGCGGGCGACGCTTGCCAAGGCCGAGGCAATCGCCAAACTGGCAGCCGGTTAACGGAGCCTCGCCATGCCCACGCTCATCCTCGGTCTCGCCCTCTGGTACGCGGGCCACTTCTTCAAGCGCGCGCTCCCTGACATGCGCCGGCGCCTTGGCGACCCCGGCAAGGGCGTCGCTGCGCTCCTCGTCCTCAGCGGCGTCGTGCTGATGGTGATCGGCTTTCGGGGCTGGGCGGCGCCGCAGCTCTGGAATCCGCCCGGCTGGACGATCCACCTCAACAACCTCCTCGTGCTCGCCGCGTTCTACCTATTCGCCGCCTCCGGCACGAAGGCCTGGGTCGCCACGCGGCTGCGCCACCCTCAGCTCACCGGCTTCAAGTCCTGGGCCGTCGCCCACCTGCTCGTGAACGGCGATCTCGCCTCGGTGCTCATGTTCGGCGGCCTGCTGGCCTGGGCGGTCGTCGAGGTCATCGTCATCAACCGCGCCGAGCCCGACTGGACGCCGCCCGCCCATGGCGGCCGCGCCGCCGAGGTGCGGGCCGTGGTCGGCACTCTGGTCCTCTTCGCCATCGTTGCCGCGATCCACGCCTGGATCGGCTACTGGCCGTTCCCGGGGTAAAGCCGATGAAAGCCTACCGACTGCTCACCGAGGACGACACCTCGGCCTTCTGCCACAAGGTGACCGAGGCCCTCTCGAGGGGCTGGGAACTGCACGGCTCCCCGGCCTACGCCTTCGACGCCGCCACCGGCCGGATGCGCTGCGCCCAGGCGGTCACGAAGGAGGTCGAGAGCACCTATTCTCCCGACATGAAGCTGGGCCAGCTGTGACCAAAACCAACCCGGGCCGCTTCTTCGAGGATTACCGCCTGGGCGAGGTGATCGCCCATGCCGTGCCGCGCACGCTCTCGGGCGGCGAACGTGCGCTCTACCACGCCCTCTACCCGGCGCGCCACGCGCTCTATTCCTCCGACGAGTTTGCCCGCGCCTGCGGCCTTCCCGCCGCGCCGCTCGACGACCTCATCGTGTTCCACACCGTCTTCGGCAAGACGGTGCCCGACATCTCGCTCAATGCGGTCGCCAACCTCGGCTACGCCGAAGGCCGCTGGCTCGCGCCGGTGTTTCCGGGCGACACGCTCCGCGCCGAAAGCACGGTGATCGGGCTGAAGGAGACCTCCAGCGGCAAGTCGGGCGTGGTCTGGGTCGCCACCCGCGGCCTCAACCAGCATGGGCAGGCGGTGCTCGAATACGTCCGCTGGGTGATGCTCCGCAAAGGCGACATCTCGGCCCCGGCGCCGGATCCGGCGATCCCCGACCTCGCCCAGGCCGTTGCGCCCGAGGGCCTGGTCATTCCCGAAGGGCTCGATTTCTCCCGCTACGACTTCGCGCTGGCCGGCGAACCGCATCGCTGGGGCGACTACGAGGTGGGCGAGACGATCGACCATGTCGACGGCGTGACGGTCGAGGAGGCCGAGCACATGCTCGCCACGCGGCTCTGGCAGAACACGGCCAAGGTGCATTTCGACGCCACCTTCCGCGAGGACGGCAAGAGGCTGATCTACGGCGGCCACGTGATCTCGCTGGCCCGCGCGCTTTCGTTCAACGGACTCGCCAATGCGCAGATGATCGTCGCGCTCAATGGCGGGGCGCATGCCAACCCCTGCTTCGCCGGCGATACCGTGAGGGCCTGGAGCGAGGTGCTCGACAAGGTCGAGACCGAAGCCCCCGGCGTCGGTGCGCTGCGGCTTCGGCTGGTGGCGACGAAGGGCGGCGAACCCTTTGGCCTAAAGGGCGAGGACGGGAAGTACCTGCCCGACGTGCTGCTCGACCTCGACTACTGGGCGCTGATGCCGAAATGAGGCCCACGGGGAGGTACGCCGTCTACCTGAGCCACCCCGAGGTCGTGATCGATCCTGCCGTCCCCGTCGCCGACTGGGGGCTGACGTCAGCCGGGGCCGCCCGCGTCACGTCGCTGGTTGAACGGCTGCCCGGGGGCGAGATCCACGTCGTCTCCTCTGCCGAGCGCAAGGCGCTCGAGACCGCATGGCCGATAGCGGCGCGCGCCGGCACCCCGGTCGAGGTGCGCCCCGCCATGCACGAGAACGACCGCTCCGCCAGCGGCTTCCTGCCGGGGCCGGAATTCCAGAAGACCGCCGATGCCTTCTTCGCCAACCCCGAGGAGTCCATCCGGGGCTGGGAACGCGCCGTCGACGCCCAGGCCCGAATCCTGAGCGAGGTCTCGGCCGTGCTCGACGCGCAGCCCTCGCGTTCGCTGATCTTTGCCGGCCACGGCGGGGTCGGAACGTTGCTTCAATGCGCATTCGCCAGCCGCCCCATCGGCCGCGAATGGGACCAGACTGCGAGCGGCCAGTGGTTCGCCTTCGACCCTCGATCTCGTAAGGCCCTGACAGGTTGGGCGCCGATGGAAACGCTGTTTGCCTGAGACCGACCGCACCTCGCGAAGGGCGTTTCTCGGCGAGGATCGCCATCCCCGCCGGCTCCTTGACGTTGAATGGCGGGCGCTGGTTCGCCGATGAATACCGTCAGCGCTAACGTGTGATCACGAAAATTCCACGCGTGATCACAAGGCGCATTTTTCTGTTCGGGGCGCCGGAGAACCGCACCGCCCAGCGCTCTTGCGGCGTGACATGGCGGCGAAATTCACTATTGATACGGGCCAAGCCGCGATCAGGCGCCTCGCACGAAGGGAAACAACCGATGGCCGACGTCAACCGGGGGAACCGGCCGCTTTCGCCGCACCTCCAGATCTACCGCCCGCAGCTTACCTCTATGACCTCGATCTTCACCCGGCTCACCGGCAACGCTCTGATCGTCGGCACCGTGCTCGTCGTCTGGTGGCTCCTGGCGGCGGCCACCGGCCCCGACTACTACGCCACCGCCAACGCCGTGCTCACCTCCTGGTTCGGCGACCTGGTGCTGCTGGGCTCGACCTGGGCGCTCTGGTATCACGCGCTGGCCGGGCTCCGGCACCTCTACTGGGACACCGGCCGCGGGCTGGAGGTGGAGACCGCCGAGAAGCTCGGGCTCGCCGTCATCGCGGGCTCGCTCGTGCTCACGATCCTGACCATCCTCGTCGTCTGAGGGGCTCCCGATGCGTTACCTGACCGACCGCAAGCGCGCCGAAGGCCTCGGCTCGGCAAAGACCGGAACCGAGCACTACTGGCAGATGCAAGTCAGCTCGGTGGTGCTCCTGATCCTCGTGCCGCTCTTCGTCTGCTTCATCGGACCGATCCTCGGCGCGCCGCACGCAGAGGTCACGGCCTACCTCGCCCGCCCGTTCCCGGCGATCATCGCCGCGCTCACCCTGCTCGTCGGCCTCGTGCACTTCCGCATGGGCGCCCAGGTGGCGATCGAGGACTACAGCGAGGGCCTCACCCGCAAGCTCCTGGTCATCGGAGTGATCTGCCTCAGCTATGGCACGCTCGCCACCGGCCTCTTCGCGCTGGCCCGCCTCGCGCTCTGAAGGATTCCCCATGCCCGCCTACGAGATCGAACATCACGAATACGACGTGGTCGTCATCGGCGCCGGGGGGTCGGGCCTCCGCGCCACGCTCGGCATGGCCGAACAGGGCCTCCGCACCGCCTGCGTGACCAAGGTCTTCCCCACCCGCTCGCACACCGTCGCCGCCCAGGGCGGCATCGCGGCTTCCCTGGGCAACATGGGTCCCGACCACTGGCAATGGCACCTCTACGACACCGTGAAGGGCTCCGACTGGCTGGGCGACACCGACGCGATGGAATACCTCGCCCGGGAGGCGCCGAAGGCGGTCTACGAGCTCGAGCACTACGGCGTGCCGTTCAGCCGCACCGAGGACGGCCGCATCTACCAGCGCCCGTTCGGCGGCCACACCACCGAGTTTGGCGAAGGCCCGCCGGTGCAGCGCACCTGTGCGGCCGCCGACCGCACCGGACACGCGATCCTGCACACGCTCTACGGCCAGAGCCTGAAGGAGAAGGCCGAGTTCTACATCGAATACTTCGCCATCGACCTGATCATGGCCGGGGACGGCGCCTGCCAGGGCGTGCTGGCCTGGAAGCTCGACGACGGCACGCTGCACGCGTTCAACGCGAAGATGACGGTGCTGGCGACGGGAGGCTACGGGCGGGCCTATTTCTCGGCTACTTCCGCCCATACCTGCACCGGCGACGGCGGCGGCATGGTGGCCCGCGCCGGGCTGCCCCTGCAGGACATGGAGTTCGTCCAGTTCCACCCCACCGGCATCTACGGCTCGGGCTGCCTCATCACCGAGGGCGCCCGCGGCGAGGGCGGCTATCTCACCAACGCCGAAGGCGAGCGGTTCATGGAGCGCTACGCGCCGACCTACAAGGACCTTGCCTCCCGCGACGTGGTCTCGCGCTGCATGACCATCGAGATCCGCGAGGGCCGGGGCGTCGGCAAGGACAAGGACCACATCCACCTGCACCTGAACCACCTGCCGCCCGAGACTCTGCACGAGCGCCTCCCCGGCATTTCCGAAAGCGCCAAGATTTTCGCCGGCGTCGACGTCACCAAGGAGCCGATCCCGGTGCTGCCGACGGTGCACTACAACATGGGCGGCATCCCGACGAACTACTGGGGCGAGGTGCTGCATCCCACCGCCAAGGACCCCGACCGCGTCGCCCCCGGGCTGATGGCGGTCGGCGAAGCCGGCTGTGCCTCGGTCCACGGTGCCAACCGGCTCGGCTCGAACTCGCTGATCGACCTCGTGGTCTTCGGCCGCGCCGCAGCGATCCGCGCCGGCGAAGTTGTCGACCCGGCGAGCCCGAACCCGGCGCTCAACACGGCCTCGCTCGATGCCGCGGTCGACCGCTTCGACAAGCTCCGCCACGCCGACGGCTCGATCCCCACCGCCGACCTGCGGCTCGAGATGCAGAAGACGATGCAGGAAGACGCCGCCGTGTTCCGCACCGAAAAGACGCTGGCCGAGGGCGTCAAGAAGATGACGGCCATCGCCGGCAAGGTCTCCGACCTCAGGGTCACCGACCGCTCGCTGATCTGGAACTCCGACCTGATGGAGACGCTCGAGCTGACCAATCTGATGCCGAACGCGCTCGCCACCATCGTCTCGGCCGAGGCCCGCAAGGAAAGCCGCGGAGCGCATGCCCACGAGGACCATCCCGAGCGCGACGACAAGACCTGGCGCAAGCACACGCTGGCGGTGGTCGACGGCCACAAGGTCAAGCTCAGCTACCGGCCGGTCCACGTCGATCCGCTGACCCAGCCCGACGAGGGCGGCATCGACCCGAAGAAGATCGCGCCGAAGGCGCGGGTGTATTGATGCCTGACATGGTCTGGATCCAATGGCGAAGACGCCCATGACCACATCGAACACGATCCTCGGGCTGGGCAACCGCCTCCCGATGAAGGCTGCCCGCACGGTCCTGGCGGCAGCCGCCCTCGGCCTGCTCGGGGCCTGCGCGACCGATGGCATCGTCGACCAGTTCGCACGCGAGGCCGCCAAGGACGCGGTGCGCCCGGTGCTGCGCCGCAACTTCCCCGGCATTCCGCTCGAGCCTTCGGTCAACTGCGTGATCGACAATGCCTCGGCCGGGGAAATCCTGACGCTGGCCGAAGCCGGCGCCACCGGACAGACCGACCCGCGCACGGCCGAGCTGGTGATCGACATCGTGCGCCGCCCCGGCACCGTCGAATGCTTGGCGACCGAGGGTCTGGCCGCCTTTCTGCGCTGAGGAGAACCGAGACATGGTCCAGTTCACGCTCCCGAAGAACTCGAAGGTCCGTACCGGCAAGGTCTGGCCCAAGCCCGACGGCGCGACCAACCTGCGCAAGGTGCAGATCTACCGCTGGGACCCGGACTTGGGCGAGAACCCTCGCGTCGACACCTATTTCGTCGACATGGACAGTTGCGGGACGATGGTTCTCGACGCGCTGATCAAGATCAAGAACGAGATCGACCCGACACTGACATTCCGCCGCTCGTGCCGCGAGGGGATCTGCGGCTCCTGCGCGATGAACATCGACGGGATCAACACCCTGGCCTGCATCTACGGGCTCGACGAGATCAAGGGCGACGTGAAGATCTATCCTCTGCCGCACATGCCGGTGGTCAAGGACCTGATCCCCGACCTCACCCATTTCTACGCCCAGCACGCCTCGATCATGCCCTGGCTCGAGACCACGACGAACCGCCCGGCCAAGGAATGGCGGCAGTCGATCGAGGACCGCAAGAAGCTCGACGGCCTCTACGAATGCGTGATGTGCGCCTCCTGCTCGACCGCTTGCCCCTCCTACTGGTGGAACGGCGACCGCTACCTCGGCCCCGCCGCGCTTCTGCACGCCTACCGCTGGCTGATCGACAGCCGCGACGAGGCGACCGGCGAGCGCCTCGACCAGCTCGAGGACCCGTTCAAGCTCTACCGCTGTCACACCATCATGAACTGCGCCAAGACCTGCCCGAAGGGGCTGAACCCGGCCAAGGCGATCACCGAGATCAAGCGGATGATGGTCGAGCGGCTGATCTGACGGCAAGCGAACCGGCCGGCCGAGTCGCCCGGAGGCGAAGGCCCGCGCCCCTCAGCGCAGCAGACAGTTGCGGCGATGGCTTGAGTTGCGGTCGATTGACCCACACTGTTTCCAGTTCGTGGCGGTTCGGACCCTAAAACTTGCCGAGCGCGGCCGCGAGGCGCACCCTGTTCACCAGAGGAGGGGGTAGCGATGGCACGGCCGAGTTTTGACGGTGCCGGCGGAGTGCTTCCGAAGGACGCACGCACGCCGGTTGGGCATGAGGGCGATACGCTTGGTTTCTGGTTCGGAGGCGACCTCAAGACATGCTGGAAGGGTGTCTACGAGGGCTACTCGCTGGAGCGCCTCCAGCAGGAGGAGACCGAGCTCTGGGCCGAGCGTGGGCGTCTCGCGGCAGCGGGAGCAACGGCACAACAGGCGCTGGGGCCGATCCTGATTCGGATCGCTCTGGTCGAGGACCGGTTGAGGCAGATCGTCGGCCGTTACTCCTGAGGCGGCGCGGAGCGCCACCCGAGGCCGGCCGGTAGTGCGCCGATCACATCGAGATCCGGGCACGGCCTCTGCGCTGGGCCGTAGCGGCGGGCCGTGCTAGCCTGCAGGCCCGCCCGTCTGCAGAGTCCGCGCCGATGATCCGCGCCCACCTGGCGACCTTCCCGCCTCGCCGCATCCTTGCCGAGCGCGTGGTCGACCGGCTCGCCACCCAGGTCGACCGGCTCTTCGTCGTGCTGAACGGCTACGACGCCATGCCCGAGGCGATGACGCGGCACGCCAACGTCACAGCCCACATCCCGGACCGTGACGTGAAGGACGCCGGGAAGTTCTGGTTCGCCCCAGACGCCTCGGACCTCGTCTTCCTGATCGACGACGACATCGGCTACCCGGAGGACTACGTGGCGCGCGTGGTCCGGCAGACGCGCAGGTTCGACCTCGCGGGCAACGTCTTCGGCTATCAAGGCAACGTCCTCAGCCCCCCCGCAGCGGGCAGCGCCGGGGGGCGATGGCGGAACTACCTCTTCCACAAGGGGCTCGGGCGGGTCAGGGGCGTATCCCTGATCGGCACCGGAACACTCTTCGCCCTCGGGGCGAACATCGCGCCCCTTTCGGTGATGGAAGCCGCGGCCGGGTACTGCGACATCCGCTACAACCGCTGGCTCCACGCGCGCGGGGTTCTGCCCTGGGCCCTGCCCCGCCCCGCAGGCTACCTGACGAACGAGCTTCGCGGCCACCTCTGGGAGAGCTCCCTCTTCCGAACCGTCAACCGCGCCATGGACATCAACCAGCAGCGCGAGCTGGCAAGCTTCGCCGGGCGCTGGCCGCATGCCGGCGTGCCGTTCCGGAGATACGCCGCCGGTGTCCGGGCCGAGGCGGCCGCACCGAGCCGCCGCCAGCCGGCCGCAGGACGCTCTGCCGCGCAGACACCCGACGCGCCGGAGTAGGATTCATCCGCTGGCCACCAAGCCCCCTCCACTCCCGAACTGCCGGGTGTGATATGTTTCAGGCGGACAGGCGCTTCGGGAGGGTCCATGCCGGAACACGACGTGCGGTTCTGCGAAAGCTTCGACGGGACGCGGATCGCCTATAGCGCCTCCGGCACCGGCCCGCCGGTCGTGCTCCTGCCCAGCTGGCTGACCCATCTCAGGTTTCAGCGCCGCAGCGTGGCTTGGCGGCCTTGGCTCGAGGCCCTGACCGGGCGCTACCGGCTGGTCCGCTACGATCCGCGCGGGTGCGGGATGTCCGACCGAAAGGTCGGGGACGTCTCGTTCGATGCCTGGGTCCGCGATCTCGAATCACTTGCCCGCCACCTGAGCCTCGATCACTTCTCGCTCGTCGGAGCCTGCCAGGGTGGCGCCGTCGCCATCGAGTTCGCGGCGCGCCATCCGCATCGGGTCGGCCGGCTGGTTCTGTTCGGAACCTACGCGCGCGGCCGCAACAAGCGCGGCGACGCGCCGTTCGAGCCCGAAAAGGCACGGGTCATGCTCGACATGATTCGCGTCGGCTGGGGCGCGGAGGACCACGCGTTCGCAACGGCCTTCGCACAGCAGTTCCAGCCGGAGGGTGCACCGGGCCACCTGCGCTCCTGGTGCGAGCTGCAGCGCCAGGCGGCGACCCCGGACGAGGCCGCCAGGCTGACCGAGATCATGTTCGACATCGACGTCGAGACTGCGCTGCGGGTCATCGCCTGTCCGACGCTGGTCGTCCATGCCGCCCGCGACGCCGTGGTGCCGATTGGGGAAGGCCGGTTTCTCGCCCGCCGGATCCAGGGCGCGCGGTTCCTGGAACTCGACAGCCCCAACCATTTCCTGCGCCCCGACGAGCCCGCCTGGGCCACGTTCGTCGAGGCCCTGCACGACTTCCTGCCCGCAGAGGGCGCCGACGACCCGCGCTTCGACGCGCTCACGCCACGCGAGCGCGAGGTCCTGGACCTCCTCGCCCGCGGCCTAGACAACCGCGAGATCGGCGAGCATCTCGGCATCAGAGAGAAGACGGTGCGCAACCACGTCTGGAACATGTTCGGCACGCTGGGCGTGACGAGCCGGGCGCAGGCGATCGTGGCGGCGCACGACGCCGGCTTCGGCAAACCTCCGCCCGAGACCTGACCCGGGACAACCGCCCCACCGGAAACCATTCCGGCCGCCCGATTTCCGGCACTGGCCGGGACCCCTGCCTCAGGCGAGCCTCGCCCGCGCGACCTAGGATCGGAGCGTAGATGGCCCGGCCCCGTCCGGGCCCGCAATCCGGGAGGCCACGATGTTCCGCGAAAACCCACGACTCACGGTTTCGGCCGCACTCCTCGCCGCCGCCTCGCTCGCGCCTTGCTTGCTCGCGGCCGCCGAGCCCACCGGCCGCCCGACCGTGTGGACGATCGAGGAGATGAAGCGCGACTATCTGGACTGCGAGCGCGCCGCCACGGCAGGCACGCTCGACGAAGCCCGGATTTGGCAGTGTTCGAGCCTGTACGAGGCACTCAAGGCCGAGGCCTTCGGGGGCAGCTTCGGCGCGCTGAAACGCTGGTACGACCTGCAGCCGAACGGCTCAGCGGGCCAGGGCGTCTGATCCGGGCCGCGCTAGTCCGGATCGGGCCTGCGTGGTAGGCTTTCCGGGTTCCGCGCGGAAAGGCCACGCCCATGACCCGAGACGTCACGCTCCTTGTCGGCACCACCAAGGGACTGTTCCTGATCGACGGCCGCTCCGGCTGGGCGGTCTCCGGCCCGCATTGCGACGGCTGGCCGATCAACCACGCCGTGGGCGACCCGGAGACCGGCACGATCTGGGCCGGCGGCGGCGGCGACTGGCATGGCGCCGGGGTCTGGCGCTCGGATGACGGCGGGAAGGGCTGGTCGGTCGCCAAGCTCACAGGGGGTCAGATCGACGACTGGGCGGCGGGCGACCCGGAGTTCGCCAAGATGATCGGCTGGCAGGCGACCGAACCGCCCTTCAGCAAGGACTTCATCCAGGTCTGGTCGCTCGGGCTTTCGAACGGCACCCTCTACGCCGGCACGAAGCCGGCGATGCTTCTGGCCAGCAACGACAGCGGAGCGACCTGGGAGAAGGTGCAGGGCCTGACCGACCACCCCTCCTCCGGAAGCTGGAACCCGGGCGCGGCGGGGCTCGTGCTTCACACCATCCTGTCCGACCCGGGCGATCCGCGGAAGCTCTGGGTTGGGATCTCGGCCGCGGGCGTCTTCGCCACCGAGGACGGCGGCAAGACCTGGGAGCGGCGCAACCGCCTCTCGAACGCCGAGGCCCATGCCCATCACGACCACCCCGCCGCGCCGAAAGACGGCGAGACCGGGCACTGTGTCCACAACATGATGCGCGCGCCTGGCAACAAGGGCGACATCATCTACCAGCAGAACCACCACGGCGTCTGGCGCAGCGCCGACGGCGGCCGGAGCTGGGACGACATCACCCCGGGCCTGCCCTCGACCTTCGGCTTCCCGATCCGCGTTCACCCGCGCGACCCCGCCACGGTCTGGACCCTGCCCTTGAACGGCGACAGCGTCGGCCGCTACCCGCCCGACGCCGCGGCGGCCGTATGGCGGACCCGCGACGGCGGCGAGAGCTGGCAGGGGATGCGGAACGGACTGCCGCAGCAGAACTGCTATTTCACGGTGCTCCGCCAGGCGATGACCGGCGACGCGGCCGACCCCGCCGGTCTCTATTTCGGCACCAACTCCGGCTCGGTCTTCGCCAGCCTCGACGAGGGCGAGAGCTGGCAGGAAATCGCCCGCCACCTGCCAACCGTTCTTGCCGTGGAGGCGCTCGAGCGCGCCTGACCGCCAGAGGAGCCCGACCCGGCGCGCCGGCCGGGCACCCCGCCTAGGCCGCCCGCACCTCCACCTCCGCGGCCGCGAGGCGCCGCAGAAGGGCTGCCCGGCGATAGAGGGGCAGCCAGTCGTAGAGCAGGGTCTCAAGCGGCTTCCAGTTCGCCACCCAACCCAGGATCAGCAGGCTCTCGGCCAGGATCTCGGCGGCCGGACCCGCGCCCAGCACCTCCGGCACGGCGCGGGCGGCCAGCAGGCAGAGCGCCAGCACTCCGAGGCCGATAGCCAGATAGCGCCGCCCCAGCCGGAACACCTCGCGCCGGTCGCGGTCGGCGATGCCGGCGCGGTAGGCGAAGTAGGCGCGGATCGCGGGCGCAACGGACTCAGTCTGGGCGCGAGCAGTCTCGTCTTCGGGCAGATGCAGGCGGATCAAGAATGGGGCATCGCGCGGAAACTCGAGGGCCCAGCCCAGGATGTAGTCGGCGGCGTTGGCATCGAGGTCGCGCTCGTGAAAGGGCGAGGGGTCGAGCGATTCGAACAGCGCCTCGATGCGCGCGATCCTGACCTCGATCTGCCCTGTCTCTGCCATGACCGCCCCCCGCTCCCCAGTCCGCGCCTCAGGCGTAGCCGATCTCCCTCAGGAAGGCGTCGACTGCGCCGAACATCTCGGCCTCGTGCCCGACCCAGACATGCCCGCCCTCGGGATAGACGATCGCCCGAGCGCCGGGCACGCGGGCCGCGATATGCCGCGCGCTCTCTGCGGTGCCGAAGCGGTCGTCCTCGAGCGAGATCGCCAGCGTCGGCGCAGTGATGGCCTCGTAGTCGAAGTCGATCGGCCGTCCGGTGGAAGCGGCGTCGTTGAGGAGGCCCCGCGTGCGGGCGCTGATCGGCAGGATGTTCCGCAAGACGTCGCGCACCCGCGCCGCTTCGGCCGGCCCGGCGGCGTGCACCAGTGCCGGGTCCGTGGCGAGGATCGCGCCGGTCATCGCGTCAGGTGCGGCCGTGATCGCGGCCCAGAAGATGAAGTCGGAACCGAGCGCCGCCTCGGCCAGCCGCCGCTGCCAGGGGCTCCAGGGCGCGGGCAGGGCCCTGCCGGGCGCGTAGACCGCAGGGACGATGGGCAGCAGCGCCGCCGTCCGCTCCGGGTAGCTCAGCGCGAAGGCGATGGCCGGAATCGTCCCGGCCGAGCCGCCGGCCACCGCAACGGCGCCGAGGCCCAGACGGTCGAGAAGATCGGCCAGCGCCTCGGCCTGGGCGAAGGGCGAGGGGTTCTCCGGGAAGGCCGAGCGCAGATAGCCGAAGCGCGAGGGGCAGATCAGCCGGTAGCCGAGGCCCAGGAGCGGTGCGCCCATGTGCAGCCCCTGGTCGAAGCCGCCCCCGGTGCCGTGCAGGAACAGGATCGGCGGCCCCTCGCCGGCCTCGGCGTATTCGAGCGCGCCGTGGCGCGTCTCGATCAGGAGGCTCATTTCCGGCGCCACCCGCGCCCGCGCCGCCGTCATCGCCTGGCGGTAGGCGAAGCCCGTTGCCCCGCCGCCCGCCGCCAGCGCCACCACCGCGCCGCCGAAAAGAAAGCCCCGCCGCGAGGGCATCGGCCGATCCTCCGTTTCGCCCGCGGAAAGCCTTGCAAGCCGCGCCGCGCCGCGCCTTGATGCGCCTCAAACCGAACAGGGACGCCCGCCGATGAAACCTGCCCGCCCCGAGCACGCCCCGCCGCCGGACGCCGAGGCCCGCCGCGTCGTGGCTCCGGTGATCTGCTACCCGACCGAAACCCTGCCCCGCCCCGACCTCGCCGCCTATCGTGCCGCCCGCGAGGGCGCCGCGAGGACCGGCGAGGTGCTGGTCCCCCCGCGCGAGGCTCGGGTGTTCCGCGTCCCCGCCGGGCACTTCTTCCGCATCGCCTCGGTCGAGGGCCCGCAGGTCGGCGACCTCAACCTCTGGCACGGGCGGGACCTCTCGGAGCGGTTCTACTCCGGCAAGACCCGCGCGCTGCACGGCACGCATCTCTCGACCGGCGACCGGATGTGGAGCGCCTTCCCGCACCTCCGCCCGATGGCCACGATCACCGAAGACACGCTCGACTGGTACGGCTTGGACAAGTTCGGCGGCGGAGTTCACGACGTCATCGGCACCCGCTGCGACCCCTACACCCACCGCCTGCTCGCGGGCGGCGAATACCACCACTGCTGCCATTCGAACCTCACCCGGGCGCTCTCGGCCGAGACCGGACTGCCGCCGCGGGACGCCGAGCTCCACGTCCACGACGTGCTCAACGTCTTCATGTGCACGGGCTTCACCCGCGACACCGGGCAATACTTCATGAAGGCGAGCCCGGTCCGCCCCGGCGATTTCCTCGAGTTCTTCGCCGAGATCGAGCTCCTTGGCGCGCTCTCGGCCTGCCCCGGCGGCGACTGCTCGGCCGAACACTCCTCCGACGCCGCTGCCTGCTACCCGCTCCTCGTCGAGACCTTCGCGCCGAAGGGCCCGCCAGAAGCTTGGCAGAGCCCCGCGCGAAGCGCGTACAGCCGCAGCCACGGGCTCTGAGCGCCTACCCCAGGTAGCGCCTAAGCGCCTCGGGCGGATCGGCGAACAGCGCCGCCGTCTCCACCGGCGGCGCGGCGCGGCCGTCATCCACCAGGATCACGTGACTCGCAATCCGCCGTGCGTCCCCGGGCTCGTGGGTGATGATGAGGCAGGTCGCGCCGGTCTCGCGCGCGAGCTCGGCCACGAGGTCCAGCATCTCGGCCTTGAGCGCTGGGCCGAGCGCCGAGAACGGCTCGTCGAGCAGCACCACGGGCCGCGCCATCAAGAGCATCCGCGCCAGCGCCACCCGGCTCTGCTGCCCGCCAGACAGCGCGGCGGGCCGCCGCTGGCCGAGCCCGGCCAGACCCACGCGGCCAAGCGCCGCCTCGACCTGCGCCCGATCATCGGCCGAGAGATTCAGCGTGGGTCGGAGCCCCAGGCCGACATTCTCGGCCACGGTCAGGTGCGGAAACAGGTTCTGGTCCTGGAAGATCACGCTCACGGGCCGTGCGCCGGGGGCCAGGTCGGTCAGGTCTGCGTCGCCCCAGGTCACCCGCCCCGCCTCGGGCGCAAGAAAACCGGCGATGGTGTTCAGCAGCGTCGACTTGCCCGAGCCCGACGGTCCGATCACCGCGCAGAGCGCACCCCTCGACACCGCGAGGTCTGCCGTCAGCCGGAACTCGCCCAGCCGCACCTCTACGCCCTCAAGCCGGAGCATTGACCCGTCCTCCCCGGTCGAAGACCCAGAACAGCGCCAGGCTCGCCGCCATCAGGACCAGCGCTGCGCCCAGCGCATCGTCCATTCGGTAGGCCGCCATCAGGCGGTAGAGCTGCAAGGGAAGGGTGGCGATCTCGGGGTTGGCGAAGAGCGCGATCACGCCGAGATCGCCCATCGAGAAGGCCGCCGCGATACCGGCCGAGAAGCCGAGCGCCCGCCGGAGCCGCGGCAGGATCAGAAGCCGGAGCCGCGCGCCGCCCTCGATCCCGAGGCTGTCGGCCAGCCGGCCATAGGAAGCCTCGGCCTCGCGCAGGGCCGGGATCAGCGCGCGGAGCGCGAATGGTAGCGTCATCGCCGCGTTGACCGTGGCCGTCACCGGCAGCGCCAGCGCCGCCGGATCGGCCAGCGGGAAGAGGAGGATGAAAAGCCCGGTGCCCATCACCAGCGGCGAGGCTGCGACGGTCAGGTAGCCGATCCCCTCCACCAGCGCACTGCCGGCTCGACCGCGGAGCCGCTCGACCAGCAGCGCGATCGGCAAGGCCAGCATGAGCGTCAGCCCCGCCGAGCCGAGCGCCACCGCGAGCGACCGCAGCGTCGCCAGCCAGACCGAGGCCGGCAGCCCCGCCAGTGATGCCGCCCCGGCGGCCGCCACTGCCCCGAGCGGAAGGAGAAGGAACAGCGACACCGCCGCGAGCAGCCCCGTGTCCAGCGCCCTCAGGCCCGCCGTCCCCGCGTCCC
Organism: Paracoccaceae bacterium; assembly: GCA_041621405.1. Taxonomy (GTDB): domain Bacteria; phylum Pseudomonadota; class Alphaproteobacteria; order Rhodobacterales; family Rhodobacteraceae; genus JBFKAV01. Next base: position 36,897 of record JBFKAV010000003.1, read on the forward strand.
AGCGCTCCACCGCCCGGTCGAGCCCCGCGCCCATCGCGGCCGGCACCGCCGCGCGCAGCGCGAACAGCGCCGCCAGCAAAGTCAGCGCGACCTGCACCAGCGCCAGGAGCGCCGCGCGGCCGAGGTCGAATTCGTAGGTGAAGGCCTGGTAGATCGCGAGCTCGACCGTCGTCGCCCTGGGGCCGCCGCCGAGGGTCAGCGCCACAGCAAAGCTCGTCAGGCAGACGAGGAAGATCACGGCGAAGGCGCCGGGCAGCGCGTCGCGCAGCATCGGCCGCTCGAGGATGCGGGCGATCTCGGCCGGGCCGAGGCCGAGCGTGGCGGCGAGCCGGAACCGCTCGGACGGAATCGCGAGCCAGCCCTGCAGGATGAGGCGCGTGGCGAGCGGCAGGTTGAAGAAGACATGCGCCAGCACCACGCCGTGGAGCCCGTAGATGTCAACCGGCGGCAAGCCGAGGAAGGCTAGCCCCTGCGATACCAGCCCGGCCCGGCCGAACACGGCGAGAAGCCCGAGAACGGCCACGATCACCGGAAGGATGAAGGGCGCGCCGAGGAGGGTGACCAGGAGCCCCCGGCCCGGGAACCGCCGCCGCGCCAAGGCCCGGGCCACCGGGATCGCGAGTAGGCAGGAGAGGGTGGCGGACAGGACCGCCTGGGTCACCGTGAAGCGCACCGCCGCCCAGTCGGCCATCCCGAGCGCCGCCGGTGCCTCGGCGCGCAGCGCCACGGCCGCCAGCGTGCCCAGCGTCAGCGCAAGGACCAGCGCCGCCGCTGCGGCGCCGGCCCGGTGCTGCGCTTCGAGGACGGGGCGCGCGCTCACCGGAACGCCACGCCCGGATGCGACCCGGGGCCGTCGCCCGGGCAGCCCGGATTCACGCTCGGTCCCACGGCGCTACCGGCTCAGCGCGGCGCGCCAGGTCTCGATCGCGCGGTCGCGCACCTGCGCCGCTTCGCGTGGCGGGTAGAGCAGCGCGCGCGCCGGGACCGTCAGGGTCTCGAAGCCCTGCGGCAGGCCGTCTGCCGGCGTCACCGCCGGGTACATCCAGTTCGTCGTCGGGATCACCGACTGGAAGGCGTCGGTGACGATGAAGTCGAGGAAGGCGCGGGCCAGCTCCGGCTCCTCGGTCGAGGCGATCATGCCGGCCACCTCCACCTGCAGGTAGTGGCCCTCCTCGAAGCGGGCGGCGGCCTTGGTCGGGTCGTCTTCGGCGATCAGGTGGTAGGCGGGCGAGGTGGTGTAGGAGAGCACCATGTCGGCCTCGCCCTCGAGGAAGAGGCCATAGGCTTCCGACCAGCCGGGCGTGACCGTCAGGATGTTGTCGGAGAGCGCCTCCCAGATCTCGCCCGCGCGGTCGCTATAGGCGGCCTCGACCCACAGGAGCAGGCCGAGCCCCGGGGTCGAGGAGCGCGGGTCCTGGATCAGGATCTTCAGATCCGAGGCGGCGAGCGCCTCGAGGCTCACGGGCGGCTCGGCGAGCTTCGTGGTGTCGTAGACGAAGGCGAAGTAACCCCAGTCGTACGGCACGAAGAGGTCGTCTTCCCAAGCCACCGGCAGGTCGTAGTCGGCTGACACGTCCACCGGCTGGAACAGGGCCGAGTCGGCCGCGGCCGCCGTGAGGTTGGTGTCGAGCCCTAGCACCACGTCGGCCTCGGTCCGCGCGCCCTCAAGGCGGACGCGCGCGAGCAGCCCCGCGCCGTCGCCGGCGGCAACGAACTTCAGGTCGCAGCCGCAGCTCTCCTCGAAGGCGGCCTCCACCGCCGGGCCAGGACCCCATTCGGCAACGAAGCTGTCGTAAGTGTAGACGGTAAGCTCGGGGGATTGTGCCCCGGCCATCGTGGCCATGAGCAGTCCCGCGGCAAGGGTGGGAAACTTCATGTCATCCTCCATTGCGACGGGCGGGGTGGAGGATCGCTTTCGACCTTCCCTCCGCCGGTCTTAACCGGTTCAGGTTCAACGGGTTCGCGTGTCGCGTCTCAGCCCCACGTGCGGGGCGCCCCGAGGTATCGTTGAACGTAGCGCGTCCTGCGGTGGGCGCAAGGGGCTCCGCCCCCAGCCGCGCCTGCAGCGCGACTCCCCCCGGGGTATTTCCGAAACGGCGAAGAGGCGGGGCTATCGGCCCGGCTTGAGCGCGAGGGCGTTTGCCCCTATGCGGGAGGCCATGAGCTTCAACAGCTTCGGCCACCTCTTCCGCGTCACCACCTGGGGCGAAAGCCACGGGCCGGCGCTCGGCTGCACGGTCGACGGTTGCCCGCCCGGCGTGCCGCTGACCGAGGCCGAGATCCAGCCCTGGCTGGACCGGAGGAAGCCAGGCCAATCGAAGTTCACGACCCAGCGCCGCGAGGAAGACCAGGTCGAGATCCTCTCGGGGGTCTACGAGGGAATGACGACCGGCACGCCGATCCAGCTCATGATCCGCAACACCGACCAGCGCTCGAAGGACTATTCAGAGATCGCGGCGAAGGTCCGCCCCGGGCATGCGGACATCACCTACCACCTGAAGTACGGGCTCAGGGACCCGCGCGGTGGCGGCCGCTCCTCGGCGCGCGAGACGGCGGCGCGGGTTGCTGCCGGCGGCGTGGCGCGGGCGGTGCTCGGAAAGCTCGCGCCGGTTCTGGGGATCACCGGATACCTGGTGCAGATGGGCCCGCGCCGAATCGACCGGGACCGGTTCGACCTGGAGGAGATCGGCAGGAACCCGTTCTGGTGCCCGGATCCGGCGGCGGCCGAGGATTGGGCGGACTACCTCGACGAGCTCCGCAAGTCCGGCAACTCGGTCGGCGCGGTGATCGAGGTGGTGGCGAAGGGCGTGCCCCCGGGCCTCGGCGCGCCGGTCTATGCCAAGCTCGACACCGAGCTCGCCGCGGCATGCATGAGCATCAACGCTGTCAAGGGCGTCGAGATTGGCGCCGGCATGGGCGCGGCGGCGCTGACCGGCGTCGAGAACGCCGACGAGATTTCCATGGGACCCGATGGCCCGGTGTTCTCCTCGAACCACGCCGGCGGCATCCTCGGCGGCATCTCCACCGGCCAGGACGTGGTGGTACGCTTTGCGGTCAAGCCCACCTCCTCGATCCTCACCCCGCGCAATACCATCACGGTCGCCGGCGAGGAGACCGAGATCGTGACCAAGGGCCGCCACGACCCCTGCGTCGGCATTCGCGCGGTGCCGGTGGGCGAGGCGATGGTAGCCTGCATCCTGCTCGACCAGCTCCTGCTTGACCGGGCGCAGACCGGCGGCCAGCGCGGCCGGATCGGCTGAGGGCGGATCAGAGGCCCCGCAGGCCGTCGGCAACGAGCTTGAGCGACACCGCCAGCAGCGCCCAGATCACGATGCGGAAGAACAGCTTCTCGGGCAGCACCCTGACCAGCCAGACCCCGAGGAAGACCGCAGCCGCCGCGGGCGCCATCAGCATCGCCGCCACCTTCAGGTTGGCCGGGTTGAGCTGGCCGAGCGCCCAGTAGGGCGGAAGCTTGATCGCGTTGACATAGGTGAAGAGCACCGTCGTGGTGCCGGCGAAGGAGGTCTTGGTGAGCCGCAAGGGCAGAACGTAGACTTGGTAAGGCGGCCCGCCGGAATGGCTGACGAAGCTGGTGAAGCCGGCGACGGTGCCCCAGAACAGCCCGCGTCCCAGCCGCGCCGGCCGCGGTGGCCCCTCGGGTCCGCGCCTCAGGAGGAGGTTCAGCGCGAACGATGCGCCGATCATGCCCACGAGCAGCTTCACCGCCGCCTCCGGGACCAGGTGCGCCGTCGCCCAGCCCAGCGCCACGCCGGCGGTGGCGCCGGCCGCCACGACGGCCACCACCCGCCGGTCGAAGGCACGGCGGTAGGCGTAGAGCCCGAACATGTCCGACAGCACGTATACCGGCAGCAGCAGCCCCGCCGCCGTCACCGGCGAGATCATCAGCGACAGGGTCGGCACGGCGAGCATTCCCACCATCGGCAGCCCGCCCTTCGACATGCCGACGAACACGGATGCCGCCACGGCCGCCACCCAGAACACCGGCCCTTCCATTCCGCACTCCGCCATCGCCCGCGCTCCCGCGCCTTTAGCGCAATCGCCGGCGCCCGGCCAGAGCGCCTGCCCGCGGCACCTTGCCAGCGGGATCGTCTCGTTCTAGGCAGGCCGGCGACAGTCAAGCAGAGGAACGGAGACCTTCCCCATGGCCAGACCCAAGATCGCCCTCATCGGCGCAGGCCAGATTGGCGGCACGCTCGCCCATATCGCCGCGCAGAAGGAACTGGGCGACGTCGTGCTGTTCGACATCGCCGAAGGCGTGCCGCAGGGCAAGGCGCTCGACATCGCCGAGAGCGGCCCGTCCGCGCGCTTCGACGCGGCGCTCTCCGGGGCGAACGGCTACGAGGCGATTGCCGGGGCTGACGTCTGCATCGTCACCGCCGGCGTGCCGCGCAAGCCCGGCATGAGCCGCGACGACCTCCTCGGCATCAACCTCAAGGTGATGAAGGCGGTGGGCGAGGGCATCAAGAGCCATGCCCCCGACGCCTTCGTGATCTGCATCACCAACCCGCTCGACGCGATGGTCTGGGCGCTGCGCGAATATTCGGGCCTGCCGCACAACAAGGTGGTCGGCATGGCGGGCGTGCTCGATTCCGCCCGCTTCCGGCACTTCCTTTCGCTGGAGTTCGGCGTCTCGATGAAGGACGTCACGGCCTTCGTGCTCGGCGGCCACGGCGACACCATGGTGCCGCTCACCCGCTATTCCACCGTCGCCGGCATCCCGCTGCCGGACCTCGTTTCGATGGGCTGGACCACGCAGGAGAAGCTCGACGCCATCGTCCAGCGCACCCGCGACGGCGGCGCCGAGATCGTCGGGCTGCTCAAGACCGGATCGGCCTTCTACGCGCCCGCCACCGCGGCGATCGAGATGGCCGAGGCCTATCTCAAGGACCAGAAGCGCCTCCTGCCCTGCGCCGCCTTCGTCGACGGCGCCTACGGGCTGTCGGGCCTCTACGTCGGCGTGCCCACGGTGCTCGGCGCGGGCGGTGTCGAGCGGATCGTCGACATCACGCTCAACAAGGACGAGCAGGCGATGTTCGACAAGTCGGTCGACGCCGTGAAGGGCCTCGTGGAGGCCTGTAAGGGGATCGACGGCGGGCTCGGCTGAGCCGCCCGCCGCTGCGCTTCGGCACGGCGGCGGCACGGAGCATCTGTCTTTCTCCGCGCAACCCGCGCCATCACCGGCGGGTCGAACCGGGAGCGCGACTTCCCGTCGGCGCGCCGGTACCTGTCACGTATCGACCATTTCGCCCGAGTTGTGATCACGCGTTTCCGACTAGTGATCACAAATTACGGAAACTCGGGTCCGAAGACGACTACCGGCGCGGAATCCCTTGGGATTCGGCCGCTTCCGTGGCATCAAGCCGCAAATCGCGGAAGCCGAGGGAGCTCAAATGAACATCCACGAATACCAGGCGAAGGCGCTCCTGCGCTCCTACGGCGCCCCGGTCTCCGACGGCCGGGTGGTGCTGCGGGCCGAGGAGGCGAAGACGGCGGCCGGGGGGCTCGACGGGCCCTTGTGGGTGGTGAAGGCGCAGATTCACGCCGGCGGCCGCGGCAAGGGCAAGTTCCAGGAGGCCGACGCCGGCGAGAAGGGCGGGGTGCGGGTGACGAAGTCGGTCGAGGAGGCGGCGAACGAGGCCCGCCGGATGCTCGGCCGCACGCTCGTCACGCACCAGACCGGGCCGGCCGGAAAACAGGTCAACCGGGTCTACATCGAGGACGGCGCGGGGATCGCGCGCGAGCTTTACCTGGCGCTGTTGGTGGACCGGGCGACCTCGCGGGTCTCCTTCGTCTGCTCCACCGAGGGTGGCATGGACATCGAGGAGGTGGCGGCCAAGACGCCGGAGAAGATCCTCTCCTTCTCGGTCGACCCGGCGACCGGCTACCAGGGCTTCCACGGCCGCCGGATCGCCTTCGGCCTCGGGCTTGCGGGCAACCAGGTCAAGCAGTGCGTGGCGCTGATGGGCACGCTCTACAAGATGTTCGTCGAGCGCGACATGGAGATGCTGGAGATCAATCCCCTGATCGTCACCGACAAGGGCGATCTGAAGTGCCTCGACGCCAAGATCGGCTTCGACAACAACGCGCTCTACCGGCAGCCCGACGTGCTGGCCTTGCGCGACGAGACCGAGGAGGACCCCAAGGAACTCGCCGCCTCGAAATACGACCTGAACTACATCGCGCTCGACGGCGAGATCGGCTGCATGGTGAACGGCGCCGGGCTGGCGATGGCGACGATGGACATCATCAAGCTCTACGGCTCCGAGCCCGCGAACTTCCTCGACGTCGGCGGCGGGGCGACGAAGGAGAAGGTAACCGAGGCGTTCAAGATCATCACCTCGGACAGGAACGTGAAGGGCATCCTCGTCAACATCTTCGGCGGCATCATGCGCTGCGACATCATCGCCGAGGGGATCGTGGCGGCGGTGAAGGAGGTGGGCCTCCAGGTGCCGCTGGTGGTGCGGCTCGAGGGGACGAACGTTGAGAAGGGCAAGGAGATCGTCGCCGGCTCCGGCCTCAACGTGATCGCCGCGGACAACCTGAGCGACGCCGCCGAGAAGATCGTCAAAGCCGTGAAAGGGTAGGGCACATGGCCGTTCTTGTTGACAAAAACACCAAGGTCATCTGCCAGGGCTTCACCGGCTCGCAGGGCACCTTCCACTCCGAGCAGGCCATCGCCTACGGCACGAAGATGGTCGGCGGGGTGACGCCGGGCAAAGGCGGGCAGACGCATCTCGACCTGCCGGTCTTCGACTCGGTGCACGCGGCGAAGGCGAAGACCGGCGCCGACGCCTCGGTGATCTATGTCCCGCCGCCCTTCGCGGCGGACTCGATCCTCGAGGCGATCGACGCCGGGATGCCGCTCATCGTCTGCATCACCGAGGGGATTCCGGTGCTCGACATGATGAAGGTCAAGCGCGCGCTCGAGGGCTCAAGAAGCACGCTCATCGGCCCGAACTGCCCCGGGGTGATAACGCCCGAGGCCTGCAAAATCGGCATCATGCCCGGCCACATCCACAAGCGCGGCTCGGTCGGCGTCGTCAGCCGCTCTGGCACGCTGACCTACGAGGCGGTGAAGCAGACGACCGACGTGGGCCTCGGGCAATCGACCTGCGTCGGCATCGGCGGCGACCCGATCAAGGGGACCGAGCACATCGACGTGCTGGAATGGTTCCTGGGCGACGACGAGACCCAGTCGATCATCATGATCGGCGAGATCGGCGGCTCGGCCGAGGAGGAAGCCGCCCAGTTCCTGAAGGACGAGGCCAAGCGCGGGCGCAAGAAGCCGGTCGCGGGCTTCATCGCCGGCCGCACGGCGCCCAAGGGCCGCCGCATGGGCCACGCCGGCGCTATCGTCGCCGGGGGCAAGGGCGACGCCGAGAGCAAGATCGAGGCGATGAAATCCGCCGGCATCACCGTCGCCGACAGCCCGGCCGGCCTCGGCGAGGCGGTCTTGAAGGCGATCGGGTGAGCTTCGGTGATTCCATAAGGACGTGCTTGAGGAAGTACGTCACCTTTTCTGGGCGAGCCTCCCGCTCCGAATGCTGGTGGTTCGTTCTGTTCTGCTCCCTCGGCGGGGCCGCGGCGGGCATCGTCGACGCGATTGCGAACGGGATCACCGGAACGAAGAGCGGACCGACGCTGGTGTCCGGGGCCTTCAACCTCGCCACCCTCTTCCCCTCTATCGCCGTCGGCTGGCGGCGCATGCACGACACCGGGCGATCGGGGCTCTACCTGTTCTACCCGCTCCTCGTGTTGATCGGGGTTTCGACCTTCGCCGGTCTCGTCGAAGGCTTCCAGCCGCTCCTGAGCGGCGATTTCCACGCCATCTTCGCAGGCGGTTCCACGGCCATAATGGTCGTCGCGCTCGCGGTTCTACTCCTGTCGCCGCTCATCGTGCTGTGGTGGCTCACGCGGCCCTCCCAGCCCGGCCCCAACCAATACGGTCCCAACCCGCTTGAGGTGACCCCATGACCGAACAATCCCCCAATGACCTCTTCAAGGCCTCGTCCTTCCTGCAGGGCCACAACGCCGAGTACATCGAGCAGCTCTACGCCCGCTACGCCAATGACCCCGGCGCGGTCGACGAGGCCTGGCAGCAGTTCTTCCGCGACCTCGGCGACAGCGAGGTCGACGCCAAGCGCGAGGCCGCCAGCCCCTCCTGGGCGCGGGCGGACTGGCCGCCGGTGCCGTCGGACGAGCTGACCCATGCGCTCGACGGGCAGTGGGCCGAGCCGGCGAGGGCCGCCGAGAAGATCAAGGCGAAGGCCGCCGAGAAGGGCGTCCCGGTCACCGAGGACCAGGTCAAGCGCGCCGTGCTCGACTCGGTCCGCGCGCTGATGCTGATCCGCGCCTACCGCATTCGCGGCCACCTGGTGGCCGACCTCGACCCCCTAGGCCTGCGCTCGGAGACCCCGCATCCCGAACTCGACCCACGCTCCTACGGCTTCGCCGAGGCCGACATGGACCGGCCGATCTTCATCGACCAGGTGCTGGGGCTCGACTTCGCCTCGATGCGGCAGATCCTCGAGATCGTGAAGCGTACCTATTGTGGCACCTTCGCGCTCCAGTACATGCACATCTCCGACCCCGAGCAGGCCGGCTGGCTCAAGGAGCGGATCGAGGGCTACGGCAAGGAAATCGCCTTCACCCGCGAGGGCCGGCGCGCGATCCTGAACAAGCTTGTGGAGGCCGAGGGCTTCGAGAAGTTCCTGCACGTCAAGTACATGGGCACCAAGCGCTTCGGGCTCGACGGCGGCGAGGCGCTGATCCCGGCGATGGAGCAGATCATCAAGCGCGGCGGCAGCCTCGGGGTGAAGGACATCGTGATCGGCATGCCGCACCGCGGCCGGCTCTCGGTGCTGGCCAACGTCATGGAAAAGCCTTACCGGGCGATCTTCAACGAGTTCCAGGGCGGCAGCTTCAAGCCCGAGGACGTCGACGGCTCGGGCGACGTGAAGTACCATCTCGGCGCGTCGTCGGACCGCACCTTCGACAACAACACCGTCCACCTCTCGCTCACAGCCAACCCCAGCCACCTCGAGGCGGTGAACCCGGTGGTGCTCGGCAAGGCGCGCGCCAAGCAGGACCAGGTGCACGACGCCGACCGCTCGGCGGTGCTGCCGATCCTGCTGCACGGCGATGCCGCCTTCGCCGGCCAGGGCGTAGTGGCGGAGTGCTTCCAGCTCTCCGGCATCCGCGGCCACCGCACCGGCGGCACGATCCACATCATCGTCAACAACCAGATCGGCTTTACCACCGCGCCGCACTTCTCGCGGACGTCGCCTTATCCGACCGACATCGCGCTGATGGTCGAGGCGCCGATCTTCCACGTGAACGGCGACGACCCCGAGGCCGTGGTCCACGCCGCCAGGGTCGCCATCGAGTTCCGGCAGAAGTTCCACAAGGACGTGGTAATCGATGTGTTCTGCTACCGGCGCTTCGGCCACAACGAGGGCGACGAGCCGATGTTCACCAACCCCTCGATGTACACCCGGATCAAGCGGCACAAGACGACGCTGCAGCTCTATACCGAGCGTCTCGTCGCCGATGGCCTCATTCCCGAGGGCGAGATCGACGACATGAAAGCGGCGTTCCAGGCCCATCTCAACCAGGAATTCGACGCCGGCAGGGACTACAAGCCCAACAAGGCCGACTGGCTCGACGGCCGCTGGAGCCACGTCGAACGCCAGGGCGAGGAGTACCAGCGCGGCGAGACCGCGATCACCAAGAAGCTCTTGAAGGAGCTCGGCGCCGCCCTGACCGGCGTGCCCGAGGGCTTCAAGCTGCACAAGACGGTGGGCCGCCTTCTCGAAGCCAAGGCCGAGATGTTCAAGACCGGCAAGGGGTTCGACTGGGCCACGGGCGAGGCGTTGGCGTTCGGCTCGCTCCTGACCGAGGGCTATGTCGTCCGCCTCGCGGGCCAGGACTCGGCCCGCGGCACGTTCTCGCAGCGCCACTCGGCCTTCGTCGACCAGGAGACCGAGGAGCGCTACCATCCGCTCAACAACATCCGCGAGGGCCAGGCGCGCTACGAGGTCATCGACTCGATGCTCTCGGAATACGCCGTGCTCGGCTTCGAATACGGCTACTCGCTGGCCGAACCCAACGCGCTCACGATCTGGGAGGCGCAGTTCGGCGATTTCGCCAACGGCGCCCAGATCATGTTCGACCAGTTCATCTCCTCGGGCGAGCGCAAGTGGCTCAGGATGTCCGGCCTGGTGATGCTCCTGCCGCACGGCTTCGAAGGCCAGGGGCCCGAGCACAGCTCGGCCCGGCTCGAGCGGTTCCTGCAGATGTGCGCCGAGGACAACTGGATCGTCGCGAACTGCACCACGCCGGCGAACTATTTCCACATCCTGCGCCGCCAGCTGCACCGCGGCTTCCGCAAGCCGCTGGTGCTGATGACGCCGAAATCCCTCCTGCGCCACAAGCTCGCGATTTCGAATGCCGAGGAGTTCACGACCGGCTCGTCGTTCCACCGCGTGCTGTGGGACGACGCCCAGAAGGGCCATTCCGACACCAAGCTCGCCGCCGACAAGAAGATCCGCCGGGTCGTGCTCTGCTCGGGCAAGGTCTACTTCGACCTGCTCGAGGAGCGCGACGCCCGCGGCATCGACGACGTCTACCTCCTGCGCGTCGAGCAGTTCTACCCGTTCCCGGCGCATTCGATGGTCCAGGAGCTCTCGCGCTTCAAGGAGGCCGAGATCGTCTGGTGCCAGGAAGAGCCCAAGAACCAGGGCGGCTGGTACTTCATGGAGCCCAACATCGAGTGGGTGCTCACGCGGATCGGCGCCAAACACAGCCGGCCCCGCTACGTGGGCCGCTCGGCCACCGCCTCGCCCGCGACGGGCCTGGCGAGCCAACACAAGGAACAGCAACAGGCGCTCGTGAACGAGGCGCTGACAGTGGAAGGGAAGAGTTGAGATGTCCGTCGAAGTCCGCGTCCCCACGCTCGGCGAAAGCGTGACCGAGGCCACCGTCGCCACCTGGTTCAAGAAGCCCGGCGACGCGGTGGCGGTCGACGAGATGCTCTGCGAGCTCGAGACCGACAAGGTGACGGTCGAGGTGCCCTCACCCGCCGCCGGGTCTCTTGGCGAGATCGTCGCCGCCGAGGGCGAGACGGTCGGCGTGAACGCGCTCCTGGCCACCATCGCCGAGGGGGCGGCCGCCGCGCCCGCGCCGAAGGCCGATGCCAAGGCCGAGCCTGCCCCCGCCGAGGCCGGCGCCGTGGAAAAGCGGCCGCCGGAGGCCGGAGCCGCGCCCGAGCCAACCAAGCCCCGCGCCCCGGAGGACGCGCCCTCGGCGAAGAAGGCGATGGCCGAGGCGGGGCTCTCCCGCGATCAGGTCACTGGCACCGGCCGCGACGGCCGGGTCATGAAGGAGGACGTGGCGAAGGCGCAAGCCGCCCCGCCAGCGCGCGCCAAGGCCGAGGCCCCCGCGCCCAGCGTCCCCAGCGCCCCGCGTGCCCCGGTCGCCGCCGAGGATGCCGCCCGCGAGGAGCGGGTGAAGATGACCCGCCTGCGCCAGACCATCGCCCGGCGGCTCAAGGACGCCCAGAACACCGCCGCGATGCTGACCACCTACAACGAGGTGGACATGGGCGCGGTGATGGATTTGCGCAACGAGTACAAGGACCTCTTCGAGAAGAAGCACGGGGTGAAGCTCGGCTTCATGTCGTTCTTCACCAAGGCCTGCTGCCACGCGCTGAAGGAGGTGCCCGAGGTCAACGCCGAGATCGACGGGACGGATGTCGTCTACAAGAACTTCGTCCACATGGGCATCGCCGTCGGCACCCCCTCGGGCCTCGTGGTGCCGGTGGTGCGCGACGCCGACCAGATGGGCTTCGCCGCGATCGAGAAGAAGATCGCCGAACTGGGGCTCCGGGCGCGCGACGGCAAGCTCTCGATGGCCGAGATGCAGGGCGGCACCTTCACCATCTCCAACGGCGGCGTCTACGGCTCCTTGATGTCCTCGCCGATCCTCAACCCGCCGCAGTCCGGCATCCTCGGCATGCACAAGATCCAGGACCGCCCGATGGTGGTGGCGGGAGAGATCGTGATCCGGCCGATGATGTACCTCGCCTTGAGCTACGACCACAGGATCGTCGACGGGAAAGGGGCGGTGACGTTCCTGGTGCGGGTCAAGGAGGCGCTGGAAGATCCGAGACGGCTGTTGATGGATCTCTGATCGTCTGATCCCGTCAAGGCGAAGTTGGGGGAATCGGACATGTCGAACGAACTGAACATCCTGGCGCTCTACGGCCTCTACACCTGCCTGATCCTGATCCTGAAGGTCACGGGCGCGACCGGCCAGCTCGGCATGGGCTACATCCTGTCCTCGCGCGACGAGCAGCGTACGCTGACCGGCATCATCGCCCGGCTCGACCGGGCGCTGACGAACTCGATCACGGCGCTGGCGCTCTTCGCCCCGGCGGTGCTGATCCTGCAGGCGAAGGGGGCCTCGGGCGCCGGGTCGCTCGCCGCCGCCCAGGTCTTCCTCGTCGCGCGCGTGCTCTACGTTCCGGCCTACGGCTTTGGCATCACCGGGTTGCGCACAGCTCTCTGGCTCGCTGGCTTCGCCGCGACGGTGATCCTCTACCTGATCGGCCTGATGGCGACATGATCGCCAACCGCACCGCCCTCGCGCCGCGCTACGTCGCGGCCCCGATTCATCTCTCCCTCATTCTCCTTGTTGCAAATACCGTCGGGGGGCGCGGGGGGCAGACAGCCCACCGCTCCGCCGGCAAAGAAAGGAGCCACCCATGGCAAGCTACGACCTGATCATCATCGGCGCCGGCCCCGGCGGCTACGTGGGCGCGATCCGCGCCGCCCAGCTCGGGCTGAAGACTGCCGTGGTCGAAGGCCGCGAGTCCCTGGGCGGCACCTGCCTCAACGTCGGCTGCATCCCGTCGAAGGCGCTGCTGCACGCCTCCCACATGCTGCACGAGGCGGAGCACAACTTCGTCAAGATGGGGCTCAAGGGCAAATCCCCCTCGGTCGACTGGACGGCGATGCTCGCCTACAAGGACGACGTCATCGGCCAGAACACCAAGGGCATCGAGTTCCTGTTCAAGAAGAACAAGGTCGAGTGGCTGAAGGGCTGGGCCTCGATCCCAGAGGCCGGCAAGGTCAAGGTCGGCAACGAGACCCACGAGGCCAAGGCGATCGTGATCGCCTCGGGCTCCGAGGCCTCGAGCCTCCCGGGCGTCGAGATCGACGAGAAGACCGTCGTCACCTCCACCGGCGCCCTGGCGCTCGCCAAGGTGCCGAAGACCATGGTGGTGATCGGCGCCGGCGTCATCGGGCTCGAGATGGGCTCGGTCTATGCCCGCCTCGGCACCGAGGTGACTGTGGTAGAATACCTCGACCACGTGACCCCCGGCATGGACGGCGAGGTGCAGAAGACGTTCCAGCGGATGCTCGGCAAGCAGGGGCTGAAGATCATCCTCAGCGCCGCGGTCGAGAAAGTCGAGGCGACGAAGACCAAGGCAAGGGTCCACTACAAGACCCGCAAGGACGACAAGGCGGCATTGCTCGAGGCCGAGGTCGTCCTCGTCGCCACCGGCCGCAAGCCCTTCACCGAGGGCCTCGGCCTCGACAAGCTCGGGGTGAAGCTGACCGAGCGCGGCCAGATCGCGACCGACGGCACCTTCGCCACCAGCGTCAAGGGCGTCTACGCGATCGGCGACGTCATCGAGGGCCCGATGCTCGCCCACAAGGCCGAGGACGAGGGCATCGCCATCGCAGAGATCCTCGCCGGACAGAAGGGCCACGTGAACTACGGCGTGATCCCGTCGGTGATCTACACCCACCCCGAGGTCGCCGCCGTCGGCCAGACCGAGGAGGCGCTCAAGGAGGAGGGCCGCGCTTACAAGGTCGGCAAGTTCTCCTTCATGGGCAATGGCCGCGCCAAGTCGGTCTTCGCCGGCGACGGCTTTGTCAAGCTCCTCGCCGACAAGGAGACCGATCGCATCCTCGGCGCCCACGTGATCGGGCCGATGGCGGGCGATCTCATCCACGAGATCTGCGTGGCGATGGAGTTCGGCGCCGCGGCCGAGGATGTCGCCCGCACCTGCCACGCGCACCCGACCTTCTCCGAAGCGATGCGCGAAGCCGCGCTGGCCTGCGGCGACGGCGCGATCCACGCCTGAGAACGGAGCCGGGAGGCGGGGGCTGTCTGCCTCTCCCCCCGGACCCCCTAACCCCGAGGGTACTTGGAAAACGGGGAAGGGAAGGGTTCCTGCAGCTCAGCCTTCGCCGTAGGGCACCCAGATCGTCTTGACCTCGGTCGCGGCCTCGAGGAAGGCCCGTCCCTCGCCCTCGGGCGAGAACCAGTCCCGGCCGCGTCCGTAATTCACCCAGGCCCGCTTGAGGTTCCCCGCCGCCTCCTTCTCGATCAGGCCCGAGATGTCGGACGAGGAGAACGACCAGACCGCATCGACGTCGAGATGGCCCGCCAGCGTCTTCGCGAGATCGGCGTGGCCCCCCGTCACGATGTTGACCACGCCCCCCGGCACGTCGGACGTGTCGAGCACCTGGTAGAAGTCGGTCGCCGCCAGCGGGAAAGGCTCCGAAGGCACCAGCACGCAGGTGTTCCCCATGGCGATCGCCGGCGCCATCACCGACACGAAGCCCAGAAGCGGCGCCTCGTCGGGGCAGAAGCCGCCGATCACGCCCACCGGCTCGTTCATGGCGAGCGCGATGCCGCGGAGCGGCACGCCCTTGGCCCGGCCCTCGTGCTTGTCGGCCCAGGCGGCCCAGGTGAAGAGCCGCCGCACCGCCGCCTCCACCTCGGCCTCGCCGCGCTTGCCGGTGAACTCACGCAACCGTCCGGCAAACTCCGGCGCCCGCGCCGAGAGGTTCTCGGCGAGGTAGAAGAGGATCTGGCCGCGCAGATGCCCGGTCGTGCGCGCCCAGCCCCGCGCCGCCTGGGCGGCCTCCACCGCGTTGCGGATGTCCTTGCGGTTGCCGAGCGGCGCGTGCCCCAAGAGCCGCCCGCCCGGCCCCCAGACGGCGCAAGAATAGCCGCCGTCGGGTCGCGCCTGCTTGCCGCCGACGTAGTTCTTTGCCGTGCGGTCGATCCCCTCCGGCCCGTCGATGGTCTTCGGGGCTGCCACCGCGGCCGGGGGTTTCAGCTTCGGCCCCGGCCTGGCGGGCCGGAGGTACGACCTGAGCCCCTCCCAGCCGCCCTCCCGTCCGAAGCCGGATTCCTTCACGCCACCGAACCCCGCGGCCGCGTCGAAGAGGTTGGTCGCGTTCACCCAGACGACGCCGGCCTTCAGCTTCGGCGCCACGTCGAGGGCGAGGTTGACGTTCTCGGTCCAGAGGCTCGCCGCCAGCCCGTACCGGGTGTTGTTGGCCAGAGCCACCGCCTCGGCCGGCGTCCGGAACGTCGCCGAGACCAGCACCGGCCCGAAGATCTCCTCCTGCATCAGCATCGCCGATGGCGTCAGCCCGGTGATCAGCGTCGGCGGATAAAAGCAGCCGCCCTCGGGCATTTCCGCCGCCGACCGATAGACCTCGCCCTCGGCGCCGCCCTCGTCGACCATCCGGGTGATCGTGGCAAGCTGCACCGGGTCGACCACCGCGCCGACGTCGATGCACTTGTCCAGGGGAGCGCCGATCCTGAGCCCGTCCATCCGCCGCTTCAGCTTGCCGTGGAACCGGTCGGCCACGCCCTCCTGCACCAGGAGGCGCGAGCCGGCGCAGCAGACCTGGCCCTGATTGAACCAGATCGCGTCGACCAGGCCCTCGACGGCCGAATCCAGGTCGGCGTCGTCGAAGACGATGTAGGGCGACTTGCCGCCCAGCTCGAGCGTCAGCGCCTTGCCGGTCCCCGCCGTCACTTCCCTGATCTTGCGCCCGACCTCGGTCGAGCCGGTGAAGGCCACCTTGTCGACGCCGGGATGGGCGACCAGCGCCGCCCCGGTCGCGCCGTCGCCGGTCAGGATGTTCACGACGCCCTTCGGCACGCCGGCCTCGCGGGCCAGGTCGGCGAAGAGAAGCGCGGTCAGCGGCGTGTACTCGGCGGGCTTCAGCACCACCGTGTTCCCCGCCGCCAGGGCCGGCGCCACCTTCCAGACCAGCATCAGGAGCGGGAAGTTCCACGGGATCACCTGGCCGCAGACCCCATGCGGCGCCATCCCAGGCATCTCGGTGTCCAGAAGCTGCGCCAGCCCTGCGTGGTAGTAGAAATGCCGCTGCGCCAGCGGTATGTCGATGTCCCGGCTCTCCCGGATCGGCTTGCCGTTGTCGAGCGTCTCCAGCACTGCGAACATCCGGGACTGCTTCTGCAGCAGCCGCGCCAGCGCATAGAGCACGCGGGCTCGCTCGTGCCCGGAAGTCTTGCCCCAGCGCCCCGCCGCCTTCCGCGCCGCCGCGACCGCCGCGTCCACCTCGGCTGCACCACCCAGCGATACCCTGGCCAGCACCATTCCGTTCGCCGGGTTCCGGGTCTCGAAGCTCTCGCCCGGCGCGGTGAAGGTGCCGCCGATGAACTGGCCGAAGCTTCGCCCGTGACGATCGAGCCAGGCCACGACCTCCGCCGCCCCCTCGGGCGCCGGCCCGTAGTCCATGCTGTCGAAGATCTCGCGGACCGTCATGCCCTTCCCCTTTTCCAAGTATCCTCCGGGGGGTCCGGGGGGTGGAAAACCCCCCGGCCTCGCGACCTCAGCCCATCGGATGCCGGTCGGCTGCCGAGTACCGTCCGGTCACGAAATGCTCGAGCTGCCGCTCGATGTCGCCCAGAAGGCTCGATGCTCCGAACCGGAACAGATCCGGCATCAACCAGCGGTCGCCCAGCTCGTCCTTCATCAGCGCCAGGTAGACGAGCGCGTCCTTCGCCTTCGAGATCCCGCCTGCCGGCTTGTAGCCGACGCGGTAGCCGGTGCGCTCGTGGTACTCGCGGATCGCCCGGATCATCGCCAGGCTCACCGGCAGCGTGGCGTTCACCGCCTCCTTGCCGGTCGAGGTCTTGATGAAATCCGCCCCCGCCATCATCGCCACCAGGCTTGCCCGGCCGACGTTCCTGAGAGTCCCCAGCTCGCCCGTCGCCAGGATCGCCTTCAGATGCGCCGTGCCGCAGGCCTCGCGGAACTCCCTCACCTCGTCGTAAAGCGCCTGCCAGTCGCCGGTCAGCGCATGCCGGCGCGAGATCACGATGTCGATCTCCTGCGCCCCCGCGGCCACGCTCTCGCCGATCTCGGCGACCCTGAGCCGGTAGGGCGAGAGCCCCGCCGGAAACCCGGTCGAGACCGCCGCCACCGGGATCCCGGAGCCCTTCAGCGCGCGGACCGCGACCGCCACCATCTCGTGGTAGACGCAGACCGCGCCCACGGTCAGACCCTCCATGCCCAGCGCCTGAAGCAGATCGGCGCGCACCGGCTGCCTCGCCTTGGCGCAGAGCCGAAGCACCCGGCCCCCGGTGTCGTCCCCCGCAAGCGTGGTCAGGTCGATGAGCGAGACCGCCTTGCAGAGCCAGGCCGCCTGCCATTCCTTCTTCACCGAGCGCCGCCCGGGCAGTGTCGCCGCCCTCCGTTCGATCGCCGAGGTATTGGCCTGCACGGCCGCCACCCAGTCGAGATCGAGCGCCGTCCCCGGGTTGCGCGGATGCCCCACCTGCGGCAGCCCCGCCGCCACGCTCGCGACCCTGGTCGTCTCGCCGAGCTCCACGCCACGTCTCCTTCCGGCCGAGCGCCAAGGCTCGCATGGGCCCGGGCCGCTTGGCAAGGCGCGCGCGGTGGGTTGGCAGTCGCCCGGCGGCAAGCTAGGCTCGCGAGCAATCACAACGCAACGGGAGGCAATCATGAATCTCTTCAAGGCCTTGGCCGTCTCGGCCATTGTCGTCGCGGGTCCCGCGATGGCGCAGGAACAGCTCTCCATCGCCACCGGCGGGACGGGCGGCGTCTACTACCCAATGGGCGGCGGCCTCGCCGAGATCATCAACAACCATGTCGAGGGCTACTCGGCCGCCGCCGAAGTAACCGGCGCCTCGGTCGAGAACATGGGGCTGATCGCCTCCGGCGACGCCGATTTCGCCATCGCGCTCGCCGACACGGTGTACCAGGGCTATACCGGCACTGGCCGATTTGAGGGCCAGGCACTGCCGATGGTGCGCGCGGTAGGCTCGCTCTACGCCAACATGGTGCAGATCGTCACCCTGGCCGACAGCGGCATCGCCTCGATCGACGACCTCAAGGGCAAGCGGGTCTCGGTCGGCGCGCCGGGCTCGGGCACCGAGGTCAACGCCCAGA
Source organism: Paracoccaceae bacterium (assembly GCA_041621405.1). Lineage (GTDB taxonomy): Bacteria > Pseudomonadota > Alphaproteobacteria > Rhodobacterales > Rhodobacteraceae > JBFKAV01. The sequence goes on from JBFKAV010000003.1 coordinate 55,171, forward strand.
CGATCCTCTCCGCCAACGGCATCACCTTCGACGACTTCGAGGTCCACCGCCTCAACTTCAACGAAACCGCCGACGCACTCAACAACGGCGACATCGACGCCGGGTTCTGGTCGGTCGGCGCCCCGACCTCCTCGATCCTGAACCTCGCCACCACCAACAAGATCGCGGTCCTCTCGCTCAGCGAGGACCAGGTCGCCAAGGCGATGGAGGCCGAGGCGGTCATGGCACCGCTGTCGCTGCCCGGCGGCATCTACAGCGGCGTCCCCGACGCGGTCTCGACCGTGGGCGTGCCGAACGTGCTCGTGGTCTCGGCCGAGACCGACGAGGAGCTGGTCTACGCCGTCACCAAGGCGATGTTCGAGAATATCGCCGACCTGCAGGCGGTGCACCCGGCCGCGAACGAGACGACGGTGGAGTTCTCCATGATCGCCACGCCGGTCCCGCTCCACCCGGGCGCGCTGCGCTACTACGAGGAGATTGGCGCCACGATTCCGGACCGTCTGCGTCCGTGATCCGCCATGCCATCGGGCGGCTCCTCGTCGGGGCCGCCCTCCTCGCCGGTCCCGCCGGTGCCGGCACACTGACGGCCACGCTTCCCGACGGCACGGAGCTTGCCCGCCTTGACGTGCCCGAGGGCTCCGGCTGGTGCGTGCACTGGCGGCATTCGGTCAAGGGCTTCGAGGTGGCCGACTGCTACGAGAACCGCGCCGGCGCCATGGTCCTCGTCCGCTCGCACCTGCCCGATTTCGCCGCCGGGCTCGACCACATTCCCGGCCGCGGCGTCCAGCGTTCCGACGGTGAGGGCGGCTACTGGATCGAGGCGCTCGACGAACCGGTCCCCGGCAACGCCTATGTGCTGCGCCCCGGCGGGCCGACGGTCGACCACCGGCTGCGCGCGGCCAGCGGCGAGGTCTCGCTCTCCCGCCTCGCCCCCCGCCGGCGGGTCACCATCGCGCTTGTGCCTGAGGACCGCGGATGACCGACACCCAGCCCCGGCTCGTTCTCCGCGCGATCACCGTCGTCGGCATCGCGCTCTCGCTGTTTCAGCTCTATGCCGCCGGCGTGAAGCCGCTCGGCCTGTTCTTCCAGCGGCCGATCCATCTCGGCTTTATCCTGGTGCTCTGCTTCCTCATCTACCCCGTCACCGGCTCGCGCCGCCCGCGCGGGACGATCGGCTGGGCGATCGACGGCGTGCTCATCGCCTGCGGCGTGCTGGTCGGGTTCTGGGTGCCGTTCAACATCGACACCATCGCCAACGCCATCACGCCGCGCCAGATCGACGTGATCGTCGGCGTCATCACCACCGTCGTCGTGCTCGAGGCCGCCCGCCGCGCCGTCGGCCTCGGCATGACGATCATCGGCACCTGCGCGGTCGCCTATGCCTTCGCCGGACGCCGCGGCGAGCTGCCGTGGCTAGCCGACTGGCTTCCCGGGATCCTCAACCACCGTGGCTACTCGCTCGACCGCCTCGCCTCGCAGCTCACGCTCGGCGCCGAGGGCATCTTCGGCCTGCCGCTCGGGGTGGCCGCCACCTTCATCTTTGTCTTCGTCCTTTTCGGCGCCTTCCTCGAGGTGACCGGCGCCGGCAAGTTCTTCATCGACCTCGCCTATGCCGCCACCGGCCGCCAGCGCGGCGGCCCGGCCAAGGCGGCGGTGATCGCCTCGGCCGGCATGGGCTCGATCTCCGGCTCGGCAATCGCCAACGTGGTCACTACCGGGGCCTTCACCATCCCGCTGATGAAGCGCCTCGGCTACCGGCCGGAACAGGCCGGCGGCATCGAGGCCGCGGCCTCCACCGGCGGCCAGATCATGCCGCCGCTGATGGGCGCCGGCGCCTTCCTGATGAGCGAGTTCACCCGCGTTCCCTACGTCGACATCGTGCTGGTCTCGATCTTCCCCGCACTCCTCTACTTCGGCGCCGTCTACCTCTTGGTGCACATCGCCGCGGTGAAGCAGGGGATGCACGGCATTCCGGCCGAGGAGCTTCCAAGCGTCCGCTCCGTGCTCGCCGGGGGCTGGCAATTCCTGCTGCCGCTCATCGCGCTCACCTGGCTCCTGATCGCCGGATACTCGCCGATGCGTGTAGGTTTCTACGCCATCCTCTCGGTGCTTCTGGCCGCCGGCGGCCGTGCGCTGTGGGACTTCGCCCGGGCCAGGCCCAGCGCCCGCGGCTTCGTCGAGCTCTGCCGGGCCGGGCTCGCCAAGACCCTCGAGGCGCTCGAGCTCGGCGCCCGCAACGCGGTGGCCGTCTCGATGGCCTGTGCGGTCGCCGGCATCATCGTCGGCGTCGTCGGCCTCACCGGCCTCGGGCTCAAGTTCTCGGCGATGATGATCGCGTTCTCCGGCGGCAACCTGTTCCTCGCGCTGATCCTCGTGATCATCGCCTCGCTGATCCTCGGCATGGGCCTGCCGGTCACCGCGGCCTACATCGTGCTCATCATCCTCGTCGGCCCGGCCTTGCAGCAGGACTTCGGCGTGCCGCTCCTGATCGCTCATCTCGTGGTCTTCTGGTACAGTCAGGATTCCAACGTCACGCCCCCGGTGGCGCTCGCGGGCTTCGCCGGCGCCGCGATTGCCGGATCGAGGCCGATGACCACCTCGCTGCAGGCCTGGAAATATGCCAAGGGCCTCTACCTGATCCCGCTCTTCATGGTCTACAACGAGTCGATCATCCTCGGCGGGCCGATCCCCCTGGTGCTCTGGAACGGCTTCATCGCCATCGTCGCCCTCACAGCCTTCGCCGCGATGCTCGAGGGCTTCCTGTTCGCGCCGACGCCGCTCTGGATGCGCGCCGCCTTCCTGCCCGGCATCACCGCCGTGTTCTGGCCGGAGATCACGGTCGAGGCGGCCGGCACCGCGCTGCTCCTCGCCCTTATCGGAATCAATTGGCTGGCCGGACGCGGCCAGGCGCGCCCCGAGCGGCTCCAGGCCTAGCGCCGAACAGGTGCCTGCCGAATCGGCGCACTGGAGTCCGCCGCGGCGCCTGGAGCCGTTCTCGCGGCCCCCTGCCCCAGGTCGCAAAGACCGATCTGCGCCATGGCGAGGCTCGTCTCCTCGCTCAGCACCTGCCACAGCCGGTTCAGTCCGGCCTCGCCACCGGCGGCGATCGCGAACAGCAGGATCCGGCCGAAGAAGGCGAAATCAGCGCCGGTCGCCAGCGCCTTCAGCACGTCCTCGCCCGAGCGCAGCCCGGAATCGAGGAACAGGGGATAGTCCGGACCCAGCTCCGCACGGATCTCGGCGAGGGCGGTCAGCGAGGCCGGCGCGCTTTCCAGCTGCCGGGCGCCGTGGTTCGAGACCTGGATCCCGTCCACGCCCCGGCGCCGGGCCTCCACCGCGTCGGCCGCATCAACCACGCCCTTGACGACCAGCCGTCCGGGCCAGGCGTCGCGCAGCCGGTCCAGCATCTCCCAGTCGGCTCGGGCGCGGCTCTCGGTGCGGTCGAAGCTGAAGCCGGGGCTCTGGAAATTGGCCATCTGCGGCCGGCCGCGGAGGATAGTGGAGAGCGGCCAGCGCGAAGTCGAGGAATTGCCGGGGGCCGATCCGGAACGGCATCTTGAAGCCGTGCCTCAGCTCGCGCGGGCGGCGGCCGACCTCGGGCACGTCGACGGTGAGGACGATGGTCTGGAATCCGGCCGCCTTGGCCCGCTCCACGAGCTTGAACGTCCCGCTGCCGTCGCCGCTAAAGTAGAGCTGGAACCAGGCATGGCCCTCGGCCGCCTCCAAGAGCCGCTCCATCGCCATCGAGGCGACGGTGGAGACGCCGAGCGGCACCCGGTGCCGCGCCGCCAGCCGCGCCAGCATCAGGTCCGCCCCGGGTGCCGCGAGGTTGCACATCCCCATCGGCGCAATGCCGAAGGGCCGGCCCGCGGTATCGCCGAAGAGGGGCGCCTCGAGCGACCGCCGGCTCACGTCGCGCAGGATGCGCGGCCTGAGGCACATGGCGTCGAAAGCGGCACGGTTGCGCCACGCGCACGCCTCCTCGCCGGCGGCGCCGTCGATGTAGTCGAACACCATCCAGGGCAGCCGCCGCCGCGCCAGCCGGCGGGCGTCGGCGCTGGAATGGATGGCCGCCGCCCCCATGGCGCGGCCTCAGGCCTGAACCGCCTTCATGAAGCGGTCGCGGATCACCACCGGGTCCATGGTGATCACCGGCATCTTGGCGTTGCCGCTCTCGCACTTGCACACGATCACGGTCATTTTGCGCGCCTCGAGCGCCTCCTGCAGCACCCGGCCGGTATCCTCGGCGGCGCATTCGATCACCCGCTCGCAGCCGCAGGCCTCCGCGACCTTGGCCAGCGAGGTCTTGCGCCCCGCATAGGTCGGCTGGTCACCGGTGGAGCCGTAGGAGCCGTTGTCGACGATCAGCAGGATGAAGTTGTCGGCGACGTTGTTGGCGATCGTCGGCAGGGTGCCGAGGTTGGTCAGAACCGAGCCGTCGCCGTCGATCGCGATGACCGGCTTCGGCTGCGCCAGGGCGAGCCCCAGCCCGATCGACGAGGCCAGGCCCATCGTGCCGAGCATGTAGAAGTTCGTCGGCTGGTCGTCGATGGCGTGCAGCTCCTGGCTCGGGATGCCGATGTTGCAGACCACGAGCCGGTCGCGGAGGATCGGCGCGATCTCCTTCAGGATCTCGTAGCGGATCATCTCAATAGCCTCCCCAGAACGAGGCGTCCGTCAGGATCGCCACCGGCTTGTTGCACATGAAGGTGTAGTCGAGGATCTTCGGCAGCTCCTCGGCGTCCGCCTTGCGGTGGAAGTGGTAGGTCGGGATGTGGAGCTGGTTGAGCAGCGCCTTGGTGTGCACCGCCATCTCCACCTGGCAGGCCACCGGCTCGCCAAGCTCGCCGCGGTACGAGATCAGCATCGGCAGCGGCATCCGGTAGAACTGGGTCAGCGTCGCCAGGGTGTTGACCGTCACCCCGAGCGCGGTGTTCTGCATGATGATGCAGGGGCGCTTGCCGCCCATCCAGGCGCCGGCGCAGAGGCCCATGCCCTCGTCCTCCTTGTTGGAGGGGACATGGTGGATGTCCTTGTGCCGGTCGATCGCCTCGATCACCCCGGCAAGCTGCTTGCAGGGGACCGTCGTCACGAAGGCGACGCCGCTGGCGACGAGGTCCTCCGTGATCCTCTCGTTGATGTCCATCAGTTCCGAACTCCATTGGTTGTCGCTTGGCGCCGGTCGGCGCGTTCTATCGGTTGTTCGCCCCGACCTTGACGGCAAGCATCCGGCGCGCGACCGCGGACGCCGGCGGGCCGATGCCGTGGTCGAGGGCCACAGGGACGATGATCTTGCGGTACATGATAGAAGGCTCCGGGGTCAGGTGGCAGGGTCGAGGATGATCTTCGGTGCCGCGGCACGGCCGGCGCGAATGTCGGCGAAGGCGGCGGCGCCGTCGCTGAGCGGGCGGATCTCCGGCCAGTCGAGCGGGCCGAGCCGGCCGTCGAAGATGGCGGCCGCGGTCTGGCGGAAATCCTCGGCGGTGTAGGTGTAGGTGCCGATGAAGGTGATCTCCTGCAGGGTCATGCGGCGGATATCGAGCCCGCCTGCGGACTCGCCGAGGCCGATGTGCAGGATCGCGCCGCCGGGGCGGGCGTGGCGCGACGCCGCCGCGCGGGTCGTGGCGAAGCCGACGCCGTCGATGACCAGATCGAAAAGCGCATCTGTGGCCAGGTCATCCGGGCCGACGGCGTTCTGTCCGCATCCGTCGGTGAGGACGGCCCGTCGCGCCGGGTTAGGCTCGATCACGGTCACGTTGTCGATGCCCTGGGCGCGCAGGCTGAGCGCGGCGCCGAGCCCGATCGCCCCGCCGCCAAGCACCAGCGCCCGCCCGACGGTGCCGTCGAGCGCCGCGCGCCCGAGCCGCACCGCGTGCCAGCCACAGGCGATCGGCTCGGCCAGCGCCGCCTTGGCGAACGGAACCTCCGCCGGCACGGTGACGAGGTTGCGCTCCGGCATGGCCACCCACTCGGCGAAGGCCCCCTCGCGCGGCGGCATCGAGATGATCTGGCGGTCCGGGCAGAGGTTGTCGCGGCCGGCCCGGCAGGCCGCGCAAGTGCCGCAGGTGACCAGCGGGTTGATCGTCACCCGCGCGCCGTCTCGCGGCCCGCCGGTGATCACGCCGGCGCCTTCGTGGCCCAGGATCAGCGGCGCCGGGCGGCGCTCGTCGTGGCCCAGATAGGCGTGCATGTCCGAGCCGCAGATGCCGACGGCGGCGATCCGGACAAGCTGCTCTCCGGCGGCCGGAACCGGGTCCGGGGCGTCCCTGTAGGCGAGCTTCTCCGGGGCTTCGTAGACCAGAGCCTTCATTTCGCGGTGTATCCCCCATCGACCATCAGTATCTGCCCGGTGACGTAGGCCGAGGCCTCCGAGCAGAGAAACAGGAGCGGCCCGTCGATGTCCTCCAGTCGGCCGTTGCGGCCGATGCAGGTCTGTGCCGCATTGCGCGCGGCCCGCTCGGGATCGGCGAAGACCGCCCCGGTCAGCTCGGTCGGGAAGAAGCCGGGGCCGATCGCGTTGGCGGTGACGCCGTGCCGCGACCAGGCCTCGGCCATGGCCCGGGTAAGCTGGCCGACCCCGCCTTTCGAGGCGCCGTAGGCGATGCCGCCAGGAAAGGCGCGGAAGGATTGCAGCGAGGCGAAGTTGACGATCCGGCCCCAGCCCTTCGCGGTCATCGCCCTCGCCAGCGCCTGGGCCAGGAAGAATGGCGCGGTCAGGTTCAGCGCCAGGGTGAGGTTCCAGCCCTCGGAGGTCACCGTGTCGGCGGGCTCCCGGGTGTTGACCCCGGCGGCGTTGACCAAGATGTCCGGCGGGCCGAACGGTTCGGCCACGCTCTCGGCGACCGCGGCGACCCCGTCGCTGTCGCCGAGGTCGGCGGCGACCACGGCCGCGGTGGCGCCGGTCGCCGCGCGCCAGTCCTCGAGCGCGTCGGCCCGCCGGGCCACGCCGACCACCCGCGCGCCCGCCGCGGCCAGCACCGTGGCGGCCTGGCGGCCGAGCCCGGCGCTGGCGCCGGTCACGCAGGCGACCCGGCCGCCCAGGTCGAACAGGGTGCGCGGATCACGCATCGGCGGTCAGATCGAACGTCTCGTTCGGGAAGTACTTCGCGAGCCGCACGTCCGCGGTGCGGGCGTGGCCCTCCATCCCCTCGAGCCGCGAGATCCGCGCCGTCGCCTCGGCCACCGGCTTCGCGCCCTCGCGCGTTGCCCGCTGCCAGGTCACGATCTTCATGTACTTGTGCACCGATAGCCCGCCCGTGTAGGAGGCCGCGCCCGAGGTCGGCAGCACGTGGTTGGTGCCGCTGGCCTTGTCGCCGAAGGCCACCGTCGTCTCCTCGCCGAGGAACAGCGAGCCGTAGCAGGTCAGCCGGCCGAGCCACCAGTCGAGATCGGCGGCCTGCACCGTCAGGTGCTCGGGCGCGTAGGCGTCGGAGGTGGCCGCCATCTCCTCGCGGTCGGCGCAGACGATCACCTCGGCGTAGTCGCGCCAGGCCGCGGTCGCGTTCTCGCGGTTCACCTCGGGCAGGTCGGCGATCAGCTTCGGCACCAGCCGCATCACCTCCTCGGCCAGCGGCCGGTGGTCGGTCACCAGCCAGACCGGCGAGTTGTAGCCGTGCTCGGCCTGGCCCACGAGGTCGGTCGCCACGATCAGCGGGTCGGCGTCGGCGTCGGCCAGGATCAGGCTGTCCGTCGGGCCGGCGATCATGTCGATGCCGACGCGTCCGAACAGGCTGCGCTTGGCCTCGGCGACGAACTGGTTGCCGGGGCCGACGAGGATGTTGGCCGGCGGCAGGCCGAACAGGCCGAAGGTCATCGTCGCCACCGCCTGGACGCCGCCGATGGCAAGGATCGTGTCGGCGCCGCAGAGGTCGGCCGCGTAGACGATGGCCGGGGCGACGCCGACCCCGGGGCGCGGCGGCGAGCAGGCCATGATGTGCCGGCAGCCGGCCACCTTGGCGGTGGTCACCGTCATGATCGCGCTGGCGATGTGGCTGTAGCGGCCGCCGGGAACGTAGCAGCCCGCCGCATCGACCGGGATCGCCTTCTGCCCGGCGACGAGGCCCGGCACGATCTCCATCTCCACGTCGTGGACAGTGGATTTCTGCAGCTCCGCGAAGCGCCGCACGTTGTCGTGGGCGAAGGCGATGTCGGCCTTGAGCTTGTCCGACACCAGAGCGGCGGCGGCGACGATCTCGTCCTTCGTCAGGAGGATGTTGCCCTCGTACTTGTCGAACTTCCTGGCGTACTCCATGGCGGCCTTGTCCCCGCCGGCCTCGATATCGTTCAGGATGCCCTCCACCGTGGCGGAGACATCGGAAGCGTCGGTCTGCGCGGTGCGGGGGGCTTTCTTCAGGTATTCGCGGGTCATAGGGAGAGGGGCCTCACTTGTAGATGTCTGAAAGCAGCGTCGTCGAAAGCATGGCGCGTCCCTAGCCGAACAGCCCGTCGCCCCGACATTCGTTGCAAAGGTCCACGATGTCTGTAAGGGCTTACATTGATTCGATGCAAGCGCTTTCATATTTCTTGCCATTGGCGCGGCGGGCGTGGCAGTCTCCGTGCAGGCGCCCCCTCCCGAGGCCCGGCGCAGAAGGGCAACATGCTGGAGTCATGAAGGAAAATCGCTCCGTCCCGACGCTCGAGGATGTCGCCCGGCTGGCCGGGGTCTCGACCGCGACGGTGTCGCGCTGCCTCAACACGCCCGACCGCGTGGTCGAAACGACCCGCCTGCGGGTCGCCGATGCCGTGCGGGAGCTGGGCTATCTGCCGAACTTCGGCGCCCGCGCCATGGCGGCGAAGCGCACCAACACGATCGGAGCGGTGATCCCGACGATGGAGAACGCCATCTTCGCGCGCGGCATCCAGGCCTTCCAGGAGGCGCTGCACGACCAGGGCTACACGCTCCTGGTGGCCAGCTCCTCCTACAGCCTCGATCGTGAGGCCGAGCAGGTCCGGGCGCTGGCGGCGCGCGGCGCCGACGGGCTGCTGCTCATCGGGCACGACCGTCTTCCGGAAGTCGGCGTGTTCCTTCAGCGGCACGGGATTCCGGCGCTGGTGGCCTGGGCCTACGACAGCCAGGGCGGGCTCCCCTCGATCGGCTTCGACAACCGGGCGTCGATGCGCGCGCTGGCGCGCGAAGCCATCGGTCTCGGCCACCGGCGGATCGGCGTGATCTCGGCCGAGACCGCGGCCAACGACCGGGCACGGGGCCGCCTGGAGGGGATCCGCGACGCGCTGCGCGAGGCCGGGCTGCCGGACGGCGACCTCCCCGTGATCGAGACCACCTACGGCATCGCCCAGGGCGCCGAGGCCTTCGCCCGGCTGATGCGCAGCGAGCGGCCGCCAACCGTCGTGCTCTGCGGCAACGACGTTCTCGCCGTCGGCGCGCTCAGCCGCGCCCGCGAGATCGGCCTATCGGTGCCAGGTGACGTCTCCGTCACCGGCTTCGACGACATCGACCTTGCGCAGGTGGCGGTCCCCGGGCTGACCACGGTGCACGTGCCGCACCGCGTGATGGGCCGGCAGGCCGCCCGGATGCTGGTCAGGATGGTCGAGACCGGGGCGCCGGGCGCATCCGTCGAGCTGGCCACCAGAATCCGCAGGCGGGACTCGCTGGCGCCCGTCCGGCACGGCGCCTGACCCGCGGATGCCGGCGGCACGTCGACGGCATCCCGCCGAGGCGTCCTGCCCCGCGCGCGCCCGAGGCCTCGCGGTGCGCGAAAGCCGGACCATAGGTTGTTGATTTCAGTGGCGATCCCGGAAGGACTCGAACCCTCAGCCTGCTGATTAGAAGTCAGCTGCTCTATCCAGTTGAGCTACGGGATCGCGCGGCCCCCTATGTGCGCCAGCCCGCCAGGCCGATCAAGCCCCATGCGCCCCGCGCCTCACTCCGACTCCAGTGCGCCCGCCGGAGGCGCTGGGCGCGCGCCCCTTGCCGCGGCCGGGCTCAGTGCGTCCAGGTCCCCTTGCGGTCGGGCGCGAAGTTCTCGCCGTAGCCGCGCGGCCGGATGTTGGGCTTGCGCGCCTTGGGCTCGGCGACCACCGCCTCGATCCCCTGCTCGCGGGCATAGGCCAGCGCCGCCTCCTTGCTGTCGAAGCGAAGCCGCACCTGGCTCTGGGTGTCAGCCGAGGAGGTCCAGCCCATCAGCGGGTCGATCTCGCGCGCCGAAGCCGGGGCGAATTCCAGCACCCAGGACCTGGTCTTCGCGGTGCCCGATTGCATGGCGTTCCGTGCCGGCTGGTAGATGCGCGCGCGCATGGGCGTTCTCCCTGGGTCGCCAGCGTTATCGCGAAGGGCGGCGCACCACGCAAGTGGCAAATGCCGCCGCGAGAGGCGGCCACGATGCCCAATTTCCGCGACAGGCGGCAACACCACGCGCGGGCTTCACATCCCGCATTCCGTCAGCACGAGGCGAGCCATCCGGCCGAGGCCGATCGCCTGCTCGAAGTCGAGGCCGTGCTCTGCAAGCCAGGCCTCCTGCAGCGCATAGGCCTGCTTCTCGGCCGCCGCCGGGCAGGCGAAGGTCCGCCCGGAAAGCGCCTGGGCGTGGTGCACGAACTCGTGGACGAGGATTGACCGCGCCGCGAGCGAATCCGCCCGCCAGCGCCCGCGCAGGAAGACCGTTGCCGAGTCCGGCGCATAGACCGCCTCGATCCCGAGTGGGCCTGCCGCAGCCGACCGACGTATCGCGCGCAGACACCCGGCCGAGACGAACCACACGGCTGGCGGCGCCGTTGTCTCCGCCAGCCCCGTCTTCCTGCGAACCCAATCCCAGAGGTCGTCCGCGGCAAGCGCCAAGGTATCCGGCGGTTGCGGAATGCCGGGATATGACGGCCCGATACTCGCGGCCGCAAGCGGAGCGCCGAGGCTTCCGCAGGGATCGCCTACCCACTCGGGCGGTTGGGCCCCGCCAGGCAAGCCCGGCGCCAGAAACACCGCGGCAACCGCCGCGAAATGCCGCTTAGAGCGTCGCATCGGCTTTCCCCTCCTCCTCCCGGAGACCGAAATCCCCCGGGTGGCGAATTCTCGAAGCCGTAGCGGGCGGCTGTCCTGAACGGCAGGTGATCGGTTGCTGAAGATATGCTAGATTCCCGCTGATTTCCCATTGCGGGCGTCCGCGCCGGCTGTTGCGATGATCCATTCGTTCGCGTCCTTCGACCTCGATACCGACCGCTGCACCCTCTCGCGTGCCGGCCGAACCCTCGGGCTTCGTCCGCAATGCTACGACCTCCTGCTTCTCCTCCTGGAGCGGCCGGGAAAGGTGGTCGGCAAGGACGAGATGGTCGAGCGCATCTGGGGCGGCCTCGCCGTCACCGACGACTCGCTCACCCAGTGCGTGAGCCACCTGCGCCACTCCCTCGGCCCCGAGGGCGCGGACATGATCCGCACGGTTCCCCGCCGCGGCTACGTGCTGGACGCCGAGGTGACGCGGGAGGCTTCGACCGGACCGCCCGCCGCGGCGGCTTCGCGGCAGCGGGCGAAGCGTTGGCTCGGCGGAACCGTCGCCGCCG
>JBFKAV010000004.1:0-65426 GCA_041621405.1 Paracoccaceae bacterium
GACGGATCCATGGTCGGGGTGCCAGCTGTCGTAATCGGTCACCATCGCCACGCTGGCGTAGCAAAGCTCGGCCTCGCGGGCGAGCTTGGCCTCGGGCATGTTGGTCATGCCGATCACGTCGCAGCCCCAGACGTCGCGGTAGAGCCGCGATTCCGCCATGGTCGAGAATTGCGGCCCTTCCATCGCCAGGTAGGTGCCGCCCTCGTGCACGCGCACCGCCTCTGCGCGGGCCGCCTCGGCGCAGGCGGCGGCGAGCCGCCCGCAGGTCGGGTGGGCGACGCTCACGTGCGCCACGCAACCGGTGCCGAAGAAGCTCTTCTCGCGGGCGAAGGTGCGGTCGACGAACTGGTCGACGACCACGACATCCCCCGGCCGCATCTCCTCGCGGAAGCTGCCGCAGGCCGACACCGAAACCACTTCGGTCACTCCGAGCCGCTTCAGCGCATCGATGTTGGCACGATAGGGCACCTCGGTCGGCGAATGAACGTGGCCGCGGCCGTGCCGCGGCAGGAACGCCATCGGCACGCCGCCGAGCACGCCCATCAGCACTGCGTCCGAGGGCCTGCCCCAGGGCGTCTCCACCTCAGTCCAGCGCGCCTCCTCGAGCGCCGCGAGCTCGTAGACACCCGAACCGCCGATCACCCCGATCATCCGAGCCATTCCGCCGCTCCTCGCCACCCAACCGCGGACCATAAGGGATCGGACCAGCCACGCAAGCGGCGCCGGCCAGAGCCCCTGCCCTGGCCGGCGCCATCAGCCAGCTCTCACCGAGCGACGGAGCACGGGCTCAGGGTGAATTCGCCCCGTTGCCAACCTGGGGGTCGACGGCATTGTCGCTGCCGGCCGAGGAGGCGGCCGCGCCCCTGGCGCCGCCTTTCGTCACCGCAGAAACCCCGCGGCCATCGAGAACGCCGAGTTCGGTCAGCGCATCGATCGCGTCGCGTGCACCGCGATCGGCATCGGGATCGAAGCTGCCGTCCGCCCGCCCCTGATCGTGCGCCTTGGCGAGCGCACCGCTCGCGGAGAGTCCTGTCGCGAGCAGGATTGCGATCGCGGATACTTTTAGGATCGACATGTCGGTCCTCCCTTCAGGAAATTTCGTGCGCGCCAAATGGATGCGGTGCACGGCCCGGGCTTGATGCCGGGGCAAAAGGGAATACGCCGCAACGGCACAAATGGATCAGTGCCGAGCTGGGAGACCTCTGCTCCTGTGCAATTATCCCGGTCCAATCAGGGTAGAACTTCGTACAAACACAGGGAGGTATTCGTCCATGCAAGTCTTTCTGCCTGTCCTTGTGGCCCTTTGCGTCCTCGCTGCCGATCGCTTGGAGGCGCACGAGTTCTGGATCGACGTCGTTCCGGGCCGCGCCGAAGTGGGCGAGGCCGTGTCGGTCGACCTGAAGGTCGGCCAACAGATGCGCGGCGTGTCGTGGCCGTACCTTTCCGACCGGTTCACCGATTTCTTCTGGATCGCCGGCAGAACTGGCTGGGCAGCCGAGGGGCGTGAGGGCGACCTTCCCGCCTTGACGATCACGCCCGACCGTCCGGGCCTGCACCTGATCGTGCACCGGACGGTCCCGTTCCTGCTGACCTATGAGGACTGGGAGACCTTCACGACGACGCTGGACGAGGAAGGCTACCAGGAGCTTGCGGCGCAGCACCGCGACCGCGGCCTGCCGGCGACAAGATTCACCGAACGCTATGTTCGCGTTGCGAAGGCGCTATTCCAGGTAGGCCCGGCGCGAGCCGAGGAAACCGACATCGCCATCGGGCTGCCCTACGAAGCCGTGGCCGAGTCCAATCCGTTCCTTCCGGGCGCGCGGTCCGTCGAGGTCCGGTTCCTTTTGGACGGCGCTCCTCTCGAGGGGCGCCAGGTCACGCTTTTTCGTGACGATGGCGAGGTGACCCGCACCACGTTCGAAACCGACGCCGCCGGTCGGGTCACGCTCCCGATCGAACCCGGCGCCGCCTATCTGGTCAGCTCGGTGGTCACGGCTCCCATCGAGGATGGCGATGTGGTCTGGCAAAGCCATTGGGCATCGCTAAGCTTCCGGTTGCCCTGAGCCGCGGTCAGCTCTCTTGCGTCCTCTGGTCCACCGCGCGGGTGTGCCCTTCACCAGATGGTGTCGAATCACCACGATGGTCGGCGTCCTCGGTGATCCCGGCTCGAATTCGATCCCGCCTGGCCGCTTCGAACTGTTCCGAGCGAGCGCGGCCTAGTCCCCCGGGCGCATCATTTCGAACACTTCGGTCACCCTTGAGTAGTCGCGATACCCAAGCCGTGCCAAAGGCTGGAACCGGGTCACATCGAAACGCCCGTTCACCAAGCAGTCGTCGCGCAGGTGGATTCCGACGACCTCGCCAAAAGTCACGAAGTTCGCCTTGCCGAGCAGCGTCACCACCTGCGTCACCCGACATTCCAGCGCCGCCGGCGCACTCCTAACCCGCGAGCAGGGAATTGTGCGGCAGTCCTCCCGTTCGATGCCGGCCAGCGCGAACTCGTCCACTTCTGCGGCCCAGGGACCCGAGGTCTGGTTCATCGCCTCCCGCATCGCGTATTCCACGATGTTCACGCAGAACACGCCGGTCTCGCGCAGGTTCGTCACGCTGTCCTTGGTGCCTTCGCGGTCGGGCTTGGACCCGGTCGAGGCGAACATCACCTGCGGCGGCACGTAGGCCACACCGTTGAAGAAAGAGTAGGGCGCGAGGTTCTCGTGGCCGTCCTTCGCGCGAGTCGAGATCCAGCCGATCGGCCGCGGCGCGACGATTGCGTTGAACGGGTTGTGCGGCAGGCCGTGGCCGTCCTCGGGGCGGTAGAACACGCGGTCTCTCCAATGGTTTGCCCCTGACCTAGGGCCATGCTAGGCGGCAGACCAGAGGAAAGTCGGGGCCAGCACGAATATCGGGGGGCGAGGCGCCTTGATACGGCTCGAAGAGGAAACCGAGGCCGACTGGTGGGAGGTCGAGGCGCTCTTCGATCTTTGCTTCGCTCCGGGCCGCGAGGCGCTTTCCTCCTACCGGCTGCGGGATGGCGTTGAGAAGGTGACCGATCTCTGCCTCGTCGCCCGCGACGAGGAGGGGATCCTCGCCGCCGCGATCCGCTACTGGCCGGTCCGGGTGGGCGGCAGGACGGCGCTGCTCCTCGGCCCGGTGGCGGTGCACCCCACGCACCAGGGCGAAGGGCTGGCCGGGCTTCTGATCCGCGAGAGCCTGATCCTCGCCCGCCGCCTGGGCTGGGAGCGGGTGATGCTGGTGGGAGACCTGCCCTACTACGCCCGGTTCGGGTTCCGAAAGCTCCAGGGGGCGATGATGCCACCGCCCACGAACCCCGACCGGGTGCTCGGCCTCGAGCTCGCCCCCGGCGCCTGGGACGGGGTGACCGGCAAGGTGGAGAAGGCACCCGCTTGAGCGCCGTACCGCCGGCCCCCATATCTTAGCGAAGACCGGTCCGGAGGCCGTGCCCATGCCCGAACCCCCGCTCGCCGCGCCCGAAGCCCCGGCCTTGCCCGTGCTCGCGGCCAACGCCAATGACGAGATCGCCGCGCTCGCGGCGCGGTATCTCCGCGCGCAGAGGGGGCCGATCCAGCTCGTCACGCTCGTCGGCGGCCAGGTCGAGGACCTCGCTTCCCGGCTGCCGGCGCGGACCCGTGCCCGGATCGACGAAGCCACGGTGCTGGCGCTCCGCGTCGCCTACGGCGCGGCCGAGGGCAGTCACCGCCGCCGTCCGGGCGGCGAGCTCGCCCACCGCACCGCGGCGGCGGCGCTCGGCGCGCTCGGCGGCCTTGGCGGCCTGCCCACGGCCCTGGCCGAGCTTCCGGTCACCACCGCGACGATCCTGCGTTCGCTGCAGGAGATCGCCCGCGCCCACGGCGAGGATCCGGCCGATGAGGCCACGCGGCTCGCCTGCCTGCAGGTGCTCGGCGCGGGCGGCCCGCTTGCCGAGGACGACGGCACCGACTTCGCCTTCCTCGGCGCCCGCGTCACGCTGACCGGCGCGGCCCTGCAGAGCCTCATCGCTCAGGTCGCGCCGCGCTTCGCCGCCACGCTCGCCCAGAAGCTCGCCGCCAAGGCGGTTCCCGCCCTCGGCGCCGCCGCGGGCGCTGCGATCAACCTCGCCTTCGCGCGCTACTACCAGGAGATGGCCCACGTCCATTTCGGCCTCCGCCGCCTCACCCGCGCCGGCGCCCTGCACGCCCCTGCGGCGTTTCGTAGCGAGGTCGAGGCCGCCCGCCGGCTGCGGCGCGCCTGACGGCTTTCGCTTCCTCTGGATCAAGATAGGCGGGGGACTGGCTGGCCGCTTAGACCCGCCGCCCGTCAGCCCGCGTCGGTCTTGCCGCGCCGGTCGCTCCTGAGGTTGGCGTAGAGCACGTGGTTGCGCCAGCGCCCGTTGATCTGCAGGTAGCTCTGCGCCACGCCCTCGTACTTGAACCCCGCGCCTTCCAGAACCCCGCGCGAGGCGGTGTTCTCGGGCAGGCAGGCGGCCTCGATGCGGCTCAGCGCGAGATCGGTAAAGGCATAGTGCACGACCGCCCGGATCGCCTCGCGCATATAGCCATGGCGGGCGTATTTCTCGCCGATCCAGTAGCCGAGCGTCCCGGCCTGCGCGGGCCCCCGGCGGATGTTGTCGAGCGTGATCGCGCCAAGGAGCGCCTCGTCCTCGATGCGAATCAGGAACAAGGGCAGCGCCGAGCCCTGCGTTACCGCCCGCGCCGCCCAGTAGACGCGGTTGGTGAAGCTCTTGCGGCTCAGGTGGTCCTCGGCCCAGGAGGGTTCCCAGGGGACCAGGAAATCCGCGCTGTCGCGGCGCAGCGCGGTCCAGTCGCGGAAATCCGAGTGCTGCGGCAGGCGCAGGATCATCCGCTCGGTCGCGATCCGGACCTTGCGCCGCGAAAGCAGCATCAGGCGGCGAGCCTTTCGGAGAGCCGCGCCAGCGAGGGCGCCCGGTCCGCCGGCCCGTAGAGCGCGAGCGCCGCCTCCCCTGCCGCAGCCAGCTGTTCGGCAAAGCCCGAAACGTCGGCCCGGCCGACCGCGTCGATCTTCGCCACCGTCTCGTCCACCGTCGGCACGCGGCCCCAGATCGCCAGGAGCCGCGCCAGCCGCTCGGCCCGCGACGAAGGGCTTTCGAGCCCCATCAGCAGCCCGGCCTTCATCTGCGCCCGCGCCCGCGCCAGCTCGGCCTCGCTCATGCCCTCGGCCGCGCGACGCATCTCGTCCACGGTCAGCTCGGCAAGGGGGCCGATATCCTCGGCCGAGGTGCCGGCGTAGACCGTGATCATGCCCGCATCGGCGTAGGCGCCGGCCTGGGCGAAGATCGAATAGCACAAGCCGCGCTTCTCGCGGGCCTCCTGGAATAGCCGCGAGGACATGCCGCCGCCCATCGCCTGGGCGTAGACCTGCGCGGTGTAGAAGGCATCGTCGCGGTAGCCCGGGCCCTCGAAACCCAGCGCGAAATGCACCTGCTCCAGCCGCTTCAGCTCGCGCCGCTCGCCGGAGCGGAACCGCGCCGGCTCCGGCGCCTCCGGGCCCTTCGGCGCGATCGCGCCGAACAGCGCTTCGGCCTCATTGACGATAGCCTCGTGGTCCACCGCACCGGCAGCGGAAAGGATGATCCGCTCGGGCCCGTAGTGGGCGCCGACGAAGCGCCGGAAATCGTCGCGCCGGAACGCCGCCACGCGCTCCTCCGGGCCGAGGATCGAGCGCCCGAGCGGCTGGTTCGGGAACGCCGCCTCCTGCAGCCAGTCGAAGATGATGTCGTCGGGCGTATCCAGCGCCTGGCCGATCTCCTGCAGGATGACCCCGCGCTCCACCTCGATCTCGGCCGGGTCGAAGACCGGGTTCAGCACGATGTCGGCCAAGACGTCGAGCGCCAGCGGCACGTCGTCCCTCAAGACGCGCGCGTAGAACGCCGTGGCCTCGCGCGAGGTATAGGCGTTGATGAAGCCGCCGACGTCCTCGATCTCCTCGGCGATCTGCAAGGCCGAGCGCCGCACGGTGCCCTTGAAGGCCATGTGCTCGAGAAAATGCGCGATGCCGTTCTCCTCGGCCCGCTCGTGCCGGCAGCCCGCCTGCACCCAGAGCCCGATCGCCGCGGAATCGAGCGCAGGCATGGCCTCGGTCACGATGCGGAAGCCGTTGGGCAGAGTGTGCAGGTTCACCGTCACGAATTCTGGCTCACTGGGCGCGGCGCTCCCGGATCAGGGCTTCCAGGGCGGCAAGGTCGTTGGCGACCTCGGTCACCCGTTCGGGACGCTCATACAGATCGGCCATCCGCTTTGGAAGAGGGGGAGCAATGCCAACCGCCCGTTCCACCGCGTCGGGGAACTTGGCGGGATGCGCGGTGGCGAGGGAGATCATCGGCTCTGCCCCGAGACGCTCCCCGGCCACCTTGACCCCCACCGCGCTGTGCGGGCAGAGCACTTGGCCGGTCGCGCCAAAGGTCCTCGCGATCGCGGCCGAGGTCTCCGCCTCCGTGGCGCTGCCCGACTCGAGATCCTCGCGCAACCGCTCCAGCGCCCCCTGGCTCACCCGGAAGCCGCCGGTCTCCCTCAGCTCGGCCATGAGCTGGGCCACCGCCTTGCCGTCGCGGCCATAGGCGTCATAGAGCGCGCGCTCGAAGTTCGAGCTCACCTGGATGTCCATCGAGGGGCTGATCGAGGGGACCACGCCCGTGGTGCGGTATTCGCCGGTCCTGAGGCTGCGGTCGAGGATGTCGTTCTGGTTGGTGGCGACCACCAGGCGGCGGACCGGCAGCCCCATGCGCTTGGCGATGGAGCCTGCGAATATGTCGCCGAAGTTCCCGGTGGGCACGGCGAAGCTCACCTCGCGGTGCGGCGCGCCAAGCGCCGTGGCCGCAGTGAAGTAGTAGACCACCTGCGCCAGCACCCGCGCCCAGTTGATCGAGTTGACGCCGGCAAGCCCGACTTCGTCGCGGAACCCGAAGTCGTTGAACATGTCCTTCACGCGGGCCTGGCAGTCGTCGAAATCGCCGTTGAGCGCGAGCGCGTGCACGTTCACCTCGGCGGGCGTGGTCATCTGCCGGCGCTGCACCTCGGAGACCCGCCCGTGCGGGAAGAGGATGAAGACGTCAACGTTGGAAAGCCCGCGGAAGGCCTCGATCGCCGCGCTGCCGGTGTCGCCGGAGGTCGCACCGACGATGGTGATGCGGCGGCCCGACCGGGCCAGCGCCAGCTGGAAGAGCTGGCCGATGAGCTGCATCGCGAAGTCCTTGAAGGCGAGCGTCGGGCCGTGGAAGAGCTCGAGCAGGAACAGGTTGGCATTCAGCTGGACGAGCGGCGCCCGTGCGGCGTGACCGAAGCCCTCGTAGGCGCGCGCGATGCAGCCCTCGAGCTCGGCATCGGTGAAGGCCTCGCCGGTAAAGGGACGCATCACGCGGAATGCCGCATCCTCGTAGGGCAGCCCCGCGAGTGCGGCGATCTCGTCCTCTGCCAGCGCCGGCACCGTCTCCGGCACGTAGAGCCCGCCGTCGCGGGCCAGGCCCGTCAGCATCGCTTCCTCGAAGCTCAAGTTCGGGGCCGCGCCCCGGGTGGAGACATAGCGCATCTCGTTCGCCTTCAGGCCGTGGGGCGCCCGGGGCGCCGCAGGAAGTAAGCCGTCATCGCGAGCCAGACCAGCGCCAGCGCGAACCAGGTGACGGCGTATTCCAGGTGATCGTTCGGAATCCCGGCCGTGTCCACCGGCTGGGGCGTTAGCGGCAGGCCGGTTTGCGACGTATAACGCAGGACCAGCAGCACCGGCTCGGTGCCGAGCGCCTCGGCCATCGTCGGAACGTCGCGAGCGAACCAGAGGCCCTGGGCGCGGTCTGGTTCCGGCGTGAAGCCGTCGACCTCGCGGGGCCAGTCGAGATTGCCGGCGATCCGCGCCGCGCCGCCCGGGCGCGGATCGGCTTTTGCCGCCTCCGGCAGGAAGCCGCGGTCGACGAGGATGCGGCGGCCCTCGGAAGTCTCGAACGGCGCGATCACGCGATAGCCAGCGCCCAAGCCCTTGCGGCCCGAGAGCACCAGGATCTCGCCCTCGCCGAACCGGCCCTCGACAGCGACCGGTTGGTAGCGGTGGACCCCGGGATCGGGCGCAGCGGGCAAGGGGCCGGGCGAGGCGGCGATCTCCGCCTCGATTGCCGCGATCCGCGCCTCTGTCCGCCCGAGCCGGTCCACCTGCCAGAGGCCGAGCGCCACCAAGACGGCGCCGCCGCCGAGCCCGAAGACGAGCGGAAAGACCAGGCGGCGCATCGCCGGACCCCTTCTCAAATTGCGAAGCGCGGGTCTGGCGCCCCGCGCTTCAAGACTTCCCGATGCGCCGCCGCTGAAGGCGGCGGCGGGGCTCACGGCACGCCGATGCCCCACATGTAGACGGCAGCGAAGAGGAACAGCCAGACCACGTCGACGAAGTGCCAATACCAGGCCGCCGCCTCGAAGCCGATGTGCGCCTCCGCCGTGAAGTGCCCGGCCCTGACCCGGAGCCAGCAGACGAAGAGAAAAATCGTCCCGATGATCACATGCGCGCCGTGGAAGCCGGTGGCCATGAAGAAGTTTGAGAAGAACTTGTCCTGCCCGAAGGTCCAGTCCTGCAGACCGATCAGGTACCAGTATTCGTAGGCCTGCAGCCCGGTGAAGGCGACGCCGAGGAGGATGCCGATCAGGAGCCCGTTTTCCACGTCCTTTCGTGCCCCTCCATGGACCAGCGCGTGGTGCGCCCAGGTCACCGCGCAGCCCGACAGCAGCAGGATCAGCGTGTTGATCAGGGGCACATGCAGCGGGTCGACGTGGTAGAACTCCGGCGGCACGTAGGTGGAGCCCGGGTAGGTCTCCATCGGGTACATCGTGTGCTTGAAGAAGCTCCAGAACCAGGCCGAGAAGAACATCACCTCGGAGGTGATGAACAGGATGAAGCCGTAGCGCAGCCCGATCCGCACCACGGGCGTATGGTCGCCGGCGTGGCTTTCGCTCACCACGTCCGACCACCAGGCGAACATCACGTAGGCCACCCCGGCGAGGCCGATCAGCGTCAGCCAGGGCCCCATCCCGTGCATCCAGAGCACCGCGCCGAACAGCATGATAAAGCCGCTCGCCGCGCCGATGAAGGGCCAGATCGAGGGATGCAGGATGTGGTAGTCGTGTTCTTTCGCGTGGGCCATGCGAAGTCTCCGTCCGGCTCGTCAGTTTGTTGCGGCTCCGCCCTCGCCCGCGGCAAGCGCGGCGGTCTCGGGCAGGTCGATTTCGTGGAACGTATAGGAAAGGGTGATCTGGTTCACGAACTTCCCGTCGCGGTCCGTCACCAGCGCGGGGTCGACGTAGAACGTCACCGGCATCTCGATGCGCTCGCCCGGGCCGAGGACCTGCTCCTCGAAGCAGAAGCAGTCGATCTTGGTGAAGAAGCCTCCGGCGGCGAAGGGAGTCACGTTGTAGCTCGCCGAGCCCGCGACGGTGCGGGTGGTCGGGTTCTCGGCCTCGTAGAACGCGAGCGCCACCTCGCCGATCCTGATCTCCATCTCGCGCTGCATCGGCCGGAAGCGCCAGGGCATGCCCGCCTCGAGCGAGGCGTCGAAGCGCACCTTTATGGTGCGGTCGAGCACCTCGACCCCCGCGCCGCTGGCCACCGCCGTGGTGCCTCCATAGCCGGTGACCCGGCAGAAGAGGTTGTAGAGCGGCACCGCCGCCCAACCAAGCGAGGCCATGACCGCGACCACGCCCAGTGTCTGAACCAGGGTCTTCCTGGTGTCGGAAAGGCGCCGGTACCAGCCGATCATTGCGTCGGCTCCGTCAGCGGCAGCTCGCTGGCGCGTGGCTGGTGGTCGTAGGCTTCCATCAGCGAGCCGTTGGCGATCTTCGCGATGGTGATGCCGAAGATCAGCGCCGCGAGCGCTACCAGGGCCAGCCCCACGCCGAGGTTCAGCGACAACCGCCGCCTGTGCAGTTCGTGTTCCCGATGCAGTGCCATCAGAGCACCCCCGTCCGCACCAGCAGGGCGTCGCAAAGCAGGGCTCCGAAATGCACGGCGAGGTAGACCAGCGAGAAGCGGAAGAAGCGCTTCTCTACGGCGTAGTGGTCGGACTCGGCGGCCGCCTCGTCGCGCCGCCAGATCCGCCCGGCGCCAAGGAGGAAGAGCGCGTTCAGCACCACCGCGGCAGCAAGGTAGAGCGGCCCCCCGAGGCCGCTGAAGCCTGCGCCCACCGAAAACGCCGCGAGCAGCGCCGTGTAGGCCATGATATGGGCCCGCGTCGCCTTGCGGCCGTGTGTCACCGTCAGCATCGGTACCCCGGCGCGGTGGTAGTCCTCCCTCATGAACAGCGCCAGCGCCCAGAAGTGCGGCGGGGTCCAGAGGAAGATCAGCGCGAACATCAGCCAGGGCTCGAGGCTGGTGCCGCCGGTGGCCGCGGCCCAGCCGATCACCGGCGGGAAGGCCCCCGCGGCGCCGCCGATGACGATGTTCTGCGGCGTCGAGCGCTTCAGCCACATCGAGTAGACGACGGCGTAGA
This sequence comes from Paracoccaceae bacterium, assembly GCA_041621405.1. Lineage (GTDB taxonomy): Bacteria > Pseudomonadota > Alphaproteobacteria > Rhodobacterales > Rhodobacteraceae > JBFKAV01. The sequence continues at coordinate 10,493 of JBFKAV010000004.1, forward strand.
AGAAGATGGTGAAGGCCAGGAGCCCGGCCGCGGTCCAGTTGGCGGCGAGCCCCAGCATCACCACGGCGATGCCCGAAAGCCCCAGCCCCACCGCCAGCGCCTCTCCGGCGCCGACCCGGCCCTGCGGCACCGGGCGGCGCGCGGTGCGCCGCATCACCTTGTCGATGTCGGCGTCCCACCACATGTTGAGCGCCCCCGAGGCACCGGCGCCGAGCGCGATGAACAGGATCGCCGCGAAGCCGAGGAACGGATGCACCGGAACCGGCGCCGCCAGGAGCCCGACGAGCGCCGTGAACACGACGAGCGACATCACGCGCGGCTTCAGAAGCTCGACGTAGTCGCCGAACCGTGCGTCGCGCGTGCGGTCAAGGGCGCTGGCGTCGGTCATCTCTCCTCACGCGTTGGGCAGGACCCCGAGTGCCCCGCCCGGGGATCAGTCGTTGGCCGCGACGTCGAACTGCTGGGGCGCGCCGGACGCGGCGGTCTTCACGCTACCGAGCCAGGCCTCGTAGTCGGCCGGTGTCACCGCCTTCACGGTGATCGGCATGAAGGCGTGATCCTTGCCGCAGAGTTCCGAGCACTGGCCGAAATAGATGCCCTCCATGCCCGGCTCGACCTCGAACCAGAGCTCGGCCAGGCGACCGGGCACGCCGTCCTGCTTCACGCCGAAGGCCGGGATCGTCCAGGCATGGATCACGTCGGCCGCGGTCACCTGGACGAGGACTTTCTGCCCCGTCGGAACCACCACGGCGGTGTCGGTGGCGAGCCGGTAGAGATCGTCCGAATAGCCGGCCGCGGCCAGATCCTCGGGGGCCAGCATGAAGCTGTCGAAGGCGACCTCGTGCTCGGGGTATTCGTAGTTCCAGTACCACTGGTGGCCGGTGGCTTTGATCACCACGTCGGCTTCGGGCATGATCTGCTGCTTGAAGAGCGCGGGCAGCGAGAAGGCGCCGATCAGGAACAGGATCGCCACCGGCCCAGCCGTCCAGGCCAGTTCGACCGGCGTGTTGTGAGAGAAACTCGCGGGCTCGGGATTGGCGCTCCGGTTGTAGCGCAGGATCACGATCGCGAGCAGCAGGACCACGAAGGCACAGATCACGCTGATGATCACAAGAATGAAGCCGTCGAGCCACTGGATATCGCGCGCAAGCTCGGTGACCGGGGGCTGGAATCCCGTGGCGTCGGGGGTCGGCGCACCGATCACCGGCAGGTTTTCGGGCAGGGTCTGCGCCGCCGCGGCGCCGGCGGCGAGGGCGGCGGCGAGGGCTCCGGAAATCCTGGTCAGAAGTCGCATCGTGGTTCCCCATCTTCTCGGACCGTCGGCGCGGCCCGTCGTTCGGGCCTCTGCCCCGGGGCCACGGCCTAGGGCGAAATCCCGTTGTATCCCGCTCGCTGAAAACCATATTCGGGGGTGAAGGACAAGCGAAACCGTTGCGTCAATCGGACGCCTCGCAGCCCGCAACCGACGGAGACCAGGCCATGACAAGCGATGCCTTTCGCCCTTTCGAGACTGGCCTCGACGAAGCCCGCACCCTTGCCTTGCTCCGCGCGGCCACGGCGGGGGCAGAGGACGGCGAGCTCTTCCTCGAACGGATGCGCGCCGAGGTGCTGGTGTTCGACGACGGGCGGGTGAAGACGGCGAGCTACGACGCCTCTGAGGGCTTTGGGCTCCGGGCCGTGAAGGGCGAGACGGCGGGCTACGCGCACTCCACCGACATCTCCGAACGCGCGCTCCTGCGCGCCGCCGAGACCGCCCGGCTCGCCGTGGGCGACGGCGGCGGCACGCTGGCGCTGCCACCCAGGGCCACCAATCGCCGGCTTTACGCCGATGCCGACCCGATCGCCGGCGCGCCCTTCTCGATGAAGATCGACTGCCTGCGCGAGATCGACGCCTACGCCCGGGCCCTCGACCCGCGCGTGGTGCAGGTCTCGGCCACGCTCGCCGCGTCGCACCAGGAGGTGGAAATCCTTCGCCCCGAAGGCCTGCGGGTCGCCGACATCCGCCCGATGGCCCGCCTCAACGTCAGCGTGATCGTCGAGGAGCACGGCCGCCGCGAGCAAGGCGGGGACGGCGGCGGCGGCCGTCACGGCATCGAGGCGCTGCTCGACCCGGCGCGCTGGCAGGGCATGGTGCGCGAGGCGCTGCGCATCGCGCTGGTAAACCTTTCCGCCGAGCCGGCGCCGGCCGGCGTGATGGACGTGGTGCTGGGCCCCGGCTGGCCCGGCGTCCTGCTGCACGAGGCGGTGGGCCACGGGCTCGAGGGCGATTTCAACCGGAAGAAGACCTCGGCCTTCGCCGGACTGATGGGCCAGAGGGTGGCCGCGCCCGGAGTGACGGTGCTCGACGACGGCACGATTCCCGACCGCCGCGGCTCGCTTTCGGTGGACGACGAGGGCACGCCCTCCGGCAAGAACGTGCTGATCGAGGACGGGATCCTCACGGGCCTCATGCAGGACCGCCAGAACGCCCGCCTGATGAGGGTCGCCGCGACCGGTAACGGCCGCCGCCAGAGCTATGCCCACCCGCCGATGCCACGGATGACCAACACCTACATGCTGGCCGGCAAGGACGAGCCGGAGGGCATCGTCGCCAGCCTGAAGGACGGCATCTACGCCGTCGGCTTCGGCGGCGGCCAGGTCGACATCACCAACGGCAAGTTCGTGTTCTCGTGCACCGAAGCCTACCGGGTGAGAAACGGCAAGGTTGGCGCGGCGGTGAAGGGCGCCACGCTGATCGGCGACGGACCGACCGCGCTCAAGCGCATCCGCGCCATCGGCAACGACATGAAGCTCGACCCCGGGATCGGCAATTGCGGCAAGGCGGGCCAATGGGTGCCGGTCGGCGTCGGCCAGCCGACGCTCCTGATCGGCGGACTGACCGTGGGCGGATCGGCGGCTGGTTGACCATAAGCCGGGCCGCCACCGTTGCACTTGCTTGCCTGACCTGCGCCGCAGTGCGCCCTGATCGCATGGCGCAGCAGGCGCTCTGAGCAGAGCCACCTTCCGCGCACGACAAGGCAGGCCTCATATCCGTCGGCGGCACCGCACGGGGAGGTGGAAACTTGACTGCCGCTGTCGGCGGCGGCCACAGTCGCCGCATTGTGGGCCGCTTGAGCGGCTGGGACCAAACCTCGCATCGCAGCGGCGACGCGGAGGGCGAGCTGCGGTCCCCCGGGGCGGAATGGGAAGGATGAGGATGCTCGATTCCGAGGTCATTCCCGGCCGCACCACGCCCCGGTCGGCTGCCCCCGGATGGACCGGCCTCCTCCTGGCCGTGCTGGCGGGCTGGATCCTCGCGGCCTATCCCGGAATCGTCTTTCACCTCACCGCACGACCCGACGCGCTTTTCCTGGGCGCCGATGGGGCGATGCGGATGGTCCAGGTTCGCGACCTGCTCGCCGGGCAGGGCTGGTTCGATCTCGTCCAGCGCCGCCTCGGTCCCGGCGATGGGATAGAGATGCACTGGTCGCGGCTGGTCGATGCGCCGCTCGCCGGACTGATCCTGGCACTCCAGCCCATGCTCGGCAGGGAGATGGCCGAGACGGCGACCGCCGTGATCTGGCCGGTCCTCTTGCCGTTGCCGGCAGTGCTGGCGGCAGCGCTGGCCGGGCGAGCGCTCGCCGGGAGCGCCGGCACCTGGCTCGCCTCGGGCCTGATGGGGTTGCACCTCGGCAATTCGGCCCGCTTCGTTCCCGGCCAGATCGACCATCACAACCTACAACTCGTGCTCTTTGTCGTCGCGGCGTCGCTGGCGCCGCTCGCGTCGCGATCGCAACGGGCCGCCTCACTGCTCGGCGTCGCGATCGGCACCAGCCTGGCCATCGGGGTCGAGCTCCTGCCGATGCAGGCCCTCCTGATCCTCGCCGTGGCGGTCTTATGGGCGGACGCCGGCCCGCCCGCCCGTCCGATCCTGCGCAGGCTCGCCCTTTCGCTGACGGCGACCATGGTCGTGTGGCTGTTCCTTGCAAGCCCTCGTTCTGCGCTCGCTGGAGGCTATTGCGATGCCCTCGGCCGCGATCTGGTGCTTCCCGCATCGACCGGGGCTCTCGGCCTATTTGCCGCCGCCACCCTCTGGTCGGAGGCGTCGCGGGCTTGGCGTTTCCTCTCGCTTGCCGGTGCGGCGTTGGCCACACTTGCGCTGGCCGTCGCCGTCGCTCCCGCCTGTCTCTCCGACCCGCTCGGCGGGATCGATCCGTACCTGCGCGCGCACTGGCTCAACCGCGTCGCCGAAGCGCAGGGCTGGGCGGGGAAGCTGACGGAATCGCCCGCAACGGAGCTCCCGGTACTCGCCGCGGTCCTCGTCGGCGTCGCTGCCGCATCATTCCTCTTCTTCCTGCGGCCGGCCGGCGAGCGCTGGGTCTGGGCGGTGAAGGGGGGAATTCTCGTTATTGGCCTGCTGCTCGCGCTGTGGCAGCTCAGGGCTACGATGGTGTTGGGGCCGCTGTCGGTCCTGCCGGTCGCCGTACTGGGCGCCGAACTCCTGAGCAGGGGGCGTGGCTCGGGCCTCGCGGCGATTACGCTCATAGCGCTGGCGTCCCCGCCCGGATGGACCGTTGTGCTCGGGGCCAGTCGGGCGATCGGGACGGGCCGGACGAGCGGGGCTACGCCCGCAGCCGCGGTCTCACGGTCCGGCCTCTGGGACTGCTTCGCGCCGGGGGCGATGTCCGCCCTTGCCGAGCTTCCGCCCGGCCTGGTCTCGGCCAGCTCGAATCTCGGCTCGCACATTCTGTTGTCGACGCCGCACCGGGTGCTTTCGGCACCCTACCACCGCAATACGGCCGGCATGACCGAGCAGCTGCGGATCGAATTCGCATCCGATTCCGAGGCGGAGGATCGGCTGCGGCATCTGGGGGTCGACTATGTCGCCATATGCACCACCGACCCCATTTCTGCGACTGAGCCCGGAACCACGCCGCCCGGCTTCGCCTTCCGCCTCGCCAAGGGCGAGGAAGCGGACTTCCTGGAGCCGGTTCCGCGGGTGGCCGGGCCCGGGTTGCATGAAGACCCGGAACGCTCGGTGATCCGGGTGTATCGACTGACGGCTGCCCGATGACCCCATGAGGCCCGCGGGCGGCGGAAACGGCGCCCAGCCCTCTCCCGGCACCGCTCGCCGACGAAATGATTTGCGGCTCAAGCGTCATCGAGACGTGAGTTGCGGCTCTCGGTGAACTCCCGTCGATCTTCGATCAGCGTTTACGCCGTATTAAGGATGTGGGTGCTAGAGAATCGCTCGTGATCAGACGGAGCCGGCGGGAACAAGGAATGTTTTCTTCCCCACCCCCCCTCGCACCACCCACCACGGAAGAAGATGCTCTCCGTTGGCTCCGTCTGGTCCGATCCCCCCGCGTCGGCGTTGCGACCTTCTTCCGGCTGATGGCCGAGCACGGACAAGCTGCGGACGCGCTCGACGCGCTGCCCGAGATCGCCCGCGCATCGGGCGTGCAGGACTATGCACCCTTCCCCCTCGCGGCCGCCGAGGCCGAGATCGCCGCAGCCCGCCGTGCCGGCGCGCGCCTGGTCTGCTTCGGCGACGCAGCCTACCCGCTCGCGCTGATGGAGATCGCCGACCCGCCGCCGCTCCTCTGGGCGCTCGGCGACACCGGCCTGCTGAACCGCCCCGCCATTGCCCTCGTCGGCGCCCGCAACGCCTCCAGCCTCGGGCTCAGGATGGCGAAGGCCCTGGCCAGGGGCCTCGGCGAAGCCGGCCAGGTCGTCGCCTCCGGCCTCGCCCGCGGCATCGACGCTGCGGCGCATACGGCCGCGCTTTCCACCGGCACGATCGCCGTCATGGCGGGCGGCGTCGACGCCATCTATCCGGCCGAGAATGCCGAGCTTGCGGCACGGGTCGCGGAGTCCGGCCTCAGGCTATCCGAGCAGCCGATCGGGCTAGAGCCCCAGGCGCGCCACTTCCCGCGCCGCAACCGCATCGTCTCCGGCCTCGCCCGCGCGGTCGTGGTGGTCGAGGCCGCGGCGAAATCCGGCAGTCTGATCACCGCGCGTATGGCCCTCGACCAGGGCCGCGAGGTGATGGCCGTGCCCGGCCATCCGTTCGATGCCCGCGCTTCGGGCTGCAACATGCTGATCCGCGACGGAGCAACGCTGGTGCGCGGCGCCGAGGACGTGCTCGCCGCGCTCGGGGCGACCGCCCTGGTGAGGCCTCACCCGGCGTCCGACTACGCCCCGGCGACGGCCTCGAACGGGCCGAATGGCGTAGAGCGCCCGGTGTCCGGCGATTACCCAGTCGACTCGCGCGCGCCGGTAAGCGACCCATGTGACGCCGCATCTGCCATCCTCGCCCTTCTGGGCCCGGCACCGGTCAGCGAAGACCAGCTGATCCGCGACCTTTCGCTGCCCGCGTCGCAGCTTGCGGCCGAGCTGCTCTCGCTGGAGCTCGACGGACGGGTCTTGCGTCACCCCGGCGGACTGGTGTCGCTCGCTGCCTGAGGCAGCGGCGCCGTCCGGCACGCCGCGCTCCCGCTGCCCAGGATGTCGCGGCCGCGGTCGCAATGCCGGTACTCCGGTCATGCCGGATCGAGCAAGCCGCCGGATGCCTGCCAAATTCTGCGCCGAGGTGGTCCAGACAACGCCCGCCTTCCGCTGATCAGCGCAGTCCGTGTCGCCAGCCGTGCATTCCGAGCCATTCGCATCGGGTCGCCAGAGAGCCTCTGCCGCCGGTGTTGCCGCTGTTGACACGGTCATCTGCGCCCCAACTGCGGCCCACCGCTAAGGCGCGCACGAAGAACTCTGCGACGTTGGCAACCACCTCGCTGGCCGCACTTCCCGGGACAGTTCTCTCGGGCGCGACCTTCTGAGTGAGGGCGATGCGGACCTCCTGTTCGACGCCGAATCCGATATGGCGAAGCTGTGCCAGCGGCTCGGCCCGGACCGCTGCGGGCCCGATGACTGGATCCATCCAATGCACCGCCCGATGGCCGAGATGTTCTCTTGCCCGACTTGCGTCGTCGCACTCGGTTTATGGATGGCGGCCTTGCCGGCGATCCTTGCACTCCGGCACCGGGACCCGGCCCACCCCCCTCCGCCAGCCGGATTGACAATCCGCCCCGGGCCTCCACATGTTGCGCCGCGCGCCGGGAAGCCCCGGTCGCAACCCAATCGGGAAAGGTCCCTCATGCCAGTCGTCGTCGTCGAGTCCCCTGCCAAGGCCAAGACAATCAACCGATATCTCGGCCCTGGCTACACGGTGCTCGCCTCCTACGGCCACGTGCGCGACCTGCCCGCCAAGGACGGCTCGGTCGACCCCGACCAGGGGTTCGACATGACCTGGGAAGTCGCCGCCGAGAGCCGCAAGCACGTCCGGGCCATCGCCGAGGCGCTGAAGGACGACGACGCGCTGATCCTCGCCACCGACCCCGACCGCGAGGGCGAGGCGATCTCCTGGCACCTGAAGGAAGCGCTCGCCTCGAAGCTGAAGAAAGGCAAGACGGTGAGCCGCGTCACCTTCAACGCGATCACCCGCGCGGCGGTCGAGGAGGCGATGAAGCATCCGCGCGAGATCGATGCCGCGCTCGTCGAGGCCTACCTCGCCCGCCGCGCGCTCGACTACCTCGTCGGCTTCAACCTCTCGCCGGTTCTTTGGCGCAAGCTCCCCGGCGCCCGTTCGGCCGGCCGCGTCCAGTCGGTTTGCCTTAGGCTCATCGTCGAGCGCGAGATGGAGATCGAGGCCTTCCGCGCCCGCGAATACTGGACCGTCTCGGCCACGCTCGCCACGCCGCGCGGTCAGACCTTCGAGGCCCGCCTCACCGTCCTCGCCGGCAAGAAGCTCGAGAAATTCGACATCGCCACCAAGGAGGCCGCCGAGCTCGCCGTCCAGGCGGTCAGCTCGCGCGAGCTGAAGGTCAAGTCGGTCGAGGCAAAGCCCGGCTCCCGCAACCCCGCGCCGCCGTTCATGACCTCGACGCTGCAGCAGGAGGCCAGCCGAAAGTTCGGCCTGGGCGCGCGGGCCACGATGTCGGCCGCGCAGCGGCTCTACGAGGCCGGGCTCATCACCTACATGCGCACCGACGGCATCGACATGGCCCCCGAAGCGGTGATGGCCGCGCGCGAGGAGATCAAGTCGCGCTTCGGACCGAGCTACGTGCCCTCCTCGCCGCGGATGTACAAGAACAAGGCGAAGAACGCGCAGGAGGCGCATGAATGCATCCGGCCCACCGAGATGGGCCGCGATCCCGCCTCGCTGAAGATCGCCGACGCCGACCAGCGCAAGCTCTACGACCTGATCTGGAAGCGCACGCTCGCCAGCCAGATGGAGGCCGCGCGGCTCGAACGCACCACCGTCGACGTCGCCTCGGCCGACGGCCAGGTGGAGTTGCGCGCGACCGGCCAAGTCCTGCTCTTCGACGGCTTCCTCAAGATCTACGAGGAAGGCCGAGACGACGTCGCCGAAGATGACGACGCGCGGTTGCCGCAGATCGCCGAGGGCGAACGGGCTGAGAAGCGCGACGTCAGCCCCGAGCAGCACTTCACCCAGCCGCCGCCGCGCTACACCGAGGCCACGCTCGTCAAGCGCATGGAGGAGCTCGGCATCGGCCGCCCCTCGACCTATGCCTCGATCGTCACAACGATCCAGGAGCGCGGCTACGTCGCCAAGGACAAGGGCCGCCTCATCCCCGAGGACAAGGGCCGCCTCGTCACGGCCTTCCTCGTCAACTACTTCCGCCGCTACGTCGATTACGACTTCACCTCCGATCTGGAGGAGCAACTGGACGACATCTCCGCCGGCGGCCGCGACTGGCAGGAGGTGCTCGCCCGCTTCTGGCGCGATTTCTCGGCGGCGCTTTCGGAAACCTCCGAACTCAGGATCTCGGAAGTGCTGGAGAAGATCGACGAGGTGCTCGAGCCGCACCTCTTCCCGCCGCGCGAGGACGGCGCCAGCCCCCGCGCCTGCCCGGCCTGCGGCAACGGACGGCTGGCGCTCAAGACCGCGCGCTCGGGCGGCGCCTTCATCGGCTGCTCGAACTACCCCGAATGCCGCTACACGCGCTCGCTCTCTGCCCCGAACGGCGAGGACGACGCGGCCGCCGACCGGGTGCTCGGCCAGGATAGGGGCGAGGACATTTGGCTCAAGTCGGGCCGCTTCGGACCATATATCCAGCGTGGCGAGGCCACCGCCGAGAATCCCAAGCCACCTCGCGCCTCGCTGCCGAAGGGTTGGCCGGCCGAGGCGATGGACCTCGAGAAGGCGCTGCGGCTCCTCGACCTGCCCCGCGAGATCGGCCCCCATCCCGAGGACGGCGAGACAATCGAGGCCGGGATCGGCCGCTACGGTCCTTACGTCAAGCATGGTCGCGTCTACGCCAACCTGCCCGAGGTGGACGAGGTCTTCACTATCGGCATGAACCGCGCCGTCGAGGTGCTGGCGGAGAAGAACGCACGCGGCGGGCGCGGCGGGCGGGCGGCGCCGGAGCCGCTGAAAGAGCTCGGGTCGCATCCCGAAGGGGGAACGGTGCAGGTGATGTCGGGCCGATACGGGCCCTACGTGAAATGGGAAAGGGTCAACGCGACGCTGCCCAAGGGAACCGAGCCGGAGGCGGTGACCTTGGAGCAGGCGCTGGAGCTTATCGCGGCGAAGTCGGCCAAGGGGGGCAAGAGCGGGGGTGCTCGGGGCGGCCGCGCGAAGAAGGCGTCCGGAAGGAAGACCTGACTGTCGCGATCGGCCGGCGCAGGCTATCATCGCCGCTGGCCGGCGCCGCGGAGGGGCCGTTCGAGCTGGGAGGCTGCCGATGACCCTCAGCGACACCGCGCGCCGCGCGATTGAGGCCTACGGCGGGGCCGAGCGCTGGCAGAAAGCCGGCGCGATATCTGCCACGATCAGCGCTTCGGGCCTTGCCTTCGCGATGAAATGGCGCCCGCGCTTCCGACGCATCGAGTTCCGCTGCGACGTGCACCGCCCCCGCGCCCGCGTCACGCCGATCGGGCGGAGGCCCGGCCTCTCGGGCGTGCTCGATGGTGCCGAGGTTCGGCTGGAAGCGGCCGAAGGGCGGGTACTCTCGCGCCGCGCCGAGGCCCGCAGCGCCTTCCCATACGGTCGCCGCCTTCTCTGGTGGGACGATCTCGACATGGCCTACTTCGCCGGTTACGCGACCTGGAATTACGTGACCATGCCCGCGCTTCTGATGAACCCCGACATCACCTGGCGCGAAACCGCCCCGGGCGAGCTTGCGGCCGAGTTCCCGGGGCAGATTCCCACCCATAGCCGTCATCAACGCTTCCGCTTCGACGCCGAAACCGGGCTGCTGCTCCAGCACGACTATGTCGCCGAAGTCATCGGCGGTTTCGCCAGGGTGGCGAACCGGGTGCTGGCGCACGACCGCAACTCTGGCGGGCTGGTCTATCCCTCGCGCCGCCGCGTCACCCCGCGGGGCGCCGACGGCGCGGCACGGCGCTTCCCCGTCCTGATCGACCTGACCTTCCATGACTTCGCGCTGACCTGAGCCACATTCGACGTAGCGCAGCAATTGACTCTCTTGGCCTCACGCGCCAGAACGCCGCGATCGGTTTCAGCGGAGAGGTATCGGCCATGAAACAGAAGGTCTACGGCAGCGCGACCGAGGCGCTCGACGGGCTTCTGTTCGACGGCATGCTGATCGCAGCGGGCGGCTTCGGCCTCTGCGGAATTCCCGAGCTCCTGATCGCGGCGATCCGCGACAGCGGCGTCAAGAACCTCACCGTCGCCTCCAACAACGCCGGTGTCGACGATTTCGGCCTCGGCGTCCTCTTACAGACGCGGCAGGTGAAGAAGATGATCTCGTCCTACGTCGGCGAGAACGCCGAGTTCATGCGCCAGTATCTGTCGGGCGAACTCGAGCTCGAGTTCAATCCTCAGGGCACGCTGGCCGAGCGCATGCGTGCGGGCGGTTGCGGCATCCCCGGCTTCTACACCAAGACCGGCGTCGGCACCGTCATCGCCGAGGGCAAGGAGCACAAGGAGTTCGACGGCGAGACCTACATCCTCGAGCGCGGGATCGTCGCCGACCTCTCGATCGTCAAGGCCTGGAAGGCCGACGACACCGGCAACCTCGTCTTCCGCAAGACCGCGCGCAACTTCAACCCGCCGGCGGCGATGTGCGGCAAGGTCTGCGTGGCCGAGGTGGAGGAGATCGTGCCGCGCGGCGCCCTCGATCCCGACTGTGTCCATCTGCCCGGAATATACGTGCATCGTCTCATTCAGGGCCAGCACGAGAAGCGGATCGAACAGCGCACGGTACGCAAGAAGGAGGCCGCCTGATGCCTTGGGACCGCAACCAGATGGCCGCCCGCGCCGCGCAGGAGCTGAAGGACGGGATGTACGTCAACCTTGGCATCGGCATCCCGACCTTGGTGGCGAACTTTATCCCCGAGGGGGTGGACGTGACGCTGCAGTCCGAGAACGGGATGCTGGGCATGGGCCCGTTCCCGATCGAGGGCGAGGAAGACGCCGACCTGATCAACGCCGGCAAGCAGACCATCACCGAGCTGAAGCGTACCGCCTACTTCGACAGCGCGACCTCGTTCGGGATGATCCGCGGCGGCAAGATCGCGATGGCGATCCTCGGCGCGATGGAGGTGGCCGAGAATGGTGACCTGGCGAACTGGATGATCCCGGGCAAGCTGGTCAAGGGCATGGGCGGGGCAATGGACCTCGTCGCCGGCGTCGGTCGCGTGGTCGTCGTGATGGACCATACCAACAAGGCCGGCGAATCGAAGGTGCTGAAGAAATGCACCCTGCCTCTGACGGGCACTGGCGTCGTCGACCGGATCATCACCAACCTCGGCGTGCTCGATGTCGTGCAGGGCGGCCTGAAGATCGTGGAGCTCGCGGACGGCGTCAGCGAGGCCGAGCTGCGCGCCGCCACCGAGGCGACGATCGTCAATTGAGTCACGCGCGCGAGGCGCGCCTTCAAAGCCCCGCGCTTCGCACCCGGAACACGCAGCCGTCGGAGACCAGGTCGGGCGGCGTCGCGCAGAGCCCGCGCGCCACGGTCCAGGCGGCCAGGACCTTAGGCACGTAGTCGCGGGTCTCGCGGTAGGGTGGAACCCCGCCGTGCTCGCGCACGGCGCCTTCGCCGGCATTGTAGCCGGCGAGCACTAGCACCGGATCACCGCCAAACTCGCGCATCAGCCAGTCAAGGTAGGCCACCCCGCCGCGGATGTTCTCCGCCGGCGCGGTGATGTCGCTGACGCCGAAACGTTCAGCCGTGGCCGGCATCAGCTGCATCAGACCTGTCGCGCCCTTGTGGCTCACCGCGTTTGTCCGGCCCGCGCTCTCGATGCCGATCACCGCCAGCACCAGGGCCGGCGAGACCCGGGTGCCAACCGTCGCCTTCAGGATCTCGGCGCCGTGCTCCTCGGCGATCGTCTGCATCGCCTGCAGTCGAGGTATCGGCACGGTCGCGCCGGCGGCCCCGTCGCTCAGGCCGGAGACCGCGAGCGCCAGGCGCGCCGGCGAGGCTGCCGAGATCGCGGGCGAGACGGCCTCCCAGAACCAGGGATAGGCGGTGGCGGCATCAGCGCTCGCCTGCGGCCCTTGGGCTGCTTCGCCGTAGTTGCCTTCGGCCCGGGGGTCGGGGTAGCGCGGCAGGGCGGCGATATAGCGCGCCTGTTCCTCTGGATCGATCTGGATGGTGATTCGCCGCGCCGCGCCCGGCGCCGGCGGGACCACGCGCTTCGGCGTGTAGACCGGAAGTTCGGGTGTCTCCTCCGCCCTGGCGCCCGGTGCCAGGGCCGCGGCGAACGCCGCCGCGTAGGCCAAATGCCGCATCTGTCCTGCCTCGTGCTGCGTCCAGCTCGCATTCTTTCCGCGAGTATAGGCAGGAAACCGCGCTTCGCGCTATACCCGGGGCGGGGAATCGCCCCCGTGGCGCGGCGGCTTATCCACAGTCTTGAAGGAGAAAACCGGCTGCAACGTTGCCGATCGGTCACGGGGCGTGAACGAAAGTGCCTTATTCCCCATATAGTTGAGCTAATCCACAGGTTTCACTACTAAGGCTTAAGAATCGTACGAACGCTGCCAAATTCTTGCCTGATTCTGCTGGCCATATGCAGCCATGCCGACGCGGAGGGGTTCGGAGATGGCCGAACGTCGTACGCCGCACCGGTGTAGACGTGACATCGTATCCTTTGGAGGGAGCAAACATGAAACTCTTTGACCACCTGAAGACCTTCGCCGCTGACGAATCGGGCGCCGTGACCGTGGACTGGGTCGTGCTGACCGCGTCCGTCGTGTTCCTCGCGCTCGCGATCATCGCGCTGATCAGCCCGGCCACCACGGACCTCGGCCAGCGGATCGCCGACGAGCTCAACAACGTGCAGACCGGCCCGGGCAGCTCGGGCGGCACGCCGTAATCAAGCGAACCGGCCGGCCGATGGAGCGTCTCGGCGCTCGGATCGAGCCGGCCCATCGCAGACCGCGGCCCCAGGGCCGCGGTTTCGCGTTGCCAGGGCGCGCCCACCGGCGCGCCGGCGCCCGAGTAGTTCCTCAACGGTGCCGCTCTTCTGCCATATTCCTCGTTCACGCTCGGTCCAAAGTCGGAGTGACGAGACGTAACCAGGATCGGAGTGACCAATGACGATCAGCGCATTCAGGACCCAGGCCGGGCGGTTCCTCCGCGAAGAGTCGGGCGCCGTGACCGTCGACTGGGTCGTTCTGACCGCCTTGGTGCCGTTCATGATACTCGGCATCATCCTCATCTATTCTGACGCGAACGAAGGCCTTGCCGTGCGAGTGAGCGACCGGATCGACCAGATCCAGCCCAACTCCGGCGGCAGCCCCTGATTGTAGCAGACCAGGACGCCAGGCGAACTTCACGGGCGCCCGCAACAAGACCCGCGACTTCGATGCCTCGAAGCCCGCGCATCGCGGACTGAGAGGGGAGCCGGCCCGATGGCGGCTTCATCGTAGGCGAGCCGTTTCCCGCAGAGATCTACGAACGCCAGGACCGTGCCTGCACCGCCCGGCCCCTGCCGGAAGACGGGCAGCATCGGATCACCAAATGCGGACAATTCCACTTCATAGCACCGGTTTGACCTTAGCTTTGCCACAATTGATCAGCAGGAGTCTGGTCAACGCCGGATAGGCCCGGTAGTAAGTCGGACAATCGTCGGCTCGGTTTCGGAAAGGGCATTTCATGCGATTGGTCTTCGGACTCGTGCTTGTGGTCGGCGTCGGCCTTGCCGGCTTCGCCGTCTACATGGCGCAGGGCTACATCAATCAGTACGAGGCCGCGCTCGTCGCCGAGCGCCAGGCGCGCGAGGAAATGGTGTCCGTCGTCGACATCTACGTCGCCGCCGTGCCGCTGCGATATGGCACCGTGCTCACACCCGAACACGTCCGACTCGTCAAGTTTCCCGAGCAATCGCTGCCTGAAGGCGCCTTCCGCGACGAGAAGAGCCTGTTTCCCGAGGGGAACGACAAGTCCCGCGTCGTGCTGCGCTCGATCGAGCCGAACGAGCCGCTGCTGGCTTCCAAGATCACACAGCCCGGACAGGACGCCGGCGTTGCCGCCTTCCTTTCGCCGGGGATGCGTGCCTTCACCATCAACGTCGACGTGACCACCGGCGTCTCCGGATTCCTCAACCCGGGCGACAGGGTCGACGTGTTCTGGAGCGGCGAGATCAACAGGCGGGGCATCACCAAGCTAATCCAGTCGGCGGTGAAGATCATCGGCATCAACCAATCGGCCGACCAGGACCGGCTTTCCGCCGCCATTGCCCGCACCGTCACGGTCGAGGTCACGCCTGAGCAGGTGGCGGCGCTGGCCCAGGCGCAGTCGACCGGCAGGCTCAGCCTCGCGCTCGTGGGCGTGTCAGACACCACTGCGGCCAGCGACATCGAAGTCGACCAGCGCCAGCTTCTCGGCATCCAGGAAACTATCCAGGTCGAGGAGGCGCCGCCCCCGGTCTGCTATCAGACCGTGCGGCGCGGCAACGAGGTCGAGCGCATCGAAGTCCAGTGCAACAACAACTGACCGGGCTTTCCCGAACCGACCCAAAGCGTGCGCACCCGATCTGGTGTCGCGCGCTTTTCAATTCACGACATTTTGCGGGTGTTGCAGGTTATCCACATAAAGGATCATCGGCAAACATCTGATTCTTGCAAATAATCGCTCGCTGGCGCATGGTTCAAAAAAAACAATGGGCAGGAAGACCCGACCTAGCGGCGTGATCAGAGAGGCAGGTCATGAAAATGAAGACGCTTTTGTATGCCGGATTGCTCGGGTTCGCCGTGAGCCTTTCGGTCGCGCCGGATGCCGGCGCCCAAACCTTGCGCGTGATGAGTGGCGGCACGACTGCCCCGCTCGCCGTGCCAATGAACCGGGCCGTGGTCGTTGAAAGCGACCAGCCCTTTGCAGAGCTTTCGATCGCCAACCCCGGCATCGCGGACATCTCCACTCTGTCCGACCGGTCGATCTACGTGCTGGGCCGGGCGCCCGGCCGAACCACGATGACCTTGCTCGGCCCCGACGGCGCATTGATCGCGAACGTCGAGGTGCACGTCACTCCCGACATCGCCGAATTCAAGGAGCGGCTCGGCCAGATCCTTCCCGGCGAGAACATCGAGGTCCGCACCGCGAACGACGGCATCGTGCTTTCGGGCACCGTGTCCTCGATCGCCAAGCTCGACCGAGCCCTCGATCTGGCGCAACGTTACGCGCCGGACCGGGTTTCGAACCTGATGGTCGTCGGCGGCACTCAGCAGGTGATGCTGAAGGTGCGATTCGCCGAGGTCTCGCGGTCGGTGTCGAAGGGCCTGAACGGCGGCATCACCGGCTTCGCGCTCGGGTCCGATGCATCGTTCGACTTCGGCGGCGGCCAGGGCGGGCTCACTCCGGGTCCGATCGGCTCGACCGTCCAGGTGCTGAGCGACGATGCGATCGGCCAGTTCAACATCGAGGGCATGATCGGCGATCTGACGCTGAACATCCTGCTCGAGGCGCTGGAATCCAAGGGTCTTGTGCGGACTCTCGCAGAACCGAACCTGACCGCGCTTTCGGGCCAGCAGGCACGGTTCCTCGCCGGTGGCGAGTACCCGGTGCCGGTGGCACAGGAGAACAACACGATCACCGTCGAATTCAAGCCGTTCGGTGTTGAGCTCATCTTCACTCCGCGCGTGGTGGATGGCGACATCATCAACCTCGAGATGAACGCGGCAGTGTCCTCGATCGACCCGACGGTGACCTTCACGTCGCAAAATCTGACCATCGAGGGCTTCAAGCGGCGCCAAACGTCGACCACGGTTGAAATGCGCGACGGCGAGAGCTTCGCCATCGCCGGCCTGCTGCAGGACGACTTCCGCGATGCGGTAACCCAGGTACCCTGGCTCGGCGATCTGCCGATCCTGGGCGCGCTGTTCCGCAGCGCCGACTACGCCCGCAACCAGTCCGAGCTCGTGATCATCGTCACCCCGCATCTGGTGACCCCGGTCCGCGGCGAGGCGCTGGCTCTGGCCACCGACCGCATCCGCCCGCCCTCCGAGGCAGGTCTGTTCCTGTTCGGCAACGTCGCCGGCGGAGCAGCGGCGGAAGTCGCCCGGCAGGACTTCTCCGGGTCCTACGGCTACGTAATGGAGTAAGGACGATGACCCTGCATATGAAATCACTTCTCTGCGCGGCCGGCGTCTTGGCGCTCACCGCCTGCTCCCAGGGCACGATGAACGAGTTCTACGGCGAAGCCGGTGCGGAAGTCGACGAGGGTGGCTTTGGCAACCCGACGATGAACAACACGCTTGCGCATATCGCGGCGATGTGTGTCGGCCAGGCCAAGGGCTACATCGTACCCGACCCGATCGTCGTGCTCGATCCGAACAGCCCCGCCGACCAACCGCGTTACCGGCGCGGCCAGGTGCGCTGCTCCGGTGAGCTAAACGGCAAGTACGCTCAGGTCATCTTCCGCGAATACGTCCAGAGCGCCACCTTCGCGCCTCTCGTTCCCGAGGCCACTGCAGGCGCCGAGGGCGGTTAACCTCAAGCCGAATTTCGGCCGTTCCTAGGGGCGCAGCGGAAACGATCCTCCGCTGCGCCCCTTCACCTTTCCACAATACCGAATAATTTGGCTGATTAGGCCGCAATCTCGCCTAAGTTTCCTTGCAAGGTCCGCGTCGGGGCGGTTTCCCCGCGCTACCCGCCCGTGGCGCGTCACGGTGCGTATGCCCGCCGGGCCGGAGGGGTTATTGTAACCTCTGGCGAATCGAGGAAGGAGCGTTGTGATGACGAGTAGCGTGGCGTTAAAGCCCGACCCGACGCCGATCGTTGCCTGCACGATTTCGCGCGACGTGCAGAACTTCGATCTGCTGATCGAGGATATGGAAGCCGAACTGGGCGAGAAGTGGGGCGACCTCACTTTCCGCGACGCGCTTTCGTTCTTTTCCCAGCCGGAGGCGAAGCGGCTCGAATTCGTGGCGGTGGCGCTCGATGCCGAAGACGAGGGCGAACTGGACCTCGTCGGCGAGATCATCCGCACGGCCAAAGACAAGAAGATCAAGGTCATCCTCATTGCCGAGGACCTGGGCCCGATGGCGCTGCACCAGCTGCTTCGGCTCGGCGCCGACGATTTCTGCCCCTACCCGCTTCCCGAGGGGGCGCTGCACGAGGCGATCCAGCGGGTCCGCACCCCTGCGCCGACGGCGGCTGCTCCGGGGGAACCGGGCACCGGCGAGTCCGGCAAGGGGGCGCTGCTCGCCAGCGGCGGTGATCGCCAGGGCGTGGTCCTCCCCGTGCACGGGCTGGCCGGCGGCGTCGGCGCCTCGACGTTTGCCACCAACCTCGCCTGGGAGCTTTCCCAGATCGAGCCTGCGAAGCCCAAGGACAGCGACAAGGAGAAGGCGAAGCCGCCGCGGGTCTGCCTGCTCGACCTCGGCTTGCAGTTCGGCTCCGCGGCCACCTACCTCGATCTGCCGCGGCGCGAACTGGTCTACGAGATGCTCTCGGACACCGCGAACCTCGATGCCGAGGGATTCGGCCAGGCGCTGCAGGTGTTCAACGAGCGGCTGCACGTGCTGACCGCGCCCTCCGACATGCTGCCGCTTGACATCGTCACACCCGAGGACGTCGGCCGGGTCGTCGCCATGGCGCGGCGGCTGTTCGACTTTGTCGTCATCGACATGCCGACAACCGTGGTTCCCTGGACCGAAACCATCCTTTCCGCCTCGCATCTCTACTTCGTGTTGCTCGAACTCGACATGCGCTCGGCGCAGAATACGCTGCGCTTCGTACGTGCGCTCAAGGCCGAGGACCTGCCCCACGAAAAGCTGCGCTTCGTGCTGAACCGCGCGCCGAAGTTCACCGACCTGACCGGCAAGGCGCGTGTGAAGCGGATGTCGGAAAGCCTCGACATCAAGATCGAGCTGCAGCTGCCCGAGGGCGGCCCGCAGGTGGCCGAGGCCAACGACCATGGTCTGCCGCTGTCGGAGTCGGCCGCCAAGAACCCGCTGCGCAAGGAAATCATGAAACTGGCGGCGTCCATGCACGCCCTTACCATGGCCGAAGCCGTCGCCGCCGCATGAGATTGGAGAGTTAGCCCATGTTCTCGCGTTACAAGAAGCCCGCGTCCACCTCGGCCCAGCCTGCAGGAACCGATGTGGCTGCCGCGCCGGCGACCACCGAACCGGTGTCCACCGCGCCCAAGGTCGCCCTCAAGCCAATGGCGACGATCGGCGCCAGCAGGGCTGCCGCCCCGGCTTCGCCGGCCGACAAGGAAAAGAAGCGCAAGGAGCGCCTCAGCGAGATCAAGGTCGAACTGCACCGCCGGCTCCTCGAGAACCTGAACCTCTCGGCCCTCGAGCACGCCTCCGAGGCCGACCTGCGGCAGGAAATCGGCGCAATCGCCAGCGAGGCGCTGGAGGAGATGTCGATCGTCCTCAACAAGGAAGACCGCTCCCTGCTCAACCAGGAGCTTTACGACGAGGTCACCGGCCTCGGCCCGCTCGAGCCGCTCCTGAAGGACGAATCGATCAACGACATCCTCGTTAACGGCCCGCACCAGGTGTTCGTCGAGCGCTTCGGCAAGCTCGAGATCACCGAAACCACCTTCAAGGACGAGCGCCACCTGCAGCGGATCATCGACAAGATCGTTTCCGCCGTCGGCCGGCGCGTGGACGAGTCGAACCCCTACGTGGACGCCCGCCTTGGCGACGGCTCGCGTTTCAACGCCATGGTGCCGCCGATCGCGGTGGATGGCTCGCTGGTCTCGATCCGGAAATTCAAGAAGGACAAGCTCGCCATCGACGAACTGGTGAGCAACGGCGCCTTCTCCGAGGAGATGGCCGCCTATCTGCAGGCGGCGGTGGCGACCCGGCTCAACATCATCGTCTCGGGCGGTACCGGCTCGGGTAAGACCACCAACCTCAACGCGCTGTCTTCGTTCATCGACAACTCCGAGCGCATCCTCACCATCGAGGACACCGCCGAACTCCAGCTGCAGCAGGTCCATGTCGGCCGAATGGAGAGCCGCCCGCCCAACGTCGAGGGCAAGGGCGCGGTGAGCCAGCGCGACTGCCTGAGAAACGCGCTGCGGATGCGCCCCGACCGCATCATCGTCGGCGAGACCCGCGGCGACGAGGTCATAGACATGCTGCAGGCCATGAACACCGGCCACGACGGCTCGATGACCACGATCCACGCCAACTCCTCGCGCGACGCGGTCAGCCGCCTTGAGAACATGATCTCCATGGCCGGCATCGAGATGCCGATGAAAGCGGTGCGCGGCCAGATCGCCTCGGCCGTCAACCTCATCGTCCAGGTCAGCCGCCTTCAGGACGGCTCGCGGCGGATGGTCTCGGTCACCGAGGTGACCGGCATGGAAGGCGACGTGATCTCGATGCAGGAGATCTTCCGCTACAAGCGTGTCGGACTGACCCCGGAAGGCAAGATCATCGGCCACTTCACGGCCAACGGCGTGCGCTCCTACTATGCCGAGCGGTTCCGGCAATGGGGCTACGACCTGCCGGCCACGATCTACGAACCCTTTGAACCCTAAGGACGCATTCAGCCATGCCAATCAGTGCCGAACCACTCATCTACGGCCTAATCTTCATCGGTGTGCTGTTGCTGGTCGAGGGGATCTACCTCACGGTCTTCGGCAAGTCGATCTCGCTCAACTCGCGGCTCAACCGCCGGCTCGACATGCTCGAGAAGGGGGCCAGCCGCGAAGAGGTGCTGGAACAGCTTCGCAAGGAGGTCAGCCAGCACGTCCAGGGCGCGGGCATCCCGCTCTACTCGGTGCTGTCGGACAAGGCGCAAAAGGCTGCCCTTGCCTTTTCGCCGCGCCAGCTCGTCCTGGTGATGATCGTGCTGACGATGGTGGCCTTTCTCGGGCTGACGCTCGGCACTGATGCGGGCATTGCCATTCGGATCATCGTTTCGGTCGGCATGGGCGTGGGCGGCGTTTACGTCTGGGTTGACCGCAAGGCCAAGAAGCGGATGGGCCTGATCGAGGAGCAGCTGCCCGACGCGGTCGAGCTGATGGTGCGCTCCTTGCGCGTGGGCCACCCGTTCTCGTCGGCGATCAACATCGTCTCCCGCGAGGTCCCCGACCCGCTCGGCTCGGAGTTCGGCTTGATCTCGGACGAGGTGTCCTACGGTCGCGAGATCTCGGAAAGCCTGAAGGCCTTCGCCGAACGGATGGACATGCAGGATCTCCGCTTCCTCGCCGTCGCGGTGACGATCCAGGCGCAATCGGGCGGCAACCTCGCCGAGATCCTCGATGGTCTCGCCAAGGTGATCCGCTCGCGCTTCAAGCTGTTCCGCAGGGTCAAGGCAATCACCGCCGAGGCCAAGTGGTCGGGGATGTTCCTTTCGATGTTCCCGATCGTCGTGCTGGTCGGGCTTAACGTGATCCGTCCGGACTACTTCGACGAGGTGAAGGAATCCTCGGTGTTCATTCCGGCCGCCATCGTTGTCGGCGTATTTCTGGTTGTAAACATCCTGTTCATGCGCTGGATGGTGAACATCAAAGTCTGAGGGGGAAAGACCCATGCTGGAGTCGCTGAACCAGACCTTGTCCGAGCTGTTCGGGCCAGTTGGCCCGCTGGCCGCGGTGGGCGTGCTCGGCATCATCCTGATCGTGCTGACCCTGCCGACGTTCCTGCGGCGCCGCATCGACCCGCTCGACCGGCTGAAGCGCGAGCGCATTTCTGGCGCAGCGGCCTCCGGCGGCAAGAAGCGCGCCCTGCGGCAGGCGGACGCCGGCGCGAAGCTCGACCGCTTCGCCAATTTCCTCGAGCCAAAGGACGAGAAGGAGTTCTCGGCCACGCGGCTCAAGCTGATGCGCGCGGGCTACCGCAGCAAGGGCGCGGTGCGCGCCTTCCACTTCCTTCAGTTCTCGCTCGGGCTCGGCGGGCTCGCGATCGGCGCCATCTACGCCCTGGCCAGCGCCGCGCTCAACTCGTCGCCTTCGATGCAGAACATGATGCTCTTCGTGCTTGGCCCCGGCATCGTCGGCTACTACCTGCCCCGCTACTGGGTGCAGAAGCGAGTGGAATCGCGCCAGCAGGAGATCACCAACGGCTTCCCCGACGCGCTCGACATGATGCTCGTCTGCGTCGAGGCCGGGCAATCGCTCGACCAGTCGATCGTGCGCGTGGCGCGCGAAATCAAGACCGGCTATCCGTCGCTGGCCGAGGAATTCGAGCTGGTGTCCGGCGAGCTCAAGGCCGGCAAGGACCGGGTGACGGTGCTGCGCGACATGGCGGAGCGCTCGGGGGTGACCGACGTCTCGTCCTTCGTCACCGTGATGATCCAGTCTGCCACCTTCGGCACCTCGATCGCCGACGCGCTCCGCGTCTATGCCGCAGAGATGCGCGACAAACGCGTGACCCGTGCCGAAGAGCGCGCCAATACTCTGCCGACCAAGCTCACGCTCGGCAGCATGCTCTTCACCGTGCCGCCGCTCCTGGTGATCCTGGTCGGTCCGTCGCTCTACTCGATCTACCTCACGCTCTCCGAGTCGGGCAACTTCTAGACTGGCGATGCCGCTACGCCGCCTTGGTCTGCTTCTCTGCCTCGCGCTTGTCGCCTGCGGCCCCCGCCCCCTGAGCGGCACCGTGGGCGACAGCCCTTACGCACCGGCCGGGGTGCCGCGCGTGGCCGAAGCGGTCGACGGGCTGATCGTCGGCCACCGGCTCATGGCCGCGGGCCAGTACGAACTCGCGCTCAGGGCCTATTACCGCGCCGGCGCGGAGCGCGGGCTGAACGCCGACGTGCTCTCGGCGGTCGGCTCGGCAAATCTCAAGCTCGGCCGGCTCGGACAGGCCGAGGCCATCCTCCGCGAGGCGATAGACGTCGACGAACGCTTCGTCCCGGCCTGGAACAACCTCGGCGTCACCTTGATGGAACAGGGCAAGGTGGCCGAGGCACGCAACGTGTTCCAGACCGCCTACGCGCTCGACAGCGGGAGTTCCGACCAGATACGCGACAACTTGCGCTTGGCTATCGCAAATCTTGCGCAACCCGCGTATGATGCCGCCGAAGACAATAACACCTTCCAGCTGGTGCGGCGAGGAGAAGGGCGCTACCTGATCCTCACCACGCCCGAACAGGACGGATGATCGAGCAGCAAAGGGACGCAGGCACATGTGCCATCCGAAGATTTTCCTTCTGTGCCTCTTCGGCACGGTCGCTCTCGCCGCATGCGGAAACAACAGCGATTCCGAAGTCGAGCGGGCCAGGAAGGCCGTGAACGCGATCGACGAATCGAACCTCGGCGAACTCATGCTCAACGTGGCCGACCCGGAGGAGGCGGTCGCCTATTTCCGCCGCACCCTGGCCGACAACCCCGACCGCATCGACGTGATGCGCGGTCTGGCGAAGTCGCTCGTGCGCGCCCGCCGGCCGAGCGAGTCGGTACCGGTCTGGGCGCGTGTCATGGCGCATCCTGAGGTCACCAACGACGACAAGGTCGAGTACGCCGACGCGCTGATCCGCGCTGGCGATTGGGACCGCGCGAAGCAGGTGCTCGACGCCGTGCCGCCCACCCACGAATCCTTCGAGCGCTACCGGCTCGAGGCGATGGTGGCCGATTCCAAGAAGGACTGGGCCAGGGCCGACAGCTTCTACGAGATCGCCATCGGGCTGACCACGCAGCCCTCTTCAGTCTTGAACAACTGGGGCTATTCCAAGCTCACCCGCGGCGACTATGCGGCGGCCGAGCGGCTGTTCTCCGAATCGCTCACCTACGACCGCTCCGGCTTTACTGCCAAGAACAACCTCGTGCTCGCCCGCGGCGCGCAACGCAAGTACACGCTGCCGATCGTGCAGATGACCCAGATCGAGCGGGCCGAGCTCCTGCATACTCTGGCGCTGACCGCGATCAAGCAGGGCGACGTCGCGATCGGCAAGGAGCTTCTCCAGGAAGCGATCGAAACTCACCCGCAATACTTCGAGGCGGCGGTGCTGGCGCTCAACGCGCTCGAGAACGGCTAGCCCGGCTGACAAGGAGACCGCGATGGGAACGCCGGCCGAGGCTGCGCTCTGGTTCCTGCCCTTCGTCCTGCCGATCGCGATCTGGGTCGCGCTCGAGGACATGCGCAGCATGAAGATCCCCAACAAGGCCGTCATCGCGCTGGTCGCGGTGTTCCTCGTCGTCGGGCCGTTCGTGCTGCCGCTCGCCGACTGGGGCCTGCGCTGGACCCATCTCGCGGTGGTGCTCGCAGCCGGGTTCCTGCTCAATCTTGTCCGCGTGCTCGGCGCCGGCGATGCCAAGTTCCTGGCAGCGATGGCCCCGTTCGTGGCGCTGAGCGACCTCTTTCCGTTCTTCTTCGTGCTGGGCGCAGCGCTGCCCAGCGCGCTGATCGTGCACCGGATCGCGCGCGCGATTCCGGGGGTCCGGCGGATCACCGGCGAATGGGAAAGCTGGACCCGCCCCCGGGTGTTCCCGATGGGCCTGCCGCTCGCCGGAACGCTGGTGATCTACCTCGTCCTCGCGGCCTTGGCGGGTTAGGCCGGCTGAATGCCAGCAAGCGCCCAAACGGTGCCATAGTGCTGCCACGGTTGGCTGCCAGTTTTCACGACGCAGCGTTTCCCCGGTGGGGACAAACGTGTCGATTCGTGCCATGGTTTCCTGACGAGGGCTTCCCGAGATGAACGTTCACGCGTCCAACGTCACCGCTCCGCCGTCACCGCGTTCGCTGGAGGACCTCGGTCTGTCGATGGTGATGATGCGCGACATCCTGCTCAAGTCGATGTTCCGCATGAACCTCGACCAGATCGCCGACATCGCGCGGGTCTGTGCGGTGTCGATCCCGATCGCGCAGGAGATCGTCGATCTCGCCCGCAGCCAGAAGCTGGTGGAAGCCACCGGCTCGCTGCACGCCAACGCGGGCGGCGAGATGGGCTACCAGCTCTCCGATGCCGGCAAGGCGCGCGCGCTCGATGCGCTGGCCCAGTCCGAGTACTACGGCGCCCTGCCAGTGCCGCTCTCGGCCTACGAAGAGCAGATGAAGCGCCAGTCGATCCGCAATATCCGGATCACCCGAGACGCGATGGTCGGCGCGATGAGCCACCTGATCCTGCCCGACGATCTCCTGAGCCACCTCGGCCCCGCGATCACCTCCGGCCGCTCGATCCTGTTCTACGGGCCGCCCGGGAACGGCAAGTCGTCGATCTCGCACGGCATCCGCGACGCCATCGGCGACCGCATCTACGTGCCTCGCGCGGTTGAGTACTCCGGACAGGTGATCTCGGTCTACGACCCGATCGTGCACACCAAGGCGGTCGAGCAGGTCGACGACGCCGGCGCGCTGCGCCGCGCGGGCAACCGCTTCGATGCCCGCTACGTGCTCTGCGACCGGCCTACCGTGATCACCGGCGGCGAGCTCTCGCTGTCGATGCTCGACCTCACCTACAACCCCACCGCACGGACCTACAACGCACCCTTGCAGATGAAGTCCTCGGGCGGGATCTTCATCGTCGACGACCTTGGCCGCCAGGACGAGCCGCCGCAGGCGCTGGTCAACCGCTGGATCGTGCCCCTGGAGATGAACTACGACATCCTGGCGCTGCAGTCGGGCGAGAAGTTCGTGGTGCCGTTCGACACGCTGGTGATCTTCTCAACCAACTTCCACCCCAACGAGATCTTCGACGGCGCCGCGCTCCGCCGGATCTTCTTCAAGATCAAGATCGACGGGCCGAACCAGGAGAACTTCCTGAAGATCTTCGCGATGGTAGCCCGCAACCGCGGCATGCCGCTCGACGAGAAGTCGCTCCTGCACCTGCTGAAGGTCAAGTATCCGACGATCAACCACATCTACGCGAACTACCACCCGATCTTCCTGATCGACCAGATGATCTCGGTTTGCGAGTTCGAGGGCATCCCCTACCAGATGACGCCCGATCTGATCGACCGCGCCTGGGAGAACATGTTCGTCCGCGACGAGCAGATCGCGCACTGACGCCGCAACGGGGCGGGCCCGGCGGCCCGCCCTCAGGCGCCGAGGTCGGCGAATTTACGGCCGTTCTTGATCAGCTCGTCCCAGAGCGGCGCCGGACTCCAGAACCCCGGCTCCTGCGCCGCCCAGCGCCGCAGGTCGTCGCGCACCGCAAGCAGCCCGGCCTCGTCGGCCCATTGCATCGGCCCGCCCAGCCAGCGCGGGAAGCCGAAGCCGTGCACCATCACAACGTCCACGTCCGAGGGGCGCAGCGCGACGCCCTCGGCGAGGAGCCGCGCACCCTCGTTCGCCATCGCCGCGAAGGCTTTGCGCCGGATCTCTTCCGGCCCCACCTTGCGGGGCTGGATCCCCTTCTTCGCCTGTTCCTCTGCGAGGATCATCGCCACCACCGGGTCCGGCTGCCCTGGCCTGCCTGCCTCGTCATAACGGTAGTAGCCGCGCCCCGTCTTGCATCCCAATCGCCCCGCCTCGCTGAGCCGGTCGGCCAGCGCAACGTAGCGCAAGGCGGGGTTGCGGTCGGTCGTGAGGCGCGCGACGCGCGCCCAGGCGGTGTCGAGCCCCGCGAGGTCGGTCAGCTGGTATGGCCCGACGGCGAAGCCAGCCGCGCGCACCGCCGCGTCGATCTCCTGTACGCTCGCCCCGTCCTCCAGAAGGAAGTCCGCCGCCAGGCGGCAAGCGGCGTAGACCCGGTCGCCGATCAGGCCCTCCTCGGCGCCGCTCCGCACCGCGATCCTGCCGAGCCGCCGGGCCAGCGCGAAGGCGGTGACCACCGCCTCGGGCGCGGTCTGTCGCCCGACGGCGACCTCGAGCGCGCGCGCAGTCGGGCGGTGCGGGAAGACCTGCAGCCCGAGCCGCCGCGCCCCGCCCTGCGCCAGCAGCCGGGGCGCGAGATCCGCACTGGCTGTGGCAAGCACCGCCTCGGGCGCGATCGCCGCCTCCGCCTCCGCAAGGACCCGGCGTTTCAGCTCCAGGTCCTCGCCCACCGTCTCGATCACGACATCGCAGGAGGCAAGTGCCGCGAAGTCCTCCGCCGGGGTCAGCGCACCGAGCCGCCGCGCCGCGACGTCCTCGGAAAGCCGCCCGCTCTCCACCGCCGCAAGATAGGCTGCCTCGATCCGCGCCAACGCGGTCTCCCCCCTCGCCGCGTCGGGTTCGACGAGCACCACCGGCAAGCCGGCGTCGAGCATCGCCAGGGCGAGATCCAGCCCCGTCGCGCCGCCGCCCACCACGCCCACGCGGTCCACCGTGCGCGGCCGGGCCTCGGCCAGTTCGGGGATCTCCGCCGCGCGCCGCTCGGCCAGGTAGACGTGGCGCAGGGCGCGGCCCTCCGGCGTATCGCTGCATTCCTCGAGTGCCGTTCGCTCGTAGCGCAGCCCCTCGTCTACCGGCAGAAGCAGCGCAGACTCCACGCAGTCGACGATCCTTCGCTCTGCCGGATTCCGCCCGCCCTGCGCCGCGACCCGCCGCCGAGCCACTTCGGCCAGGTAGGCGGCCGGATCGGCAAGACCGTCGGTCAGCGCAAGCGTGGGGCGAACTCCGCCTCCCTCCTCGACCAAGTCCTCGGCGAGCGTGACCGCTGCCGCCTCGACGTCGCCCTGTAGCGTCGCGTCGATGAGGCCCGCCGCCTCGGCAGCATCCGCCCCAATCGGCCCGCCGGAGAGCAGCAGGTCCAGCGCCAGCGCCGCGCCGCAAAGCCGCGGCGCGCGCTGGGTGCCACCGGCGCCGGGAAGGAGCCCCAGCGTCACCGCCGGGAAACCCAGCTTCGCGGTCGCCGAGGACAGCCGCCAATGCGCGGCGAGCGCGAGTTCCAGCCCGCCGCCTCGAACCGCGCCGTCAAGACAGGCGACCACCGGCTTGCTCAAGGCCTCGATCCGGTCGCAGAGCTCGCCCAGTGACGGCGCCCCGTCCTCCGCCCGAATCTCTACCGAATGTTCGCCCGATGCAAAGACCGACCCCGCCCCCTTCAGCACAACGGCCCGGGTCTGGGGGTCGGACTCGAGGCGTTCGAAGGCGGCCTCCAACGCGGCCCTTACCGCGCCCGAGAGCGCATTGCGCGGCGGGTTGTCGATCGTCACCAGCGCCACGCGGCCCCGCCATTCCACGCGCACCAGGTCACTCACCGGCATCCTCCCCCGCGTGCCCCGCCTCTCGGAGCGCCATCGCCGCAAGAAGCGGCACCGCCTCGCCGTAGCGCCGTCCCCGGTCCGGGTTCGGCCCCTGCCCGTCGGCGGCGCGGCGCGCCACGCCGGCAAGAATGGCGGCAAGCCGGAAAAAGGAAAAGACCATCGCGAAGCGCCAATCCTTCATCGCCGACTCGCCTGCACGCGCGACGTAGGCGGCGCAATAGGCGGCGTCGTCGGGGAGCCCCAGCGCCGCCCGGTCGAGCCCGTCGAGCCCCGGCATCACGGCTGCGTGCGGCAGCCGCCACTGCGCCACCTGGTAGGCGAGGTCCGCCACCGGCGGCCCCAGCGTCGAGAGCTCCCAGTCGACCAGGGCACGCACCTCGGCGGCCTCGGCGGCGAAGATCATGTTGTCGTGCCTGAAGTCGCCATGCAGCAGCCCTGCCTCGGGTTCCGCCTCGGGCAGATGCGCGGCAAGCCAGGCTTCGAGCCGCTCCATGTCGGGCAGGGGCTCGCTCACCGAGGCGCGGTAGGCTCGGGCCCAGAGCCCCGCCTGCCGGCTGAAGTAACCGCTGGGCCGGCCGAAATCGGCCAGCCCGACCGCTGCCGGATCGACCGCGTGGAGCGTGGCCAGGGTCTCGGCCATCGCGCGAAAGAGCGCGCCGCGCTCGTCCGGCCTGAGGCCAGGCATCGCGGGATCGTCGAACACCCGCCCCGGCACGAATCGCATCACGAAGAGGCCCCGGCCGAGCGGCGGTTCGTCGTCGCCCGCCACCGCCAGCACTTCCGGTACCGGCACGCCGGATCCCGCGAGCGCCGCCATCACGCGCGCCTCGCGCTCCACCTGATGCGCCTTCGGCAGAAGTTTGCCCGCGGGCTTGGCGCGCAGCACGTAGGTCCCGCTCGCGGCCTCGATCTGGAAGGTGGGATTCGATTGACCGGTCCCGAAGCGCCTCACCGCCTGCAGCCCCCGGAATCCCGGAACCCTTGCCTCCGCCCAGGCGCCGAGCGTCGCCCGGTCGATCCCGAGCCCCTCGATCATGCGCGCCGCCGGGCGGCCCGGCGGGCCTCTATTGGGCGCAGTTGCGGCAGAACGGCGTGGCTGGAACCACGTCGAGCCGCTCCTTCGAGATCTTCTCGCCGCATTTCACGCAATAGCCGTATTCCCCCGCCTCGATCCGGTCGAGCGCCGCCCGGATCATGCCGATCTCGTGCGCTCCGGCCTCGCCCATGCTCTCCAGGACCTCGTCGTCCTCGGCCTCGATCGCGGCCTCTTCCCAATCCTTGTCCGCCGGCTGCTCGAGCTCCGACTCGATCGTCTGCAGCCGCCCCTCCAGCTCGGCGAGCCGCGTCTCGAGTGTCTTCTTGCGGTCCTTCACGGAAACCATGCACTTTTCTCCCTGAATCCGGCGGAATCCTTTACTGCCACGCTCGCCTCTCCTTTGATGGAGGTCAAGCACTGGCAATCGTCGCCCCTTGAACATATACGCAAAATTGCATATGATCTTCACTTGCCTGCGGCAGGAGAGCGCCATGTCACCCGAAGTTACCGCCTTCTTCGACGAAGCTACCAACACCGTCTCCTACGTGGTCCGCGACCCGGCCGGGCGGAAGACCGCGATCGTCGACAGCGTGCTCGATTTCGATCACGCCTCGGGCCGCACATCGACCGCCTCGGCCGACGCGATCCTCGACTTCGTGAACGAGAACGGGCTCGAGGTGGAGTGGCTGCTCGAAACCCACGTTCACGCCGATCACCTCTCTGCCGCCCCCTATCTCCAGGAGAAGCTCGGCGGAAAGATCGGCATCGGCGAGAAGATCACCGTAGTGCAGAACGTTTTCGGCAAGATCTTCAACGAGGGAACCGAGTTCCAGCGCGACGGCAGCCAGTTCGACCGCTTGTTCGTCGATGGCGACAGTTTCCACGTCGGCCAGATGCGCGGCGACGTGATGCACACGCCCGGACACACGCCGGCCTGCCTGACCTACGTCGTCGGCGACGCCGCGTTCGTCGGCGACACGCTGTTCATGCCCGATTTCGGCACCGCCCGCTGCGACTTCCCCGGCGGCTCGGCCGAGATGATGTGGGATAGCGTGCAACGGATCCTTGCGCTTCCCGACGCAACGCGCATCTTCACCTGCCACGACTACAAGGCCGAGGGCCGCGACCACTTTGCCTGGGAATCGACCGTGGGCGAGCAGAAGGCCAGGAACGTCCACGTCGGCGCCGGCCACAGCAAAGAGGAGTTCGTGGGCAGGCGAAACGCGCGCGACGCCACGCTCGGGATGCCGAAGCTGATCCTGCCCTCCTTGCAGGTGAACATGCGCGCGGGGCGTTTCCCCGCGCCGGAAGACAACGGGGTCTCCTACCTCAAGACTCCACTCAACACGCTATAGGGAAACGCGAAGATGATTGAACAGGACTGGATCATGGGCGCCCTTGGCGGCCTCATGATCGGCGGCGCGGCGGCGCTCTATCTGCTCGCCAACGGCCGCATCATGGGCGCCTCGGGCATCCTCGGGGGCCTCGTCGACGGCTCGGGCAAGGACAGCTGGCTCGAGCGGGTGGCGTTCCTCGCGGGCGTCTTCCTGGTGCCGATCCTGATCGTGCCGATCTACCGCGAGGTCGACACCCATATCACCTCGAACCTCTGGGTGGTGATCGCCGCCGGGCTCCTGGTCGGCATCGGCACCCGAATCGCCAACGGCTGCACATCGGGCCACGGCGTCTGCGGCATCTCGCGGCTCTCGCCCCGGGGCATCGTCGCCACCGCCTACTATCTCGTCGCGGGCGCCGCCTCCGTCTACCTCTTCCGCCACCTTCTGGGAGTGATCTGAGATGCGCGCGCTCTTCGCCTTCCTCTCCGGCGGCCTCTTCGGCGCGGGGCTCCTCGTCTCCGGTATGGTCGACACCCGCAAGGTTCAGGGCTGGCTCGACCTCTTCGGCGACTGGGATCCGACGCTCGCCTTCGTGCTCGGCGGAGCGGTCGTGCCGATGTTCTTCGTCTGGCGCCTGACCGAAGGCCGGCGGCCTGCGCTCGGCGGCTTCTTTCCGCCGAAGCCGCCGGTGAAGCTCGACCGGGGCCTGGCGATCGGCTCGATGCTGTTCGGCGCCGGCTGGGGGCTGGCAGGGCTCTGCCCCGGCCCGGCGATCGCCTCGCTCAGCTTCGGCGGGCTCGGCGGGCTGGTGTTCTTCGCCGCGATGCTGGCGGGAATGCTGGTGGCGGTGCCGATCCGCGCCCGGCTTGAAGCCATGCCGCGCCCGGCCTAAGAAGGCGGCGATGCTCGATATCCGCCAAATCTCGCCGGACTACGCCGTCTCGCCGCAGATCGACCCCGAGGATTTCCCGGCGATCAAGGCGGCCGGCTACGTCACGGTGATCAACAACCGCCCGGACGCCGAGATCCCGCCTAGCCATCAAGACGAGGTGATGCGCGGGGCGGCGGAGGCGGCCGGGCTAAGCTACGTCGCGATCCCGGTGGCGGGGCGAGAAATGACGATGGAGACGGTCGAGGCCCAGGCCGACGCGATGGCGGCCTCCGAAGGCCCGGTCCTGGCCTATTGCGCCTCGGGCACCCGCTGCACGATCGTCTGGTCGCTCGCTCAGGCGAGCCACATGGCGCCCGACGCGATCCTCGAGGCGGCGGCGCGAGCGGGATACCAGCTCGGCCACCTGCGCCCGCATCTGGAGGCCCTGGCCGCCGGGGCGCGCTGACCCGAGCCGCGCCCCTCGTGATCCGCGAAGAACGCGGCTGGCACCCCCACCTTCGACCATGTCCGCCATGACGCTGGCTGTAGCGCCCGGCCGATCGGCCGGTCGCAGCCAACACAGCTTCCCTGGATCCTGAGCGTTCCAGCTGCATCCGGCGAGGCCCGCTGCGGCGGGACTGCCTCGCGCGCGCCACGATTGACGCACTCGGAATGTCGAAACGCCGAGGAGTCGCTGCGCCGGGCATCGGCCATCATCCTCACCCGTGCCTTGGCACGCCCGCATCGGCCCCGGTTCCGCGCGACCCGCCGGGCAGATGCGCGGAGGCGTCCGCGCCGGGACGCCGCTCGGGCGAAAGCAGGTCAAGGCCCGGCAGGTCGTCCTCCGCAGATACTCCGAAACCGGTGATCGGCTTCGGCGCCGGGTCGTCGGACTCCGCCCTCGGATCGGGCGCGGCGCCGCGCACAGGTGACGCCGACGCCGCGGCGGTGAAGTCCACGCCGCCCCAGTCCGGCCCCGGCCTCAGCGTTCGCTCCAGTGGCTCCGGCCCGATCACCGCGCCTTCGGCGGCCGCGGATGACCCCACCCGTTGGCCGGTCTCGCGGATCTTCACGGCCCTGAGCCCGCCGGTCTGCCCGAGGCGGGCCTCGGCCACCACCGTGCGCCCCGCCGCCACCAGCCTGACGGCACCGAGCGCCGAGAGCGGCAGGGTGAGCCGGTCGCCCGGCGCCAGCGCCTCGAGTTCGGTCAGCGGCAGGCGCACCCGTCCGAGCACCGCGTCGAGCGTGGCCTCGGCGCTTTCTACCGCTTCGCCCAGCGCCGCCTGCCAGGCCGCCGCCGCCTCCGCCGCCGCGCTTTCGGCCGGGAGCGTCGCGGGCCGCACCGGGCGGCCTCGGCCGGTTGCCGGCAGCGCCAGGATCGCCTTTCCCTCCTTGGCCGCGGCGCCGAACAGGACCGTGCTCTCCAGTACCCGGTGGGTGGTGTCCTCCAGCACGACGGAGAGCGGCCGCGGCTCGGGCAGGAACAGCTGGTAGCGCCAGCCCGCGGCCCAGCGCGCATCCTCCGCCTCCAAGAGAGGCGCCTCGAACTCCGAAAGCAGACGGTCGATCAGGTCGGCCACCATCGCCGCGTCGGTCTTCGTCGGCCGGCGCGGCGCCGGCGGGCGGGCGCTGACCCGCCCCATCGTGCGCATCTCGATCACCGCCGCCAGCGCACCCGGGTCGAGCGCCAATAGCCCCGCACCGTCCTCGGGCCCGATCAGGACGGCGAGGAAGGCGTGCTCGGGCAGGTCCTCGAGGATCTCCGCCGGCGTCGCTCGGCGCTCGTGCGGCTCGGCGGCGGTGACGGCGAGCGAAAGCTCCTCCTCCGCGGCCCGCAGGAACGCGTCGGCGAGTGCCTTGACCGGCGACGGCGGCCCTTTCGGATTGCCCGCCCCGGTGCGCCCCTGCTCGGCCTTGCGCCTCAGAATCGATGCTGTCCCGCCGTGCGCCATGTCTCTGCCGCCCTTCCCCCAAGGAAGTGCCCGAACAAGGTTGAGGAAGGGTTGACGAGCGGTCGGCGTCACGCCGCCCGTGCCAGCCGCAGGGGCACCGTCAGCCGGAATGCCGCGCCACCCTGGCCTGGCAGATAGGCGATCGTGCCGCCGAGCTTCTCCATGATCTCGCGGCAGATCGCGAGCCCCAGGCCCGCGCCGCCGGCGCGGGTGTGATCGCCCAGCCGCGCGAACTTCTCGAAGATGATCTCCTGGCTCTCGCGCGGGATCCCCGAGCCGTTGTCGACCACGTCGATCTGCGCCTGCCCGCCCTGCCGCCGCACCTCGATCCGCACCTCCTGCATCGGCGCGTCGCAGTACTTGCGCGCATTGGTGATGAGGTTGATGAACACCTGCGCCAGGCGGTCGGGGTCGGTGACGATCTCCACCTTTTCCGTCTCGGGCTCACGCAGGATCCGGAACGGCTTTGCCCCCGGCGCCGCGCTCGCGGTGGACACGGCGCGGGCGATCACATCGCCGAGGTTGGTCTCCTTCATGTTGAGCTGCACGTTGCCCGATTCCAGCACGCTGAGATCTAGAAGGTCGTCGAGCAGCCGTGTCAGCCGCACCGTCTCGGCATGGATCACCCCGGCGTAGCGGGTGCGCTCTTCGTCGGCCAGCCCCTCCTCGCCGAGGATCTCCGAGAACGCGCGGATCGAGGTCATCGGCGTCCTGAGCTCGTGGCTGATCTGGCTCAGGAAGGCGTCCTTCTGCGCCGAGAGCTCGGTCAGCTTGCGGTTCGCCTCGCGCAGCTGCCGCGCGGTGCGCGAAAGCTCCTCGGACTGTGCCTCGAGCTTCTGCGAATATTCCATGATCTGCTGCGCCTCGTCGGCGACCTTCATCAGGTCGTCGACCGAGACCGAGGTGCCGCCGCCCGCCTGTGCGATCATCGCATGCGCGGTGGCCGAGCCCACGGCGCCGGCGAACCGCCGCTCAAGCTGCTGCAGGAAGTCGGGCGTCACCTCGGGCAGGAAGCCGCCCGTGCCCTGCCCCTGGGCGGCGTCTTGGAATAGCCGCTGCGCCTCGCCGGGTCCGAGGATTCGCTGCGCCATCGCCAGGAGCTCCTCGGCCCCCGCGACGCCGCCCTGCCAGCCCCTGGGCGCCGGTCCGTCGCGCTCGAAGACGCCGACGAACTCCACTCCTTGCACCCGCTCCAGCGGCCCGGGGAACGACAGGAGCGAGGCCCCCACGAAGGCCGCGGTGTTCAGCGCCATCGACCAGAACACCGAGTGGACCAGGGGATCGATGCCCTCGATCCCGAACAGCGCCTGGGGCCTCAGCCAGCCGATGCCATAGGGCCCGATCGCCTGCACCTCGGCCCAGAGCGGCGTCGCCGCGCCGACCGAGGGCAGGAAGAACGTATAGGCCCAGATCACGAAACCGGTGACCAGGCCCGCGACCGCCCCGGTCCGCGTCGCGCCGCGCCAGAACAGCCCGCCCACCATCGCCGGCAGAAACTGCGCCACGCCGACGAAGCTGATGAGGCCGATCGCCGCCAAGGCCGCGCCGCCGCCCGACACGCTGTAATAGATCCAGCCGAGCCCGAGCACGCAGGCGATTGACAGCCGGCGCACGTTCAGGACCAGCCCCCGCACGTCCTCCGAGAGCCGCGACTGCGGCGTGCGGACCGAGAGCCAGATCGGCAGCACGATGTGGTTCGAGACCATGGTCGCGAGCGCGATCGCCGCCACGATCACCATCGAGGTCGCCGCCGAGAAGCCGCCGAGAAAGGCCAGCATCGCCAGCCCCTCGCGCCCGGCCGACAAGGGCAGCGTCAGCACGAAGAGGTCGGGGTTGCTGCCCGCCGGGAAGCGCTCGAGCCCGGCCACCGCGATCGGCATCACGAAGAGCGAGATCAGGAACAGATAGAGCGGAAACGCCCAGGACGCGGTAGCGAGCTGGCGCTCGTCCACGTTCTCCACCACCAGGACCTGGAACATCCTGGGCAGGCATAGGAGCGCCGCGCCCGAGAGGAAGGTCAGCGCCACCCAGCGCCCAGGGTCGAGCTGCCAGTCGGCGATCGGCGAGGCCTCGATCCTCGCCAGCATGTCCACCGGCCCGGCGCCGAGCTCCCAGACCACGAACACCCCCACCGCGATCAGGGCGACCAGCTTCACCACCGCCTCCACGGCGATGGCGAGCACCACGCCGTGGTGCCGCTCGTCGGCGTCGAGGTTGCGGGTGCCGAACAGCACGGTGAAGAGCGCGAGCCCCAGCGCCACCACGAGCGCGGTCTCCTTCGGCTCCCAGGCCGGCGCCCCCGGCGCCGCCTCGGCGAAGACCGACAGCGCCAGCGTCACCGATTGCAGCTGGAGCGCGATGTAGGGAGTGATCCCGACCACCGCGATCAGCGTCACGATGGCGCCGACCGAGGCCGACTTTCCGTAGCGCGCCGAAAGCAGGTCGGCCACCGAGGTGATGCGCTGCGCCTTGCCGATCCGCACCAGCTTCCGCAAGAGCAACCACCAGCCCACCATCACGAGCGTCGGGCCAAGGTAGATGGTCACGAACTCCAGCCCCGAGCGCGCGGCATAGCCGACTGCCCCGAAGAAGGTCCAGGCGGTGCAGTAGATCGAGAGCGAAAGCGTGTAGACGACAGGCGAGCGGAGCCAGCCGCCGCGCCCGCGCTCGGCCATCCGCTCGGCCGCGAAGGCCAGCGCGAACAGGACAGCGACGTAGCCCACCGAGGCGGCAACGAGCACGTTGAAGGGCAGCATCAGCTTCCCTCCTCGCTGTCGCCCAGTTTCCGCGTCGGCGGCTCCGGACCGACCCGGCGCGACAGCAGGAAGGCGGCGAGGATGAGCCCGGCCCAGACCAGGAAGATGTAAAGCCCGCCGGGCACGGTGTCGGCCGCGTCGGTCTCTGCCGGCGCCCAGAGCAGCGGCACGAGAAACAGGAGCGCGCCGACCACCGGCACAAGGCGGGCGGCATCGGCCATGCGGCGGCGGCGGTAGCTGTCGCGCTCCAGGAACAGGGGCGGCTTCGGCCGCCTCATGCGCTGCCCGCCATCAGCGCGTTCACCGAGTCCAGCACGTCGGCGTTCGAGAACGGCTTGGTCAGGTATCGGCTCGCCCCGGCCCGCTCGGCGCGCTCCCGGTCGGCGGCCTGGCCCTTGGCGGTCAGCATCAGGACCGGCAGCGCGGTGAAATCGGGATCGGCGCGGAGCTCATCGAGAATGTCGAAGCCCGAGCGGCCCGGCAGCATCACGTCGAGCACCAGCACGTCGGGCCTGGACTCGCGGATCCGCGCCACCGCCGTCGCGCCGTCGGAATGGGTCTGCACCGCCCAGCCGCCGCGGGACAGGATGAACCTGATCGCCTCGATCAGGTTGGGCTCGTCCTCGATCAGAAGGACACGCTTGTCCATCCTCACGGTTCCTTCCCTCGGGCGGCGCTCTTGCGTCGTTCTTTGCATTCACTATCGCCAAGCCCCTGCGGCCTGTCAAAGTCTGGCTCACCGCCGCGCGGGGCCGAGGATCGAGGGCTCGCGGCGGGCGCGGCAGGTCTCGCGCGGGCAGATGCGGCAGGTGGGCCCCACCGGTTCGGCCGAAGCGTCCGCCCCGGCGGGCGTGAGCAGCATCGTCGCCTCGAAGACCGGCGGCGCCGCGAAATCGGCCGGCGCGAGCGGCGCCGCGATCGCCTCGGCGCGGAAGCGCCGGGCACCGTCCCCGGGCATCGCCACCACTGCCGCCACCGGCACGCCCGGGCGCGAAAGTGCCTGGAACAACGGCCAGAGCGGGCAGCCGGCGCCGTGGCGCGGCAGCGGGAAGCCGTCAACCGGGCGACGGAAGGTGATGGCCCCCGCCGCATCGGCGAGCACCAGCCCCGCCTCCCGCTCCGGCAGAAGCGCGAGGCGCCGGAGCGCCACCTCCGCCGGCACCCCGAAGGCCGCCGCCAGCGCCCCGGCGCCCAACACCGCCCGTGCCTCGACCTCGGCGAGCGGCATCCGAACTGCATCCTCGGCGTAGCGCAAGGCCGCGGCGCGCGCGAGATGTCGTCCGCCCGAGCTGGTCAGCTCGGCCGCCCCCGCGACTAGCGCATCCACCGCCGCCGGACCGGCCCCGCCCTCGAGTTCGGGCAGATGCCAGCCGTGCGCCGCGAAGAACGCCTCCACTTCCTCCTGTGGCGTTTCCACCGCTGGCTCGGCTGCGCCCGGCCTGTTGAGGTAGTGCGCCAGCGCTTCGGCGCCCTCCGCGAGCCGGCGACCCTCGGCGTCGAGAATGCCCAGAAACCGCGCCGCCCAAGCCGGATCGAGGTCCTCGGTGCCGGCCAGGATCGAGGTCGACGAGCGGATCGCGGTCACCGCGGTAAGAAGTTCGTGCAGCGAAGCCGAAAGCTGCGGGTCGTGCGCCAGCCGGTCCGACAGCGCCTCGACCTCACGCTCGAGCCGTTCCACCTTTGCGTGTCGCTCAGCCAGAAGCTTCGCCCAGCCCGGAAAGCGGCCGGCGAATTCCTCCGCCGGCTCTTCGTCCACGCCCTGCCCGCCCGCCGCCGCAGCCTCGCCCAGGGCCGCCAACAACACCGCCTCGGCACCTTCTGTCAGCGTCGAGACTTCGCAGCCCAGAGCCCGTGCGATGTCGGCCACGAGCTTGCCCCCGATCCTGCGCCGGTTGTGCTCGATGAGGTTGAGGTAGGAGGCCGAGATCCCAGCCGCGCGGGCCAGATCCGTCTGCCGGATGCCCGCCGCCAGGCGGCGGTCGCGGATCCGGCTCCCGGTCAGCGCCCCGCGCGGCATCAAGTCCTCCGTTTACCGTCATTCGGAGGGAGAATTTACAGGAAACCGCATTTCAAGCAATGGCTTGCATGTAGATTCTCAAATCGGGCTCCGATTGCGCGGTCCAGCCGCCGTCGACCGGAATCGTCGCGCCCGCGAGCCTGTGGGCAAAGGGCGCGCGGAGCGAGAGCGCCAGCGCGCCGCCCTCGGCAGGGCCTGAGGCGCGGCGCGAGGAGTGCTTCTCGGCCAAGGCCGCGGTGTCCTGGATGCCGGCGTCGCTGCCCAGCAGGTCAGCCCCGCCCCAGACTGCAACCGACGTCATCAGCCCCGCCTCCGCGCCGGGATCGCGCAGATTGCCGGGGAAGAACGCCGCCTCCGGCCCCCCTCTTCGTCCGGAACTCCTAGCGGACCGCCCGCGACTCGGCCTCGCCCGCGAGCGGATGCACCGCGATCTGCGCACCGGCGATCGCCAGGGCGATGCCCTGAACCGAACTCGTCACAAAGGCCGTCCCGCCCGTCAATGCGGTCATGTCGCCTCCTCAAGCAATTTGCGAAGATCAGTCTTCAACACCTTGCCATAGTTGTTTTTTGGCAATTCTGACACGACTTCATAGGCCTTGGGCCGCTTGAATCGTGCGATATGTTCAAGGCAGTGGACGTCGAGTTCGGCCTCGTCCAAGTCCACCCCCGACGCCGGCACGACGAAGGCCACCACCTCCTCGCCCCATTCGGCCGACCGCCGCCCGACCACCGCCACTTCATGCACCGAAGGGTGCAGGAGCAGCACCTCCTCCACCTCGCGCGGGTAGATGTTCGAGCCGCCGGAGATGATCACGTCCGTCGAGCGGTCGACCAGGGTCAGGAACCCGTCCGCGTCGAGCCGGCCGATGTCGCCGGTCATCAGCCAGCCGTCCCGCAGTGTCTTCGCCGTCGCTTCCGGCGCATGCCAGTAGCCCGGCATCACCGGCAGGCCCTTGACCATGATCTCGCCGGCCTCACCCGGCGGCAGCGCCTGGCCCTCGGCGTCACCGACCTGCACCTCTACCGCCGACTGCGCCCGGCCCACGCTCTTCAGCCGCTCGCACCAGCGCGGATGGGCACGGTCGGCCACCTCAGCGCGGGAAAGCGCGGTGATCGCCATCGGGCATTCGCCCTGGCCGTAGATCTGCACGAACTTCGGCCCGAACAGCGCCACCGCCTCCTCGATGTCGGCCAGGTACATCGGCCCGCCGCCGTACACGATGGTGCGGATCCCCTCGCCCCGGCTGCCCGCCGCCTTCGCGGCATCGGTCAGACGGCGCACCATCGTCGGCGCCAGAAAGATGGAGACCGGCCCCAGCCGTGCGGCGAGATCCAGCACCTCGGCGGCGTCGAAGCCGCCCGAAGGCGGCACCAGGTGCCGCGCCCCCATCCGCACGAGGATCGGCGCGTAGATCCCCGCCCCGTGGCTCATCGGAGCGGCGTAGAGCGCAGCGTCCTCAGCGCTCACCGGGTCCACGTCGAGCGGATAGCAAAGCGAGGTCGCCATCAGCATGCCGTGGGTGATCTGAACGCCCTTGGGCCGCCCGGTGGTGCCCGAGGTGTAGAACAGCCAGGCCAGATCCGCCGCCGCCCGCGGCTCGGGCGTCCGCCCCGGCCCCCGGGTCAGCGCCGCGAACTCGGCGCCGCCGATCTCGGTCACCGGCACCCCCGGCTCACCCAGGCAAGCGCCTCGTTCTCGGTCGGCGAAGACATATCTTGCCCCGGAGTTCTCCAGGATCCAGGCGACCTCCTTGGGGTGCAGCTTGGCATTGATCGGCACGGCCGCTGCGCCCGCGGCCCAGATGCCGTAGAGCGCGACGAGGTATTCGGGCGCGTTGCCGGCGAAGATCGCCACCCGGTCGCCCGGCGCAACGCCCGCCTGGCCCAGCGCCGCGCCCAGCGCGGCAGACCGCGCGGCGAAGCCGGCATAGTCCGCCACCACCTCGGCGCCAAGCATCAGCGCCGGGCTTTCGCCCGACACCGCGGCGGTCCGCATCAGCCATTCCGCGAGGTTCATGCACCCTCCTCCCGGCGCGATCAGAGCATGCAGATCCCGACCCGCGCAACGGGCGAGGTGCGCCAGGAATCGCGTGTATACTGGCCTCGATCAGAGCCGCACCAGGGAAGGGAACCCCATGCCGTCCTGCCAGAAGCTGCGCCCATCCGGAACCTACTCCGGCAAGCAGGGCTTCGACTATTTCGAGGGGATCTCGCGCGAGGCGACGGGCGCCAAGGGCATCTGCATGCACCTCCTGACGATCCCGCCCGGCGGCCGCGCCAAGGCGCACAAGCACGCCACGCACGAAACCGCGATCTACGCGCTCGCCGGCGAGGCGGTGATGTGGTGGGGCCAGCGGCTCGAGCACCGGATGGAGATCAAGGCGGGCGACCTCGTCTACATCCCGGCGGACGTGCCGCACCTGCCGATTAACCTCTCCGATGCGCCGGTCTCGGCGGTCATCGCCCGTACCGACCCGCACGAGCAGGAAAGCGTGGTGCTGCTGCCGGAGCTCGACGCGCTGGTGCCCTGAGCGTCACACGGAACGCGTGATGCCGCCGTCGACGCGGATGTTCTGCCCGGTGATGTAGCCCGCGCCGTCGGAGGCGAGGAAGGCCACGGTCGCGGCGATCTCTCCGTACGAGCTGCCGTAGCGGCCCATCGGGATCCGGGCGCGGAACTCCTCCTTCACGGGCAGGCTGTCGATGAAACCCGGCAGCACATTGTTCATCCGCACGTTCTGGCCCGCATAGGCGTCGGCGAAGAGCTTGCTGAAGGCCGCGAGCCCGGCACGGAATACGCCCGAGGTCGGGAAGGTCGGGTCGGGCTCGAAGGCGGCAAAGGTCGAGATGTTGACGATGGTGCCGCCGCCCTGGGCGACCATGATCGGGGCGGCCAGCCGGGTGGGCCGCACGACATTGAGGAAGTAGACCTCCATGCCCCGGTGCCAGTCCTCATCCGTAAGTTCCAGGACCGGTGCGCGCGGCCCGTGGCCGGCCGAGTTCACCAGGACGTCGATCCGCCCCCAGCGCTCCATCGCGCCGTCGACCAGGCGCCTGAGGTCGTCCACCGACTGGTTCGAGCCGGTCACACCGAGCCCGCCGAGCTCCAGGGCCAGCGCCTCGCCCTTGCCCGACGAAGACAGGATACCCACCGCGAATCCGTCCGCGGCAAGGCGCCGTGCGCAGTCAGCGCCCATGCCGCTGCCGCCGGCCGTGATCAGTGCAACCTTGGTCATGTAGAGCGTTCCCCCGCTCGGATCCCGTCGCGCCGTATCACAGCGGAAGGATGCTGATAACCCCGCGCCCCGGATGAAGTATGGCGGACCTCAGCCAACCACCCCGGCGGTCTCCACCACTGAGTGGAAAAGGACGCTCGCCCTATCTGCTGCCTACTCGGGCGTAATTTCATCAGTCTCGTTGTGCGAGAACCCGTCGAGACAGGGGCAAAAACGCATGGCCATCGCGGCGCGGTTGATCCGGCAGGCATCGTGGCCCGCGCCCGAGACGATCTTGCGATGGGACCGGCCCAGCCGCTTGGCGGCGCGGTGGACAGGGGACACGCAGCCCGGATCGAGGCGCACCGGGTCGTCGTCGATGTCCTCGATGTGGATCCCGAGCCGCCGCGTCCTGGGGCCGGCCCCTATTTCAGCTCCACTTCGACGAAGCACATCGGCGCGTCGCCGCCGTTGATCACGTTGTGCTCCACGCCCTCGCTCCGCCGGTAGGCCGTGCCTGCGGGCACCGTCACCTCGCGCGTCGCCCCGCCGGGCTCCTCCAGCCGCATCTGGCAGTCGGTCACGGCGGTAATGACGTAGTCGAATGCGTGCCGGTGCCATCCGGTCTCCGCCCCGCGCGCGAAGTCGAAGCGGGTAACGCGCACGCGCGCGTCGTCCACCAACTGCGTCGCCCTAGCTTTCGGCCGGCTCATGCCGCCGCCTTCAGGACCTCGCCGAGCTTGCCGACCAGCTCGTCGATCTGCGCCCTCGAGATGATCAGCGGCGGCGACAGGGCGACGATGTCGCCGGTCACCCGGATCATGATGCCCTTCTCGAAGGCGTCGACAAAGGCCGAGAAGGCGCGCTTGCCGGGCGCGCCCGCGATCGGCTGCAGCTCCACCGCGCCCATCAGCCCGAGGTTGCGGATATCGATCACGTGCGGCAGCCCTTTCAGCGAATGCAGCGCCTCCTGCCAGTAGGGCGCGATCTCGGCGGCGCGCTCGAAGAGGCCCTCCCCGCGGTAGGTCTCGAGCGTCGCGAGGCCGGCCGCCGAGGCGACCGGGTTGCCGGAATAGGTGTAGCCGTGAAAGAGCTCGACCATGTGCTCGGGCCCGGTCATGAAGGCGTCGTGGATGGCGCCCGTGGTCAGCACGCCGCCCATCGGGATGACCCCGCTGGTGATCCCCTTCGCGCAGGTGATCATGTCGGGCGTGACGCCGAAATGCTGCGATGCGAAGGGCGCGCCGAGACGGCCGAAGCCGGTGATCACCTCGTCGAAGATGAGGAGGATGCCGTGCTTCGCCGTGATCGCCCTGAGCCGCTCCAGGTAGCCCTTCGGCGGCAGGATCACGCCGGTCGAGCCCGCCACCGGCTCGACGATCACCGCGGCGATGGTCTCGGCCCCGTGCAGCGCGACGATCCGCTCCAGCTCGTCGGCCAGCTCGGCGCCGTGTTCGGGCTGGCCGCGGGTGTAGGCGTTCTTCTCCGGCAGGTGGGTGTGCGGCAGGTGGTCGACCCCGGCCAGGAGCGTGCCGAAGACCTTGCGATTGGCGACGATGCCGCCCACCGAAATGCCGCCGAACCCCACCCCGTGATAGCCGCGCTCACGGCCGATCAGCCTCGTGCGCGCACCCTCGCCGCGGGCCCGATGGTAGGCGAGCGCGATCTTCAGCGCGGTGTCCACCGCCTCGGAGCCGGAGTTCACGAAGAAGATGTGCTCCATTGCCTCTGGCGCGAGGCCGATCACCCGGTTGGCGAGCTCGAAGACCTTCGGGTGCCCCATCTGGAAGGCGGGCGCGTAGTCGAGCTCCGCCACCTGCTCCTGGATCGCCTTGACGATCCGCGGCCGCGAGTGGCCTGCGTTGCAGCACCAGAGCCCCGCAGTGCCGTCGAGCACCTGCCGGCCGTCGTCGGCGGTGAAGTGCATGTCCTTCGCCGCGACCAGCATTCGCGGCGCCTTCTTGAACTGGCGGTTCGCCGTAAAGGGCATCCAGAAGGCATTGAGGTCGTTCGGTGCGGGCTTGCGGTCAAGCGCCATGATGGCTCCCCAAAGGAAAGGCCCCGGGAGGCAGGGCCTCCGGGGGCGCAGATGAACTCGGACCGGATGGTCCTTGGCACGCTAGGAGAGAGGGCAGGGCGCGTCAAGGATCGCGCGGGCAGCCATGGGCACGGCCCGGAGA
Organism: Paracoccaceae bacterium; assembly: GCA_041621405.1. Lineage (GTDB taxonomy): Bacteria > Pseudomonadota > Alphaproteobacteria > Rhodobacterales > Rhodobacteraceae > JBFKAV01. The sequence goes on from JBFKAV010000004.1 coordinate 53,358, forward strand.
ACGTTATGGAACGATCCCAGGTAGTTAACGGGCACTGTCGAGCGACGCAAGCAGCGTGGTGCCTGCCAGCCCTCGCCCGCTCATGCGCATCCAGCGCGAGAACCGCACGGCGCTCTTACAGGCGGCGCTCGAGGGGCTCGCTTGCCGCGGCTTCCGCAGAGGCACGCGCGACCAGATCGCCGCTGCCGACGCCGGGACCTGATCTTCTCGATCCGGGCGCTCCTTCGGCACGACGCCGATGTCTGCTTCAAGGACCGTGCGCCTCTTGGTGAGGAAGGTGCGAACCCAATTCCGAGGTGCAACGCGACCTCCGGACCCTGTTCGGCAGGCTCCTCGCCCCTTTGGCGGGCAGCGCGCGCTGCTGCATTGCAGCGTCAACACTTGAGGCGTATACGCGGCCTTCCGCACTGGGCCCCTGATTCGAAATCATGTCCACGTCCTCCGCCAGCGACACTGGCCTCCAGACACAGCCCTGGAAACTCGCGCTCGGCTCGGTCGGCGTTGTCTATGGCGACATCGGGACAAGCCCGATCTACGCGCTCAGGGAAGGGCTTCAGGCGGCCTCGAGCGGCGGCCTCTCGCCGGACGAGGTGGTGGGCATCGTCTCGCTCCTGCTCTGGACGCTGATCCTCATCGTCACGCTGAAATACGTGATCCTGATCCTCAGGGCTGACAACCGCGGCGAGGGCGGCACGCTCTCGCTCCTGGCGCTCGCCGAACGCGCGGTCGGGCGGCGCACCGGGCTTCTCCTCGCCCTCGGCATCCTCGGGACCGCGCTCTTCTTCGGCGACGCGATCATCACGCCCGCGATCTCGGTGCTCTCGGCAATCGAGGGCCTGACGCTGGTCACCCCCGCGTTCGAGCCCTACGTGCTGCCGATCACGCTCGGCATCCTCTTCGCGCTCTTCTGGGTGCAGTCGCGCGGCACCGGCTCGGTCTCGGCGCTGTTCGGGCCGGTCATGCTCGGCTGGTTTCTCATGATGGGCGGCCTCGGCCTCTGGCACATCGGCGACCACCCGGACATCCTCGCCGCGCTGAACCCGGCCCATGCCGGCGCCTTCCTGGTGTCGCACGGTGCCGGCGCGCTGCCAATCATTGCGGCCGTCTTCCTCGCCGTGACCGGCGCCGAGGCGCTCTACGCCGACATGGGCCACTTCGGCCGCGGCCCGATCCGGATCGCCTGGAGCGCGCTGGTGTTGCCCACCCTCGCGCTTGCCTATCTCGGGCAGGGCGCGCTGGTGCTCGCGCGCCCGGAGGCGGCCGGGAACCCCTTCTTCCTGATGGCGCCCGGCTGGGCGCTGCTGCCGCTCGTCGCGCTCGCCACGGTGGCAACCGTCATCGCCTCACAGGCGGTCATCACCGGAGCCTTCTCGATCGCGCACCAGGCGGTACAGCTGGGTCTTCTGCCGCGGTTGCTCGCGGTCCATACCTCGGCCGAGCAGATGGGCCAGATCTTCCTGCCCCGCATCAACTGGCTGCTGTTTCTCGGCGTCACCACCCTGGTCGTCGTCTTCGAAAGCTCGGGCAACCTCGCCTCGGCCTACGGCATCGCGGTCACCGGCGACATGATCATCACCTCGATCCTCGGCGCGATCGTGTTCCGCATGCGATGGCGCTGGCCGGTCGCGCTTGTCGCCGTGGTGGTCGCGCCGATGCTTGGCACCGAGCTTCTGTTCCTCGCCGCGAACCTCACCAAGGTGCAGCACGGCGGCTACGTCACGATCGCCGTGGCGGCCATGATCGTCGTCGTCATGGGCACCTGGGTCCGGGGCTTCCAGATCGTGCAGGAAAAGGTCCGCGCCCAATCGGTGCCTCTGGCCACGCTCGTCGACTCGGTGGAAGGCTCCCGGCGCCTCTGCCACGCCCCCGGGACCGCGGTGTTCCTCACCGCGGACGGCGATCTGGCGCCCTCGGCGCTGATGCACAATCTCAAGCACAATTCGGTGCTGCACGCGCAGAACTACGTGGTGAGCGTAAACGTCCGCACGACGCCTCGGGTGCCCGATGAGGAGAAGGTGCGCGTCGAGCCGCTGTCGGAAAGCTTCACCCGCATTCGGCTCGCATTCGGCTACATGGAGGAGCCGAACGTGCCGCGGCTCCTGGCGTTGGCGCGAAGGTCGGGCGTCAAGTTCGACATCATGACCACCTCGTTCTTCCTGCACCGCCGCTTCTACAAGGTCTCGAGCAAGTCCGAGATGCCGCTCTGGCAGGAGCGGCTGTTCATGGCGCTGGCCGCCAGCGCGAGCAGTGCCACGATCTTCTACCACCTGCCCTCGAACCGGGTGATCGAGCTCGGCCAGCAGGTCACCCTCGGGAAGGCTTAACGTGCCGGTAACGGCGCTGGTGTAGAATCGCGAATCGGTGGGGGCTCCGGCGTCGGAGCCAGGGACATGCTGATACTGCAACCCGTTCAACAGGCCTTGCCGGGCGTCTCGCCCGCGCGGGCACCGGTCGCCGTCGAGACCGTGACGGCGGTTCGGGGCGCGGCCGCGGGCGACCGCGCACGCAACGACGGCACCCGCGATCGCGGAGCCGAGGCCGAGCGTCTGGCCCGCGAGGCGAAAGTCGTCGCCGCCGATCCCGCCGTCCCGGTCGGCCCGCCGCCGGCCTTCCAGGCAAACGTGCTCGAGGCCGAGCGCGCGCGGCTCCGGAAGACGGGGCCGGCAGAGCCCGCAGAGGCGAGCCCCGGTCCCCAGCCCGGGCGCGCGCAGGCGCCTGATCCGGGTGAACGCCGCATGGCACCGGGTGACGCGGGGCGGAGCGACGCTGACGCGGCGCGGCGCGAGGCAAGGGCCGAGAGTGCCCGGACCCGCGACGACCGCGCCGGGGCGCGCGAGGCGCCGGCGCCCACGCGCTCGGCCTATGGCAGCGTCCGGGAGGACCCGCCGCGGATGCTCGACGTCTCGCGCTGAGCGCGCCGGCACCGATCCACCTCGGAAAACACCGTCGCCGTGCAGGCGCCGCGGCGCCGAACCCTGCCGCGAGGCTCGCCCTGCCATGGCCCGCGCGGCCAGCCCGATCGGCTTTTGCGCGGCCGCGGCTCAACGAGGCAGGCCGCTCTCCGGCCCCTGCGGACTGAACGGACGGGCAACCCGATCCGGCGGTCAACCCGGCCCGCAGGGCCCAAACGCCCGCCGGAAGGGGCCGTCGTACCCCCGCACCATCCCCGCAACTCGCGCTTTTCACCTTCCGCCCGCTGGCTTATAAGCGGCGCAGCTTGAACGGCCCGCGGCAGACGGGCGATCGCGGAACCGACTCGAGGACGGCATGACCAAACAGGACCACGAGGCCGATGTGGCCTTCATCGAGGCGCTCGCCCGGCTCTTGACGGAAAACGACCTGACCGAGCTCGAGGTCAAGCGCGAGTACGGCGAGGACGACAGCCTGAACGTCCGGGTCTCCAAGTCGGCGCCGCAGGTTCTGCACATGGCCGCCCCGACCCCTGCCCCCGCATCTGCGCCGGCTCCCGCCCCTGCGGCCGTCGCCGCGCCTGCCGCGGCCGCCGCCCCGGACGACCTCGCCGAACATCCGGGCGCGGTGACCTCGCCGATGGTCGGCACCGTCTACCTGCAGCCCGAGCCGGGCACGCCGCCATTCGTCGCGGTCGGCACCACCGTCTCCGAAGGCCAGACAATCCTCATCGTCGAGGCGATGAAGACGATGAACCAGATCCCGGCGCCGCGCTCGGGCACTGTCCGGCGGATCCTGGTGGCCGACGGCTCGCCGGTGGAATACGGCACGCCCTTGATGATCATCGAGTGATCGGATGTTCCGCAAGATACTGATCGCCAACCGCGGCGAGATCGCCCTCCGCGTGATCCGCGCCTGCCGCGAGATGGGCATCGGCTCGGTTGCCGTCCACTCCACCGCCGATGCCGACGCGATGCACGTGCGGATGGCCGACGAAAGCGTCTGCATCGGTCCCGCGCCGTCGCCGGAAAGCTACCTCTCGATGCCGGCGATCATCTCGGCGGCCGAGATCACCGGCGCCGAGGCGATCCACCCCGGCTACGGCTTCCTCTCGGAGAACGCCACCTTCGTGCAGATCGTCGAGGATCACGGGCTGACCTTCATCGGCCCGCGCGCCGAGCACATCCGCATCATGGGCGACAAGATCACCGCCAAGGAGACGATGAGGCAGCTCGGCGTGCCCTGCGTGCCCGGCTCCGAGGGCGGCGTGCCGAACCTAGAGGCGGCGAGGGGCGTCGCCACCGGTATCGGCTACCCGGTGATCATCAAGGCCACCGCCGGCGGCGGCGGCCGGGGCATGAAGCTCGCCAAGTCGGAGGCGGAGATCGACACCGCCTTCCGCACCGCCCGTGCCGAGGCCAAGGCCGCCTTCGGCAACGAAGAGGTCTATCTCGAGAAATACCTTGGCCGCCCGCGGCACATCGAGATCCAGGTCTTCGGCGACGGCAAGGGCAAGGCGGTGCACCTGGGCGAGCGCGACTGCTCGCTGCAGCGCCGCCACCAGAAGGTGCTCGAGGAAAGCCCCGGGCCGGTGATCACCGACAAGATGCGCGCCGAGATCGGCGCGACCTCGGCCAAGGCGGTGGCCAAGATCGGCTATTCCGGGGCCGGGACGATCGAGTATCTCTTCGAGGATGGCGAGTTCTACTTCATCGAAATGAACACCCGGCTCCAGGTCGAGCACCCGGTGACCGAGGCGGTTTATGGCGTCGACCTCGTGCGCGAGCAGATCCGCGTCGCCGCCGGGCTGCCGATGGAATTCGTGCAGAAGGATCTCGTGCCAAACGGCCATTCCATCGAGGTCCGCATCAACGCCGAGAAGCTGCCGAACTTCGCGCCCTCGCCGGGCCGGATCAGCCAGTATCACGCCCCGGGCGGCCTCGGCGTGCGGATGGATTCCGCGCTTTACGACGGCTACCGGATCCCACCCTACTACGACAGCCTGATCGGCAAGCTCATCGTGCACGGCCGCGACCGGCCGGAAGCTCTGGCGCGGCTGAAGCGGGCCCTCGGCGAGATCATCGTCGACGGCGTCGACACCACGATCCCCCTCTTCCGCCAGTTGCTCGAAGAGCCCGATATCCAGGCCGGCGACTACACGATCCACTGGCTCGAAAAGTGGCTCGCCGAACACCTCTCGTGATCCGGCAGGCGGCATGAGAGAGCCGCCGCTCAGCCCCGAGATCCTGCTTCGCGGCTATGCCTCCGGCATCTTCCCGATGGCGGATTCGCGCGCGAAACATGAGGTCTACTGGCTCGATCCCCAGCGCCGGGGCATCCTGCCCTTGGATCAATTCCACATTTCTCGCTCGTTGCGCAGGCGAATCCTGCGGAAGAATTACGAGATTCGAACCGACAGCGATTTCTCCGGCGTCGTTGCCGGCTGCGCCGACCGCGCCGAGACCTGGATCAACCAGTCGATCCGCGACGCCTATGTCGCGCTCCACGAGCAAGGTCGCGCGCATTCGCTTGAGGTCTGGGAAGGGGGCGAGCTCACCGGCGGGGTCTACGGCGTGACCCTCGGCGCCGCCTTCTTCGGAGAGAGCATGTTCTCGCGCCGCACCGACGCCTCGAAGCTGGCGCTGGCCTACCTCGTCGACCGCCTCCGCCTCGGCGGGTTCCGCCTGTTCGACACCCAGTTCCTGACGCCGCACCTGGCCTCGCTCGGCGCGATCGAGATCAGCCGCGCCGAGTATCGCCGGCGCCTCGCCGAGGCTCTCGAGCGGAGCGCCGACCTCGACCGGGCGGGCCCGCTGCCTCAGCCCTCCGAGATGCTGCAGCGGATGAGCCAGACGTCGTAGCGCGCGTGGTCGAGCGCGTTCAGCGCCGGCGCGGCGGCGATCATCCAGCCCTGGAACACCGGCTCGGGGGCAACGTCGTCGAGGATGGTCAGCCAGGCATAGGCGTTCGACGAGGGGTCGTCGGCCGGGTAGCGGCATTCCCCGGCGCTGATCGTCAGCCGCCCGAGCCGCGCGCTCTCGCCCTCCGCCAGCTCGAAGTCGACAATTTCGCCCGTTACCTTGTCGAGCCCGCGAACCAGCGCCCCCTCGGCCAGCGCGACCCCCGCCGGTGGTTCCTCGGTCTGCAGCCTGCCTGGCGCCTCCTGCCCCAGCGCCGGCAGCGCCGCGAGCGTCGCCGCCAGGGCCGCGAGCTTCATGGCGCCGCCTCGGGCGGCGCTTCCGACTCGTCGCTGGTGAAAGCGCGCAGGAGAAGCGTGATCAGGCTCACCGCGCCCTGGGTGTCGATGATCTCGCCGCCGGGCTCGACGTTGAACGGCGAGCCGCCGGGCTGGATCTCCACGAAGTTGCCGCCCAGAAGCCCCTCGGACGAGATCAAGACCGCGCTGTCATCGGGCAGCTGGATCTTCTCGTCCATGGTGAAGGTGGCGTCGGCGAAATAGGTCTGGGGGTTGAGCTCGACCCGGGTGACGGTGCCCACCTTCACCCCGGCGAGCCGGACGTCGGAACCGACCGTCACCCCCTCGACCGAGCGGAACGAGGCCTTCAGCTCGTAGGCGCCGCCGTCGCGGGAAAACCCGGTCACCTGGCCGGCATAGACGGTGAAGCCGATCGCCGCGGCCAGCACCAGCCCGCCGACCAGGACCTCTGTCGCGTTCTCTGCCATCAGTCGGGCACCCAGGCCTCGTAGTCCTGCCGCTCGGCAGGCTCGGCGCGGCGGATCGAGCCCGGCGGCACGTAGGCCGCCGCGGTTCCGGTCAGGTTCGGCTCGTGCGGCTTCTCCCAGGGCTTGCGCTTCACCGGCGCCTCGGTCGGCGGCTCGTCCCAGGTATAGTGCAGCCAGCCGTGCCAGTCCGGGCTGACCCGGCTGGCCTCGGCCTCGCCGTTGAAGATCACCCAGCGCCGCTTGCCATCGCGGCTCTTGTAGTACCGGTTGCCCTCAACATCCTCGCCGACCTTCACGCCCTTGCGCCAGGTGAAGAACTGGGTGTTCAGCGTCTGGCCGTGCCACCAGGTGACGGCGCGCAGAGCCAGGTTGAGGATGCCCATTGGTGCCTCCGGAATGCGTTCCCCCGATATGGCGCATGGCAGGGGCGAGGTCCAGAGCCAAGGCGGCATCGGTCGCCCCGGTCACTCGGTCGGGATGAAGTCGATTGGCCCGGGGAAAAAATAGGAACACCGTGACCGGGTCTTCACCGGGCACCGCATCGGTATGCGGCTGGTTCGCCGGCTGGAAGAAGTACGTGCCGGGCCCGTGGGCTTCGGCCATCTCCTCGTCCTCGCCCTCGAGCCAATGCTGCGACCGACCCTCGATGATCACCGCATGGTAGTCGGACGAATGGATGTGCTGCGGCGAGACATAGCCGCCCCGCAGCCGCAACATCATGCCGAAGGGTCCGGTCCCCGGATTTCCCCAGAGGATCGACAGCTCGGCATCCACGCTTTCGCCGGTCGGCTGGAAAACCAGGTCCCCGTATCGCTTCAGGTCGAATGCGGCGTGGGACTCGGCGGCGGCTGGGGCCGCCAGCACGGCCCCGAAGGCTATCGGCAACAGGCAGCTGGTCCATTGAATCGCCATGGCAGCGTCTCCATCGGTTGGGTTCGGGCCCGGACCGGGCCGTGGACGCAGCCTACCACAGCAGGTATATTTTCTATATAATGTACCGAAAGCAGCCTAGCGATGGAAATGGGCAACAAGGATCGTCGCTTGATCGCCAACTTCGAAACGGCGATGAAGGCCATCGGCACGCGGTGGAAGCCGGCGATCCTCTACTGCCTGATCTTCGGCGGCACCCTGCGCTTCAGCATGTTGCTACGGCTCATTCCGGGGATCACCCACAAGATGCTGACCCAGCGCCTGCGCGAGATGGAGCGCGACGGGCTGATCGAACGGGAGATCTTCGCCGAAGTGCCGCTGCGGGTGGAATACCGCCTGTCAGAGATGGGCCAATCGCTGGTTCCGCTTCTGCGCGACTTCTGCCATTGGGCCGACGCGCGGGCGCAAGACGTCTCCCGGGCCAATGCGCATTACGACAGCCGGTCGTGACGGGGTGGCAGCATCGGCTGCCGCGTCGGTCAGGGCGCCCGGCGCAGCTTGCGGGCGAGATCGGAGAGCCGCGCCGTGACCTCGATCTCGATCTTCATCTCGGGCTCCTGAAGCCCGGCCACGATCATCGTCGCCGCCGGCCGCGCCGCGGCGAAGGCCTGCCGCACGACCGGCCAGCACGGCGGCCAATCGTCACGGTCGGGCAGGATGTAGCGCACGCGCACCACGTCATCGAGGCTCGCGCCGGCCTCGCGCAGCGCCGCCTCGATGGTGGCGAGCGCGTTGCGGCACTGGTCCTCGACCGCCTCGGGCATCGTCATTGTGCCGTAGTCGTAGCCGGTGGTGCCGGCGACAAAGACCCAGCCGTCCTCCACGACCGCGCGGGAATAGCCGATCTCGGCCTCGAAGGTCGCGCCACCGGAGATCCGCCGCCGCATGCCCTCAGCCCGCCGAGGCGGGCTCCTTCTTGCCCTCGGCGTAGATCAGAAGCGGCTTCACGCCGGCAGTCACCGCCTCCTCGTTCACCACCACCTCTTCCACGCCCCTGAGACTCGGCAGCTCGAACATGGTTTCGAGCAGGATGTCCTCGAGGATCGAGCGCAGGCCCCGCGCCCCGGTCTTGCGGGCGATGGCGCGCTTGGCGATGGCCTTCAGCGCGTCGTCGGTGAAGGCGAGGTCGACGCCCTCGATCTCGAACAGCCGCTGATACTGCTTCACCAGCGCGTTCTTGGGCTCGGTCAGGATCGAGACCAGCGCCTCCTCGTCGAGGTCCTCCAGCGTAGCGATCACCGGCAGGCGGCCGACGAATTCGGGGATCAGCCCGAACTTCAGGAGGTCCTCCGGCTCGAGCTGCTTGAACATGTCGCCCGCGCCGCGCGAGTCGGGCTCCTTCACCTCGGCACCGAAACCGATTGCCGAACCCTTGCCGCGCTGGGCGATGATCTTCTCCAGGCCGGCGAAGGCGCCGCCGCAGATGAACAGGATGTTGGTGGTGTCGACCTGCAGGAACTCCTGCTGCGGATGCTTGCGGCCGCCCTGCGGCGGCACGCTGGCGATGGTGCCCTCCATGATCTTCAGGAGCGCCTGCTGCACGCCCTCGCCCGAGACATCGCGGGTGATCGAGGGATTGTCGGACTTGCGGGTGATCTTGTCGACCTCGTCGATGTAAACGATGCCGCGCTGCGCGCGCTCGACGTTGTACTCGGAGGCCTGCAAGAGCTTGAGGATGATGTTCTCCACGTCCTCGCCGACGTAGCCGGCCTCGGTCAAGGTCGTGGCGTCGGCCATCGTGAAGGGCACGTCGAGGATGCGCGCCAGGGTCTGCGCCAGAAGCGTCTTGCCGCAGCCGGTGGGGCCGATCAGCAGGATGTTCGACTTGGCCAGCTCGATGTCGTTCGACTTCTGGGCGTGGTTCAGCCGCTTGTAGTGGTTGTGCACCGCCACCGAAAGCACGCGCTTGGCATGGCCCTGGCCGATCACGTAGTCGTCCAGCACCTTGCAGATCTCGCGCGGCGTCGGCACCCCGTCGGAGGACTTCAGGCCATGGGCCTTGGTCTCCTCGCGGATGATGTCCATGCAGAGCTCGACGCATTCATCGCAGATGAAGACGGTCGGGCCCGCGATCAGCTTGCGCACCTCGTGCTGGCTCTTGCCGCAGAACGAGCAGTAGAGCGTGTTCTTGCTGTCGCCGGAGGAAGTGTTCGCCATCGCCTATCCCCTGCGGTTGCCCGCGCCTGTCCGGGGCCGCTCGCCGGGAAGTCTAGGCCAGCCCCCTTCCCTGCACAACGCCAAAAAAGCCCGTGTTTGCCGGGGCCTCACGCGCTTTCCTCGCTCTCCTTGCCGCGGCTTTCCACGATCTCGTCGATCAGCCCCCAATCCTTCGCCATCTCGGCGGTCATGAAGTTGTCGCGCTCGAGTGCGGCTTCCACGGTCTCCAACTTCTGGCTGGTGTGCTTGACATAAATCTCGTTCAGCCGCCGCTTCAGTTTCAGCGTCTCCTCGGCGTGGATCATGATGTCGGTGGCCTGGCCCTGGTAGCCGCCCGAGGGCTGGTGCACCATGATCCGGCTGTTCGGCAGCGAGAAGCGCATCCCCTTCTCGCCGGCGGCCAGGAGCAGCGAGCCCATCGAGGCCGCCTGCCCCACCACCAGCGTGGAGACCTTGGGCCGGATGTACTGCATGGTGTCATAGATCGAGAGCCCCGAGGTCACCACGCCGCCGGGCGAGTTGATGTACATCGAAATTTCCTTTGAGGGGTTCTCGGATTCCAGGAACAGAAGCTGCGCTACGATCAGGCTCGACAGACCGTCATGCACCGGCCCGGAGAGGAAGATGATCCGCTCCTTGAGAAGCCGCGAGTAGATGTCATAGGCGCGCTCGCCGCGCGACGTCTGTTCCACGACGATCGGAACGAGCGTGTTCATGTAGGTATCAAAGGGATCTTTCATCGTCCGCTGCCTCGTGTCCTCGGGGAATGTCTAAACCGCGAAAGCTTGACCGAGTCTTAGTGGCGCGCCCGAGGGGCCGCAAGGGAGGCCGGCCCGGCCGCGCACCGCCAGCAGGCCGCCCCGTCCGCCCGTGGCCCGGGGCGCTCCCGCCCGTCGCCGCCGATCGGAGATCGGCTCCTCCCGTTGGGCACGGCGCCGCGCGGTGCCCGCGCGGCGCGGTTCGGCGAGGCGGCCACGGGCGTCCGCCGTCCCACGGGGGCACCCGAGGTCTCGACGCCTCTGGCCGCGACATCTGAGTCCCTAGGAAGGGGCCCGCCACGCCATGTCCCGCCCCGCAGCTCGGCGGCCTCGTCGCATCGCCGCCGCGGCTCCGCCGCAAGCGCAGCCCGGAGCCCCGGCGCGGGCCATGGGGTTTGGCCCGGCTGACACATAGCTGACGCGAAAATGAGTTTCCCGTGCGCGCCGTTTCCGGCAATCAGGGTCCGATGCTTCCAACCACGGAGCCCCGGATGGTCCGCCTCGCCGCCCTGATGGCCCTCGGCCTCGCCGCCTTGCCTGCGCTCGCCGACCCCGATCCCTCGGACTGGGACGCGGTGCTGGCCGAGGCGCGCGGCCAGACGGTCTATTTCCACGCCTGGGGCGGCTCGGCGCAGGCCAACAGGTTCATCGCCTGGGCCGGGCAGCGGATCTCCGAGGACCATGGCGTCAGCGTCGAGCACGTCAAGCTCGCCGACACCGCCGACGCGGTCAGCCGGGTCGTCGCCGAGCGCGCGGCGGGACGAGACGAGGGCGGCGCGGTCGATCTGATCTGGATCAACGGCCCCAACTTCGCCTCGATGAAGGCGCAGGGCCTGCTCTTCGGCCCCTGGTCCGAAGACCTGCCCAACTGGTCGCTGACCGACCCGTCGACCAACGCCGCCCTCACCGCCGATTTCACGGTCCCGACCGAGGGGCTCGAGGCGCCCTGGGCGATGGCCCAGATCGTCTTCTGGCACGACACCGCGCAGGTTCCCGACCCGCCCAGCTCGATGGTGGAACTCGCTGAATGGGCCGAAGTCAACCCCGGCCGCTTCGCGTTCCCGCAGCCGCCGGATTTCCTCGGCGTCACCTTCCTGAAGCAGGCGCTGGTCGAGCTTGCTCCCGGCGGTGGCGTCCTCGCCCGCCCGGCCGACGACGCGTCCTACCCCGCCGCCACCCAGCCGCTCTGGAGCTTCCTCGACGCTCTCACCCCGAATCTCTGGCGCGGCGGCCAGGCCTATCCCGCCACCGGCGAGGCGCTGAAGCCGCTCCTCGCCGACGGCGAGATCGACCTCGCGCTGTCGTTCTCGCCCGGCGCTGCCTCGGCCGCCATCGCCAACGGCGAACTGCCCGACACCGTCCGCACCTATGTCCTTGACGGCGGCACCATCGGCAACGCGAGCTTCCTCGCCATCCCCTACAATTCCAACGCCAAGGCCGGCGCCATGGTGCTGGCGAACTTCCTGATGTCGCCCGAGGCGCAGCTCAGGATGCAGGATCCCGACCATCTCGGCTGGGGCACGGTGCTCGCCATGGACCGGCTGGAGCCCGCCGACGCCCAGGCCTTCGCTGCGCTCGACCTCGGGCCGGCCACGCTTTCGCCGGCCGAGCTCGGCCCCGCGCAGCCCGA